>DATEDJ010000071.1:0-2887 GCA_035281725.1 Solirubrobacterales bacterium
GCCCAGGACGTGAGGCTTCCGGCGGGAAGCGCGCAGGCTCCGTGCGCTTCCGGGGGGAGACGTCACACCTCCACGCCGCCGACCCCGGTGCGTTCGCAGTAATCCCCGCTATGCGGGGATTACTGCGAACGCACTGAACGGACGCGTCACAGACGTGACGACTCCCCTGAGTAAACGTGACGTTCCCGTCGTCTCCCGCACGTCTCTCTCCCGAGACCCGCACGGGACCCGCACCCTCACCTCCCCCCGCAGACCCGGCCATCTCGGAGGCGGCCTCAGCCTGCCCGGGCCGCCTCCGAGATGGCCGCGTCCCTTGCCCGTCCCTTCCCAGCCACCGAACCCCCGCTCAAGCGTCGATAAATACCGGGGTGCCGAGCGGGACGCGGGCAAACAGGTAGTGCATCGTCTCGTCAGTCGCCCTGATGCAGCCGAGGCTTTCGGCGCCGCCGACCGAGCCCGGGGTGCCGTGGATCGCCAAGCGGTTGCCGCCGATCCAGCCCGCGGGCAGTTCCGCGTACTGGTGGCCGCTCAGGGCCAGGGCGCAGCAGCCGTAATAGGGGCTTTCGTCGAAGCTGACCCCGTCGGTGACGCCGTAGCGGCCGGGCGGCGTTTCCGTCCCGGGACCGCCGACGGTGACCGGGAAGCGGCCGACGACCTTGTGGCCGTAGCGGAGCTCGAGGCTCCGCCCGGGGAGCGAGGCGTGCAGCGAGTAGCGGGTCCAGTAGACGTCGACCTGAGTCGGGTCGCGGGCGATCCAGCCAAGCTCGCCGTTCGGCAGCTCCGGCGCGCTCACGCCGAGCCAGCCGGGCTTGGTGGCGACCACCGAGAAGGAGACCGGCGAGCCGAATTCGGTCGCGTCGCCGAGCTTGGCGAGGACCTGGCCGCCCGGCGCGGAATGGAGGTCGACCCTCGCCCCCTCGCGCACATGGGCGATCGCGAAGGCGACGCCCTTCGGCGGCCGGGCGGCGAGGGTCGGCACCCGGGCCGGGCGCGAGGTTGCTGACCGAGTCGCCTTCGTCCCCACCGAGGCATGCCCCGGCTTCGCCTGGTCGCCGCCCGAGGTCTGCCCGCCGGGGACGCGGACGATCACCGTCGTCGACGGGGTCGCTCCGCTGCCCCCGTCGTCGAGCACGCTGAAGAGGAGGGCGAAGCCGGCCACCACCGCCACCGCGGCGGCGAGGGCGCCGAGCGCCGTGAGCAATCGATCTTGCACTTCGCCTCCATGGTGGCGCACAGAGCTAAATGCGCGCTCCTTCCGGCCCTCGGGGCGGCGCTTGGCGTCCGCCCGGCGCGCAACCATCGACGGTCCAATGACTGCCGTCCTCGCCATCGCCGTCCTGGCCCTCGTCGCCACCCTCATCTACGTCCTCGTCGGGCGCAAGGAGGAGCCTGCCGCCGAGCCGGACCTCGGTCCCGCGATCCAGGAAGCGACCGCCCAGGTCGCCTCGCAGATGATGTCCAACCTGCTGCAGGCGAACGAGGAGGCGCGCAAGGTCGACGTCGCCAACGCGCAGGCCTCACTCGACAAACGTCAGAGCGAGATCGACCGCCGCCAGGCCGAGATCAAAGCGCTGACCGACCGGATCGCCGATGGCCAGCTGAAGATCGAGGCCGAGGTCCGTAAGCGCGGCGAAGTCGACCTGCAGACCCGCACCCTGCTCGAGCAGGTGGGCCAGACCGTCGGCAACCTGAACTCGGAGACCGCCGGGCTGAAGAAGGCGCTGCGCCAGCCGCAGACCCGCGGCCAGTGGGGCGAGATGCAACTGCGCCGCTGCATCGAGATCGCCGGGATGACCGAGCACGTCGACTTCGAGCTGCAGGAGACCCTGCGCACCGAAAGCGGCCAGCTGCGCCCCGACGCGCGCTTCCTGCTCCCCGAGGGCCGCAGCTTCGTCGCCGACTCGAAAGTGCCCTTCGACGCCTTTCTCGACGCCCAGGAGGCGGAGGACGAGAGCACCCGCCTCGTGCACATGGCGCGCCACGCGCGGCAGGCCCGCGAGCACGTCCGCAGCCTCTCGACCAAGGACTACCAGGGCCAGTTCAAGGCCGGCGAAACGCCGGACCTGGTCGTCTGCTTCATGCCCAACGAGCCCGCCATGCA
The DNA here is from genome assembly GCA_035281725.1 of Solirubrobacterales bacterium. GTDB lineage: Bacteria > Actinomycetota > Thermoleophilia > Solirubrobacterales > 70-9 > VAYN01. Next base: position 2,102 of record DATEDJ010000071.1, read on the forward strand.
CGCCGCTCTCGCCGCCGACCCGGCGCTCTTCGACTACGCGCTGGAGCGCAACGTGCTGCTGGTCGGGCCGACCTCGCTGATCGGGCTGCTGCGGACGATGGAGCTGGGCTGGCGCCAGGAGCGGATGGTCGCCGAGGCGGCCGAGATCGCCGAGGCGGCGGGCACCCTGCACTCGCGCTTCTCGCGCTTCCTCGGCGAGTTCGAGCGGGTCGGCAAAGGGCTCACCACGGCGGCGACCGCCTACGACAAAGCGGTCGGCTCGATGGAGGCGCGGCTGCTGCCGCAGCTGCGCAAAGTCGAGGGCATGGGCGTCGCGCCCGGCAAGGAGATCGAGCCACCGGAGCCGACCCAGATCACCGTGCGCCAGATCTCGGCCCCGGAGCTGCTGGACGAGCTGCGCGAGGTCGACGAGGCGACGCGGCCGGGGGACGAACGCGACGCCGCCTGAGCCGACGCCGCACTCCCGGCTCGCCACCCCTCATCTAGGATCCTCCGGCAGGCGGGAAACCAAGACGGAGGCAAAGACTTTGGCTGTCGACACCAGCAATCTGACCACTCTCGACGTCGAGCCGGGGACGCTCCCGGAGACGATGGCCGCCTGGGTCATCCGGCAGGAGCGCGAGGGCGAACCGAAGGACGCCTTCCAGCTCGAGCAGATCGAGGTCCCCGAGCCGGGCGCCTTCGAGGTGATCGTCCGGGTGATGGCGGCCGGGGTCAACTTCAACAACGTCTGGGCGGCGCTGGGCAAACCGGTCTCCGTCTTCGGCTACGGCGACCACCCCGAGT
>DATEDJ010000072.1:0-30832 GCA_035281725.1 Solirubrobacterales bacterium
GGCTGCGCCTCCTACTCGACCGGCCTGCACCTGATGCGGACCGGCGCGGTCGGGGTCCTGGTCGGGGTCGGTCCGGGCGCCGCCTGCACCACCCGCGGCGTGCTCGGGATCGGCGTCCCGCAGGCGACGGCGATCGCCGACGTGGCGGCCGCCCGCGCCCAGCACATGCTGGAGACCGGCGAGTACGTGAACGTGATCGCCGACGGTGGCATGCGGACCGGCGGCGACGTCTCCAAGGCGATCGCGATGGGCGCCGACGCGGTCATGATCGGCTCGCCGCTCGCCCGCGCCAAAGAGGCCCCGGGCCGCGGCTTCCACTGGGGGATGGCGACCTTCCATCCCTCGCTGCCGCGCGGCACCCGCGTGTCGACCAAGCAGGACGGGACGATGGAGCAGATCCTGCTCGGCCCGGCCCGCGAGAACGACGGCACCTTCAACCTGATGGGAGCGCTGAAAACCTCGATGGCCACCTGTGGCTACGAGGACATCCGCAGCTTCCAGCGGGCCGAGGTGATGGTCGCCCCGGCGCTGATGTCGGAGGGCAAGAAGCTGCAGAACGAGCAGCACGTCGGGATGGGATCGAACGGGCGGGCCGCGGTGTCCGCGGGAGTTGCCGTCTCGGATGACTGAGCAGATCGTCGCCCGGCCCGATGACGAGTCGGGCGGCGCCCTGCCTATAAGCGACGTGAAGGCCACGGAGGAGGTACTGGTCCTCGACTTCGGCGGCCAGTACTCGCAGCTGATCGCCCGGCGGATCCGCGAATGCGGGGTGTTCGCCGAGCTGCTGCCGGCGAACGTCGACGTCGAGAAGATCCGCGCCCGGGCACCGAAGGCGCTGGTCCTCTCCGGCGGTCCCGCCTCGGTGTACGAGCCGGGCGCGCCCGCCTTCCCGACCCAGCTGCTCGACCTCGACATCCCGATGCTGGGCATCTGTTACGGCATGCAGGCGATGGCGCTGGCGCTCGGCGGCAAGGTCGAAGGGGCCGAGGCGGGCGAGTTCGGCCGCACCGAGCTGACCCTGCGCGACGGCGGCGGCCGACTGCTCGGCGGCCTGCCCGAGGAGCAGAACTGCTGGATGAGCCATCGCGACGTGGTCCGCGAGGCGCCGGAGGGGTTCCGCGCCCTGGCTGCCTCGCCGAGCTCCCCGGTGGCGGCCTATGAGATGACCGACCGGGCCCTCTACGGCATCCAGTTCCACCCCGAGGTCGTCCACACGCCGTACGGGACCGAGATCCTCACCCGCTTCCTGCGCGACGTCGCCGGCTGCACCGAGCAGTGGAGCGCCGCCTCGGTGATCGAAGAGCAGGTGGAGAAGATCCGCGCCCAGGTCGGCGAGGGCCGGGTGATCTGCGGGCTCTCCGGCGGGGTCGACTCCTCGGTCGCGGCGCTGCTCGTCCACAAGGCGGTGGGGGAGCGGCTGACCTGCATCTACGTCGACCACGGGATGATGCGGCTGAACGAGTCCGGGCAGGTGGTCGAGACCTTCTCCCAGTTCGGCATCCCGCTGATCGCGGTCGACGCCGAGGAGCGCTTCCTCGCCAAGCTCGCCGGGGTCGACGACCCGGAGCGCAAGCGGAAGATCATCGGCGAGGAGTTCATCCGCGTCTTCGAGGAGGAGGCGGCGAAGCTCGACGACATCGGTTATCTGGTCCAGGGGACGCTCTACTCGGACGTGATCGAGTCCGGCGGCACCGACCACGCGGCGACGATCAAGTCCCACCACAACGTCGGCGGGCTGCCCGAGGACTTCGACTTCGAGCTGGTCGAGCCGCTACGGATGCTCTTCAAGGACGAGGTGCGGGCGGTCGGCGCCGAGCTCGGGCTGCCCGAGCGGATGGTCTGGCGCCAGCCCTTCCCGGGGCCCGGCCTGGCGATCCGGATCGTCGGCGGCGAGGTCAACCGCGAACGCCTCGACATCCTGCGCGCCGCCGACGCGATCCTGCAGGAGGAGATCCGCGCCGCCGAGATGTACCGGCAGCTGTGGCAGTCCTTCTGCGTGCTGCCGGTGGTCCGCTCGGTCGGGGTGCAGGGCGACGGCCGCACCTACGCCTACCCGATCGTGATCCGCGCGGTCACCTCCGACGACGCGATGACCGCCGACTGGGCGCGCCTGCCCTACGACCTGCTGGAGCGCGTCTCCAATCGGATCATCAACGAGATCCGCGGCGTCAACCGCTGCGCCCTCGACATCTCCTCGAAGCCGCCGGCGACTATCGAGTGGGAGTAGACGGGGTCTCGACCTCGCCCTCGAACACCCTCAAGGGGACGACTTCGTCCTCGAAGACCGCGTTGATCTCCAGACGGGCCCCGAGCGCGCCGACGAAATCGGCGAGCGTTTCCAGGTAGGGGTTTTCGCTCCGCTCCATCCGCGAGACGTTGGCCTGACTCGTGCCGAGGATCTTGGCCAGACTGGCCTGGGTCTGTTTGCGCGCTTCACGTAGTTCGTTCAGCCTCATCGCGGCATCGAGGCCGGCCTTGCGAGCGTCGATTTCGGCTGCCACGGCAGGATCCTTCCGGAGCTCATCGCGCAGCTCTTTGAACGGTCTGGTTTCCCCCTCGGCCCATTCGTCTTTAGCAGCCATCTACAGGTGCTCCTTTCTCAAATCGCGCGAGGTGCGCGTCGTAGATCCTGTCCGCCTTGGAGATCATCTGGCGGTAGAAGCGCTTGGTTGCCCCCGCCTTGTCACCCCCGATCAAAAGGATGGCCTTCCGCCTCGGATCGAAAGAACACACGGATCGTCCGGGTCGATCGAAGCTCCTTCATGTTGGGATGCTTCGAACCCCTGACCGTATCGACCAGGGGCCGTCGCGCGGTCGGGCCGGTTTCCTCAAGCTCGTCGACCGAGGTGTCGACCTTCGCTTTCTCCGCTCGGCTCAGCGTCTTCCACCACTCCTCGAACTCTTCCGTCCGCTCCGTCCCCAGCGCATGCCAGAGACATAGCGCAGAGATTGTACAACGTAGACGTTGTTACGAAGTCTCTACAGAGACGGCACTGTTTTGGTGCGGTTCGCCTGGAGGACGTACCACCGGTGGGTCGTCGGCGCCGGGGCGGTTGCGCTGGGTCCAGAGAAACCAGGTGGCGCCGACGATCGTCAGCGCGATCGCGACCCAGAAGTTGAGGCGCTGGCCGAGGATGTGGTGGGCGGGGTCGACCCGCAGGCTCTCCTCGAAGATGCGGAAGGCCGAGTAGCCGGTGACGTAGAGGGCGAAGAGGCCGGGCGGGCGGATCTTGCGGTGGTGGCCGAGCCAGACGAGGAAGCCGGCCAGCGAGAGATTCCAGATGATCTCGTAGAGGAAGGTCGGCTGGAAGGTGGCGTAGTGGAGGTAGCCCGCGGGGCGGTGCTCGGGGGAGATCTCGAGGCCCCAGGGGAGGTTGGTCGGGCCGCCGAAGAGCTCCTGGTTGAAGTAGTTGCCGATCCGGCCGATCGCCTGGGCGACCAGCAGGGCGGGAGCGGTGCAGTCCATGAAGGCGGGGACCGAGACCCCGGCCCGGTGGACGCGCCAGATCCCCACGGCGGCGCCCGCCGCGATCCCGCCCCAGATCCCGAGCCCGCCGTCCCAGACCGCAAATGGGCCCCACCAGGTGTGGGGCATTTCGCCCCAGCTGGTGATGTCGAAGTAGAGGCGGCCGCCGAGGAGGCCCGCCGGGAACGCCCAGATCGCCACCTGGAAGGGCAGTTCGGGGTCGCCGCCGAGCTTGCCCCAGCGCCGCCGCACGATCAGCACCGCGGCGGTCACCGCGAACGCATACATCAGCCCGTACGCGTGGATGTTGAACGGGCCGACTTCGAGGCCGCTGCTCGAGGGGCTGGGGATCGAGGCGATCACAGGCGGCGAATCTACTTCAGTTGAAACGAGAACTGTTCTCAATACGTGCTAGTCTGCCCGCGCTGATGAGAACGCATCTCAAAAACTCCGCGGCTGGGACCACCCTGCGGCGCGGTGGGACGGGCGCGCTGATCGGGGTCGCGGCGCTCCTCGCCCTGGCGGGCTGCGGCGGCGCCGGCTCGACCGCGGCGGAGTCCGGCAAGCTGAACGTGGTCGCCGCCGAGGACTTCTGGGGGTCGATCGCCGAACAGGTCGGCGGCGACCGCGTCGTCGTCACCGACGTCATCACCAACCCGGCCGCCGACCCGCACGACTACGAACCGACCGCCGAGGACGGTCGCGCACTGGCGAGCTCCCAGGTCTCGATCGTCAACGGGATCGGCTACGACGAATGGGCCTCGAAGCTGCTCGCCGCGAACGAAGACGGCTCGCGGGTCGAAGTCGACGTCGGCGACGTCCTCGGCCTGCAGTCAGGCGACAACCCGCATCAGTGGTACTCGCCGGAATCGGTCGAAAAGGTGACCGCGGCGATCGTCAAGGCGTATGAGGAAGCCGATCCCGGTCACGACTCCTATTACGAAGCCCAGGCGAGGAAGTTCGACACCCAGGGCCTGGCCCGCTACCACCAGCTGATCGCCAGGATCAAGAGCGAATACGGCGGCACCAAGGTCGGCGCCTCGGAGAGCATCTTCGAACCGCTGGCCCCGGCGCTCGGCCTCGACCTGATCACCCCGGCCGGGTTCATGGACGGGATCGCCGAGGGGACCGAACCGAGCCCCTCCGAGAAGGCGACCGCCGATCGTCAGCTCACCGACTGCGCGATCTCCCTCTGGGTCTACAACAGCCAGAACGCGACCCCCGACGTGAAGCGGCTGAACGAAGCGGCGGAAGCGAACGGGATCCCGATCGCCACCGTGACCGAGACGCTGACCCCGGAAGGGGCGAGCTTCGAGGACTGGATGGTGCGAGAGCTGGAAGGGATCGAGGAGGCATTGAGGTCGGGATGAGCGAGGCGATCACCTTGTCCCGGGCCGCCGCTTCCCGTGGCGGCGCCCCCGTGTGGTCGGGCGTCGACCTCTCGATCGCCCGCGGCGAGTTCGTCGCCGTGCTCGGCCCCAACGGGGCGGGCAAGTCGACCCTCCTCGACGTCGTCCTCGGCCTGCTGCCGCTGAGCGGCGGCGGGGTGAGCGTGCTCGGCGAGGCGCCGCGCGCCGCCCGCGCGCGGATCGGGTACCTGCCCCAGCGGCGCAGCTTCGACGCCTCGACCCGGGTGCGCGGGGTCGACGTGGTGCGGTTGGGGCTCGACGGGGCGCGCTGGGGGGTGCCGCTGCCTGCGGCGCTCTCGGCCTCGTCCCGCGCCGCCGCCACGAAGGTAGAGGAGGTGGTCGAGCTGGTCGGCGCGTCCGCCTACGCGGGGCGGCCGATCGGCACCCTCTCCGGCGGGGAGCAGCAGCGCCTCCTGATCGCCCAGGCGCTGGTCCGCGATCCCCAGATGCTGCTGCTCGACGAGCCGCTCGACTCCCTCGACCTGCCCAACCAGGCGGCTGTGGCGGCACTGGTCCAGCGGATCTGCCGGACCCAGGACGTCACCGTCGTCCTCGTCGCCCACGACGTCAACCCGATCCTGGGATACCTCGACCGGGTCGTCTACTTCGCCGGCGGGCGCGGGGTGGAGGGGCCGCCGCGGGAGGTGATCCGCGCCGAGGTGCTGAGCGAACTCTACGGCTCGCCGATCGAGGTGGTCGAGACGCAGAGCGGCCGGCTGATCGTCGTCGGCACCCCCGACGCCCACGGCCACGCGGGCGACTGCGGCGGGCACGATCACGCGTCCGACGAACCGGGCGTCGAGCAGCTCGCCGAGCGGGGACCGGCCGGATGAGCGTCTCCGCTCCGCATCTCTCCTGGGACCTGGTCGGCGACTGGGAACAGCTGACCGCCTACCCCTTTATGGTCCAGGCGCTGGAGGCAGGGGCGATCGTCGCCGTGATGGCAGGGGCGATCGGCTGGTTCATGGTCCTGCGCCGGCAGACCTTCGCCGGCCACACGCTGGCGATCATCTCCTTCCCCGGCGCCGCGGCGGCGACTCTGGCGGCGATCCCGGTCGCGATCGGCTACTTCGGCGCCTGCGGGCTGGGCGCGCTGGCCCTGGCCGCGGTGGGGCGCGACGGGCGCAGCGGCCGGGCGGGCGAGTCGGCCGCGATCGGCACCGTGCAGGCGTTCGCCCTCGGCCTCGGCTTCCTCTTCGTCGGCCTCTACGGCGGTCAGCTGGCGGGGCTCGAGTCGCTCCTCTTCGGCACCTTCCTCGGGATCACCAAGGGGCAGGTGCTGACGCTGCTGGTGATCGCGGTGGTGACGCTGCTACTGCTCGCGGCGATGGCCCGGCCGCTCTTCTACGCCTCGGTCGACGCCTCGGTGGCGCGGGCCGGGGGAGTCCCGACCCGCTTCCTCGGCGTCGCCTTCCTGCTGCTGCTCGGGATGGCGGTGGCGGCGACCGCGGAGATCACCGGCGCGCTCCTCGTCTTCGCTCTCCTGGTGACCCCGGCGGCCACCGCCCAGCTCCTCACCGCCCGCCCGGCCCGCGGCCTCGTCCTCTCGGTGGTGCTGGCGTTCCTCGTCACCTGGCTCGGCCTCGGGATCGCCTACTTCTCCCCGTATCCGGTCGGCTTCTGGGTGACGAGCCTCAGCTTCGGCCTCTACGTCCTGGTCCGCCTCGCCGTCGAGCTCCGCGACCGCGATCGCGGTCGTTCTGACTTCCGCCTCGGGGGCCAAAGGACGACCGCGCCCGGGGCGTCGGGGGTGGGGGCCTGATGTTCGCTCACGAATTCATGCGGAACGCGTACCTGGCGGGGACGTTTGTCGCGCTTGCGTGCGGGGCGATCGGCTGGTTCGTCGTCCTTCGCGCCCAGGTCTTCGCCGGGGACGCGCTCAGCCACGTCGCCTTCGCCGGGGCGCTCGGGGCGGCCGCGATCGGGATCGACATCCGCCTCGGCCTCTTCGCCGCGACGCTGGTCGTCGGCGCCGGGATCGGCGGCCTCGGCGAGCGGGCCCGCGCCGACGATGTCGTGATCGGGACCGTCTTCGCCTGGATCCTCGGCCTCGGGGCACTCTTCCTCTCGATTTTCGTCAGCGGCTCGAGCGGGGCGGACGGCACCGCCGCGGTCCGCGTCCTCTTCGGCTCGATCCTCGGCCTTTCCGGCGGCGACGCCCGCCTTGCCGCCGTGGTCGCGATCGCGGCCTGCGTCGCCCTGGCGCTGATCGCCCGGCCGCTGCTGCTCGCCTCGCTCGACCCCGAGGTGGCCCGCGGGCTCGGCGTGCCGGTGCGGGCGCTCGGGATCGCCTTCTTCGTCATCCTCGGCGCGGTCGCCGCCGAGGCGACCCAGGCCGTCGGCGCGCTCCTCCTCCTGGGACTGCTGGCGGCGCCCGGCGGTGCGGCCCGCCTGCTCACCGACCGGCCCTGGCTCGGCCTCGGCCTGTCCGCGGCGATCGCGGTCGGCTCGATGTGGCTCGGCCTCCTCCTGTCCTACGAGATCGACTCGCTCCCCGCCGGCACCGCCGTGATCGGCGTCGCCACCGCCGCCTTCCTCCTCGCCGCCCTCCGCGACCGCCTCCACAACGATGGCGTTCGCAGTTCTCCCCGGATACCGGGGAGAACTGCGAACGCCACGGAGGGGGCCTCGACGGGGGCTAGGATCGAACTGTGAGTATTCAGACGAGGACAGCGCCGCAGGGCACCTGGGCCGAGCACGCGCTTGCCGCCCTCGCCGACGCCGGCTACCGGCGCGGGGGCGCCCGCACGGCGGTGGTCGAGGCGCTCGCCGGGCACGACTGCGCGGTCACCGCGCTCGACCTCGACGACGAGCTGCGCCGCCGCAAGCCCGCGGTCGGCCGCGCCTCTGTCTACCGGGCGCTGGAGCAGTTGGAGCAGCTCGGCCTCGTCCAGCGGATCGAGGTCTGCCGCGGCACCGCCGGGTACGAGCGGGTCGACCCGACCGGCCACCACCATCACCACGCCATCTGCCGTGACTGCGGCCGCATGGTCCCGTTCGAGGATCCACGCCTCGAGCGCGCCCTCGAGAACGTCGCCGGAGAGATGAGCTTCGACGTCACCGAGCACGACGTCGTCTTGCGCGGTCTTTGCGATCGCTGCGCCGACTGAGCGATCTGGCTATCATCCACCGGCCGCGTGGGCGATGCCCCGCGCTTTTTTTCGCGATGAAGACCTTTGTAGCCACAGCCGAGAACCGCCAGCGAGACTGGTACGTCGTCGATGCCGAGGGGCAGACCCTGGGCCGTCTGGCGACCCAGATCGCCGACGCGCTGCGGGGTAAGCGCAAGCCGACCTACACGCCGCACGTCGACACCGGCGACTTCGTCGTCGTCGTCAACGCGGAGAAGATCCGCGTCACCGGCGACAAGCTGGCGCAGAAGACCTACTGGCGCCACAGCGGCTACCCGGGTGGGATCAAGTCGCGCACCCTCGCCGAGATGCTGGAACGGCGTCCGGAGGAAGTCATCCGCAAGGCCGTGAAGGGGATGCTGCCGCGCAACCGGCTCGCCCGCCAGCAGCTGACCAAGCTGAAGGTGTACGCCGGCCCCGAGCACCCGCACGCCGCCCAGCAGCCGAAACCGATGGAGATCCAGCGATAGATGTCTGACGAGACGAACGAGACTTCAGAGCAGCGCCCCGAGGAGACGACCGAGGGACAGGAGGCCGCAACCGCGGGTCCTGTCGCCGATGGAGCGCCCTCGTCCTCGCAAGCTGCGGGCGAGGACACCCCATCCGCGCCACCCGCGGATGAGGCGCCGCAGGCTGCGGCCGACACTCCCGACGCGGACTCGACTGAAGAGGTGGCTGACGCCTCGCAGGCCGCAGAGGAGGAGGCCGCGCCGGAGCCTGAGGAGCGGCCCGCGCGCGTCGCCAAAGAGGAGAAGAAAGACGTCATCCCCGGGGCCAACCTGGAGCCGATCGCGATCGAGCCGGAAGGCCCGGAGCTGTCGGCCGAGGAGCGCGCCCGCCTCGAAGCCGAGGAAGAGGAGAAACGGAACCGCGAGGCCGCCCTGGCCGCCGCCGAAGCCGACTCTGCCGTCGCCGACCGGGCGCCGGCGAAAATGGAGAAAGGGTCCCGTTTCCTCGCCACCGGCAAGCGCAAGAACGCGATCGCCCGCGTGATCCTGCTGCCGGGCGACGGCAAATTCACCGTCAACGGCCGCGATCTCCCCGAGTTCTTCCCCCGTCCCCTGCACCAGACGATCGTCAAGCAGCCGCTGACCGTCTCCGGTTACGAGGGCAACGTCGACGTCCGCGTCCGCGTCCACGGTGGCGGCGTCTCCGGCCAGGCCGGGGCGGTCCGCCACGGCATCGCCAAGGCGCTGACCGAGATCGACGCCGAGCTGCGCGGCGACCTCAAGCGTCGCGGCTTCCTCACCCGCGACGCGCGGGTCAAGGAGCGGCGCAAGGCGGGCTTCAAGAAGGCCCGTAAGAAGCCGCAGTTCAGCAAGCGCTGAGTCCGCTTCTTTCGGCCGCTACTTCCGGAATAGGCTGTCTGCGTGGCTGACGCGAGCAGGAAGCTGTTCGGGACCGACGGCGTCCGCGGCGAGGCGGGGACCTTCCTCACCGCCGAGCTGGCGACCAGCCTCGGCCGCGCCGCGACCGCCTCGCTGGAGAAGGAGCGCCCGCAGGTCCTGATCGTCCGCGACACGCGCGAGTCGGGGCCGATGCTGGAGGCTGCGCTGGCCGCCGGTATCGCCGCCGCGGGCGGCGACGCCCTGCTCGCCGGCGTCCTGCCCACCCCGGCGGCGGCGATCCTCGTGCGCCGGCTCGGGCTCGACCTCGCCGCCGTCGTCTCCGCCTCCCACAACCCGTTCCAGGACAACGGGATCAAGTTCTTCTCCGGCGCCGGGACAAAGCTCCCCGACGAGGTCGAGGCGCGGCTCGAGGCGCTGATGGAGGGCGATGGGCGGGTACTGACGCGGGGCGATGGCCCGCCGCCCGCCGCCGCGCCAGGTCGGATCGAGGAGTTGCATGGGGGGGAGGACGACTACATCCGCGAGCTGGCCGCCGCCTTCCAGATCGACCTCTCCGGCCGCAAGGTGATGCTCGACTGCGCCCACGGGGCCACCTACCGGGTCGCGCCGCGGATCTTCGCGCAGCTCGGGGCGGAGGTCGAGACGATCGGGGTCGATCCCGACGGCCGCAACATCAACGAAGGCGTCGGCTCGACCCACGTCGAGGCGCTGGCCGAACGGGTCGCCTCCGGCGACGCCGAGATCGGCTTCGCCTTCGACGGCGACGGGGACCGGGTGCTCGCCGTCGATGCCTCCGGCCGGGTCCACGACGGCGACGAGCTGATCGCGCTGGCCGCCCGCGGGCTCGCCTCCCGCGGCGAACTCGGCGGCGGCGTCGTCGTCACCGTGATGACCAACTTCGGCTTCCATCAGGCGATGGCGGCGGCCGGGATCGACGTCGCGATCACCCAGGTCGGCGATCGCTACGTGATCGACGAGATGCTGCGCCGCGAATGGAGGCTGGGCGGCGAGCAGTCGGGCCACATCATCGCCTCCGACATCGTCGCCACCGGCGACGGGATCGCCGCCGCCCTCCTGACGATGCGCGAGCTGGGCGACGCCTCGCTCGCCGACGCCTCGCCGATGGCGAAGCTGCCCCAGCGCCTGGTCAACGTCAAGGTGGCCGACCGCGAGAGCCTCACCGGCGCGGTAGCCGTCTGGGACGCGGTGGCGAAGGAGAGCCAGGAGCTCGAGGGCCGCGGCCGCGTGCTGCTGCGCCCCTCCGGCACCGAGCCCCTGGTCCGGGTGATGGTCGAGGCGCCCGACGCCGACGAGGCGGACGCGGTCTGCGACCGCCTGGTCGGCCTGGTCCGCCAAGAGCTCGGCTGACCTCGGGTTAGCTGTTCGGCGAGCAGGGCGCGCCAAGCCCGCACCCAGCGGTGAGTTCGCAGAAATCCTCGGATAGCGAGGATTTCTGCGAACTCATCGGCGGGCCCGCGACCCGGTCGACTGGGGACGGTGACCCCGGGCGTCTCGTGGCGGCCCTGGCAGGCTGTGGCCGCCACGAGACGCCCGGGACGCAAGCCTTTCGGGTGGAAGACAGAACGGCGTCACAGTCGCGTGAGGGAGGCGCCCGAATCTACGCCCGCACTCACCGGTCAAATAGATGTGTGTGGAGTTTTGGTTGCTCAGGGCCCAAAACTCCACACACGTCTTCTTGACCGGTGCAATCCACCCACCTTCGTGACGAACCTCCCGTCCCTGTGACTGCTCCCCGGCGTCTCATGCGCATCCCCACATACCGGCGGGCGCTGGAAATGCGGATCCAGGAAGAAACCGAAACCCGGCCCTCTCGGAGGCGGCCCTCAGCCTGCCCGGGTCGCCGCCGAGAGGGCCGCGTCCCTCGGCGTCCTCCACCCGCCCCCGTCCTCCACCCGCCCGCCGCGTCCCTCGCCCCGTCCGCCGCGTCCCTCGCCCCGTCCGCCGCCTGCCCCCGAGCGCCAGCCCGGTGTCCTACCCCGCCACCTGCCTCTCACCCTGAAGCTCGGCCCCTGCCGGGCCGAGACAGTCTCTAACCTCTCTCCCCCTCTTATGTGCGGCATCGTTGGATACGTGGGCAAGCGACCCTGCGAGGAGCTCCTCCTCCAGGGCCTCGAAAAGCTCGAATACCGCGGCTACGACTCCGCGGGCATCAGCCTGCTCGAGGACGACGGCGAGGTCGAGTCGGTCCACGCGGTCGGCAACCTCGCCAACCTGCGCGCCGCGGTCGAGCGCGCCGCCAACGGCAACGGAGAGGCCCCGGCCGAGACCGGCATCGCCCACACCCGCTGGGCCACCCACGGACGGGTCACCGAGGAGAATGCCCACCCGCACGACGACAGCTCCGGCAAGGTCCACATCGTCCTCAACGGGATCGTCGAGAACCACGCCGAGCTGCGCCGGCGCCTTATAGCCGAAGGCGAGGACTTCACCTCGGAGACCGACGCCGAGGTGGTCGCCCACCTGATCGCCCACCACTACGACGGCGACCTCGCCGCCGCCACCCGCGCCGCCTACGCCGAGCTGCGCGGCCATTACGCCTTCGTCGCCATGCACGCCGACGAGCCGAACCGCCTGCTCGGCGCCCGCAAGGAGTGCCCGCTGGTCGCGGGCCTCGGCGAGGGGGAGACCTTCCTCGCCTCGGCGATCCCCGCCTTCCTCGCCGACACCCGCACCGCGGTGCCGATCGAAAACGGCGAGCTGGTCGAAATCGAAGCCGACGTGGTGCGGATCACCGACACCGACGGCAACCCGATCGAGCGCGCCGCCGAAGAGGTCACCTGGGACGCCGAAGCCGCCGAGAAGGGCGGCTACGAGACCTACATGCTGAAGGAGATCCACGAACAGGCCGACGCGGTCGCCGAGACGATCACCGATCGCCTGCCAGAGACCGACGGGGTCGATCTCTCCGACGTCGACCTCGCCGACGAGTTCCTGCGCGACGTCGGCCGGATCGTCATCGTCGCCTGCGGGACCAGCTACCACGCGGGGCTGATCGGCCGCTACGCGATCGAGGAATGGGCGCGGGTGCCGGTCGAAATGGACATCGCCTCCGAGTACCGCTACCGCAACCCGGTGGTCGGCGAGGGCGACCTGGTGATCGGCATCACCCAGTCCGGCGAGACCGCCGACACGCTGGCGGCGATGCGCCTCGCCCGCGAAGCCGGGGCGAAGGTCCTGGCCGTCACCAACATCATGGGCAGCCAGGCGACCCGCGACGCCGACGCCGTCCTCTACACCCGCGCCGGCCTCGAGATCGGCGTCGCCGCGACCAAGACCTTCCTCGCCCAGGTGGCGGCGATGTACCTGCTCGGCCTGCGGATCGCCCAGCTGCGCGGGACCCTGTCGTCGGGGCGGATCGAAGAGCTGGTCGCCGAGCTGAAGGCGCTGCCGCTGAAGATCGACGAGACGCTGGAGGCCGCCGCCGGGCCGGTCCGCGCCGTCGCCGACGCCCACGCCAAGCGCGACTTCTTCCTCTACCTGGGGCGCCACATCGGCCTGCCGACGGCGCTCGAGGGAGCGCTGAAGCTGAAGGAGATCTCCTACATCCCGACCGATGCCTACGCGGCGGGGGAGATGAAGCACGGGCCGATCGCCCTGCTCGACGAGTCGACCCCCGTCGTCTGCATCGCCACCGACAGCCCGGTGCTGGAGAAGGTGCTCTCCAACGTCGAGGAGGTGCGGGCGCGCGGGGCCGACACGATCGCGATCGTCACCGCCGGGTCGGAGCGGGCGGCCGAAGTCGCCGACGCGACGATCGAGGTGGCGCCGACCGACTGGATCCTGCAGCCGATCCTCGCGGTGCTGCCGTTGCAGTTGCTGGCCTACGACATCGCCAGAGCGCGCGGCCTCAACGTCGACCAGCCGCGCAATCTGGCCAAGACGGTGACGGTCGAGTGAGGCGCATCGCACTGATCCTGGCGGCCTTGGCGGCCGCGGCGCTGGTCGGCGCCGGTTGCGGCGGCTCGAGCAGTGGTGGGGGTGGCGACCCGGCGAGCCTGGTGCCGCAGAACGTGCCCTTCTACTTCGAAGTAAATCTCGCGCCAGGGGGGAAGACGAGCGAAGAACTGGACGAGCTCGCCGACACGGTGCTCGGGATCGAAGACGTGAGCGCCTTCATCGGCGAAAAATTCGAAGCTGCGGTGACCCCCGGCAAAGGCGAGACGCTCGACTACGAAAAAGAAGTCGAGCCGTGGATCGGCGAAAAGGGCGGCCTCTACCTACAGGAATACGACGGGGGCGACTTTCACGACGCCGGGATCGTGCTCGAAACGAGCAACGTCGGCGAAGCCGAAGAAACCTTCGAAAACAAGAACGATGAATCCGCTGAACCCTCCGAAGAAGGCGAATTCGAAGGCCATCGCTACTGGATCACCGACCGCCAGGGGGCGCTCGGGTTCGTCGGTGACTTCCTCGTCTACGGCGAAACGCAGGCCGACTTCGAGGAAATGGTGAAGGCCGCCGAAAACGACGAAGGGCTGAACGAATCGGAAAAGTTCAAGGCGGCGATGGAAGGCGCATCAGACGAAGGCGTCGCCACTCTGTACGTCGACATCGGCGGCGCGATCGCACAGGCCAAGGCGGTGATCTCGGCCGAAGACCAGGCGGGCTTCGAGGTGCTGGGGATCGAACCGAAGAAGGCGACCGCGGTCGCGAGTGTGGTGCCGCACTCTGAACAGGTCGAGGTCGACATCTCCACCAACCTCGGCAAAGCCTCGAGCCTCAGCGGCGACGCGTCGGCCCTGCTCGAATCGCTGCCCGCGACCTCGGTAGCCGGCTTCGCCACCGCCGACTTCGGCAAGACCCTCGGCGAAGAGATCGACACGCTGAACGAAAAAGGCCTCGCGGGCCAGATCCCCCCGGGCGAACTGAAGCCGGCGCTTGAATCGATCGGCATCAACCTGGATTCGATCGCCGCCTCGATCGGCGACATCGGCGGCTTCGTCGAAGGATCGAGCGAGGCTAACCTTGGCGGCGCCGTCCTGATCGAAACCGACAACGCAAGCGAAGCCCGCAACACCGTCTCCAACCTCGGCCTGCTGCTGCGCGCGACCGGCACCAAAGGCGTCACCGCGATCAGCGGCGAAGTGAGCGGCTTCTCGGTCCGCTCCTCCGGGCTCGGTTCGAAGCCGCTGATCGTCGGCGCCGCGGGCGAAAAGATCGTCATCGCCTACGGGCCACAGGCGGCCGCGCGGGCACTCCAGGCAGGCGCCAAGACCCTCGGCACCACCGCCGACTTCGAAGCGGCCAAGGCGACCCTGGGATCGACCCCGATCTCGGCCTTCATCAGCGGCGCTCCGGCGGTCAAGCTGCTCGACGCGACGCTGAACCCCAGTGCGCGGGCGAAGTTCGACTCGGCGAAGCCCTACGTGCAGAAGATCTCCTACGTGGCGGTCGGTTCCGAACCGAAGGGCGCCGAGACGACCGCGCGGGTGATCATCGGCGTCCAGAAGTAACGGACGTCGGCGAGGCCGCCGCGCCGGCGCGAATAGGGTGGGGGCAATGGAGCGGTGGCTGCGAGGTCTCTACGACGCCGAGGGTATGCGGGCCGCCGATTCGTGGGCGATCGAAGACCAGGGAATCCCCTCGCTGGAGCTGATGGAGACCGCCGGGCGGGCGGTCGCCGAGGCGGTCGCGCGGCTCTCGCCGGAGGGTCCCGTGCGGGTCGTCTGCGGCAAGGGCAACAACGCCGGCGACGGTCTGGTCGCGGCGCGGCTGCTGCGCGAGATGGGCTTCGCCGCCGAGGCGCTGCTGCTCTGGCCCGCGGGTGAGCTGAGCGAGGACGCGAAGACAAACCTCGACCGCCTCCGAGGAAACGGCAAGGGCGTTCGCGGGGACACCAAGGGCGTTCGCAGTTTCCCGTCCACCGTACGGGGAAGTGCGAACTCATCGGAGGCCGTCGGCGTGGTCGAGGTTGGCGACGGGGACGATGTCGGGGCGCGGTTGGAGGGCTCGGGGGCGATCGTCGACGCGATCTTCGGCACCGGGTTCGCCGGCGCCCCGCGCGAACCCGCGGCCGCCGCGATCACGGCGATCACGGCGGCCCAGGAGGGCGGCGTGCCGGTTGTCGCCTGCGACATCGCCTCCGGGATCGACGCCACCACCGGGGAGGTCGCGGGTGCGGTGGTCGAGGCCGACCTCACGGTCACCTTCCACGCCGCCAAGGTCGGCCACTTCATCGCCCCCGGCAAGTGGGCGACCGGCGAGCTGTGGCTGGCGCCGATCGGGATCCCGGATGGAGCTCCCGAGCCGGAGGCGGCCGGGGTGATCGAGCAGGCGGTGCTCGACCTGGCGCCGCGGCGCGGTGCCCAGTCGACCAAGTTCTCCAGCGGCCAGGTGACGATCGCCGGTGGCTCGCGCGGGCTCACCGGGGCGGTACGGATGTCCTCGACCGCGGCGATCCGGGCGGGCGCGGGCTATGCGACCGTCGCCGTCCCCGCCGACCTCGAGCCGGTCTTCGAAGCGGCCGAGGTCGAGGTGATGTCGCGAGGGATCGGCGAGACGCCGGGACGGCTCGGGTTCGAGGCCGCGGAGGAACTTCTGGCGGCCTTCGAGAAAGCCGCCGCCGGGGTGCTCGGCCCGGGCCTCGGCCGCGACGAGGACTCGCTGGAGCTCGCCCGCGAGGTCGCCCCGCGGATCAAGTCACCGCTGGTGATCGACGCCGACGGCCTGAACGCCTTCGCCGGCCAGCTCGATCGGCTCGCCGTCCGCAAGGCGCCGACGATCCTCACCCCGCACGCGGGTGAGCTCGGACGCCTCCTGGAGCGCGAGTCGGCCGAGATCAACGTCCGCCGCCTCGCCACCGCCAAGGAGGCCGCCGCCTGGACGGGGGCGGTCGTCGTCCTCAAGGGCGACGACACGATCGTCACCGACGGCGAGCGGGTGGCGGTCAACGCGGTCTCGGCCCCGGGCCTGGCGACGGCGGGCAGCGGCGACGTCCTCTCCGGGATGACCGCGGCGCTCCTCGCCCGCGGCCTCGAGCCCTTCGCCGCCGCCTGCGCCGCGGTGATCGCCCACGCCCGCGCCGGGCAGGAGGCGGCGCGCCGGCTCGGCGCCGCCGAGGCGGTGATCGCCACCGACGTGATCGCCTCGATCCCGGTGGGGCTGCGCTCCGCCGGGCCGGTCGAATAATCTCGCGATCCCGATGAAGACTGCCGCCGAGATCATGGACGCCGACGCCCCCAGCGTCACCCCGGACGACGATGCGCGCACCGCGATCGACCTGCTCGCGAAGACCGACCTCGGCGCCGTCGCGGTCGTCGACGAGGACCGCAAGGTGGTCGGCATCGTCAGCGAGTCCGACCTGATCCTCAGCGACGAGGAGTCCGACCTGCACCTGCCGCACTACCTCGAAATCATGGGCGGGATCGTCTTCATCGGCTCGATGAAAGGCTTCGAGAAGCGGCTCGAAAAGGCTTTCGCGACCAAAGTCGCGGAGCTGATGACCGCGGACCCGATCACCGCCCACACCTACGAGGCGGCTGACCGGGTGGCAAAGAAGATCGCCGATCACCACCACAACCACCTGCCGGTGGTCGATGAGGACGGGCGGTTTGCGGGCATGGTCACGCGGGCCGACGCCTTGGCCGCCGTCGTCGACGGGTAGCCCCATGGAGCGGGCGTTCGCCCGAATCGACCTCGGCGCGCTGCGCGCCAACTGCGAACGGCTGCGGGCCGAGCTGGGGGAGGCGCGGCTCTGCGCCGTGGTCAAGGCGGACGGCTATGGGCACGGGGCGGCGGCGTGCGCGCAGGCGGCGCTCGACGGCGGAGCGAGCGTTCTTGCGGTTGCCGCGGCCACGGAGGCGGCGGAGCTGGCGCGGGCGGGACTCGTCGGACAGGGCGGGCGTCTACCGCCTGACGACGGCGGTCCGGAACTGATCACCCTCGGCGCCCTCACCGAGGAGGAGGTCCACGTCGTGCTCGGCGCCGGTTCCGCGGTCTCGGTCTGGCGCCGGGGCTTCCTCGAGCAGGTCGCTGCCCGCGCCCGCGCGCTCGGCCGCCCGACCCGGGTCCACGTCAAGCACGACAGCGGCATGGGCCGGCTCGGGACCTTCGACGGCGAGGAGGTCCTCGCCCTCGCCCGGGCCGCCGCCGTCGATCCATATCTCGAGCTGGCCGGCGTCTGCACCCACTTCGCCACCGCCGACGAACCGGACGACGACGAGGGCTACTTCTTCGAGCAGCTCGATCGCTTCGAGCCGGTCGCCGCCGCGGTCCAGGCCGAGTTCCCCGGGGTCACCGTCCACGCCGCCAACAGCGCCGCATTGTTCCGCTCCGAGCGCTCCCACTTCGACATGGCCCGTTGCGGCGTCGCGATCTACGGGCTCGACCCGTTCCAGGACGACCCGCGCATCCGGGGCCTGGTGCCGGTCCTCTCCTGGCATTCCCACGTCGCCGCGGTGAAGCGCTTCCCGGCCGGCCAGAGCGCCGGCTACGGCCGCCGCTGGAGGGCACCCGAGGACACCTGGGTCGGGGTCGTGCCGCTCGGGTACGGCGACGGGGTGCGCCGCGCCCTCACCAACAACTGCGACGTCCTCGTCGCCGGCCGCCGCTACCCGCTGGTCGGCACGGTCTCGATGGACAACCTGACGATCGACCTTGGGCCCGAGACGGAGGTCGAACCGGGGGCGGAGGCGGTGCTGATCGGCCGCCAAGGGGAGGAGGAGATCCGCGCCGAGGAGATCGCCGCCCGCCTCGAGACGATCAACTACGAGGTCACCTGCGCGATCTCCGCACGCGTCCCGCGGGTTACGGAGAGCGGATGAGCCTCGCCGACGAACTGCGCGCCGCCGAGCTTCCCCAGGCGGCGCTTCGGGCGCTCGGCGGGGAGGAGGGCGTCTGGATCGCGGGCGGGGCGGTCCGCGAGGCGGCGCTCGGCCAGGCGGTGACCGACCTCGACCTCGCCGTCGCGGGCGACCCCGGCCGGGCCGCCAAGGCGCTCGCCCGTGAGCTCGGCGAGCCCGCCTTCGAGCTCTCCGCCGAGTTCGGCACCTGGCGCGTCGTCGCCCCGTCGCGCGGCTGGCAGGTCGACGTCACCGCCCTGCGCGGCGACTCGATCGAGGCCGACCTGGCGCTGCGCGACTTCACCGTCGGCGCCATCGCCGTGCCGCTCGGCGCGGGCGAGGTGCTCGACCCCTTCGACGGCCTCGTCGACCTCGAGCGCGGCGTCCTCCGCGTGGTCGGCCCGACCAGCTTTATCGACGATCCGCTGCGCCTATTGCGGGCGGCGCGCCTCGCCGCGAACCTCAACCTGCGGATCGACGCCGACACCGTGGCGCTCGCCCACGACGCCGCCGCGCGCGCCGCCGAGCCCGCCGGCGAGCGCCAGCTGGCCGAGCTGCGCCAGCTGCTCGGCGGCACCGATCCCCTGCGCGGCCTCGCGCTGCTCGACGAGCTCCGCCTCACCGCCGTCGTCCTCCCCGAGCTGGAGGGGACGAAGGGCGTCGGCCAGGGTCCCAACCACCACCTAGACGTGTACGGACACACGCTCGAGGTCCTCGCCCACACGCTCGAGATCGAGCGCGAGCTGCCCCGCTTCGTCGGCCCCGAGCGCGCCGCCGAGGCCGCCGACTTCCTCGCCGAGCCGCTGGCCGACGAGATGGACCGCGCCGTCGCCCTGCGCTTCGGCGCCCTCCTCCATGACATCGCCAAGCCCGCCACCCGGGCCGAGCGCGACGGCTTCGTCGGCTTCAAAGGGCATGACGTCGAGGGGGCGACGACGATCGGCGAGATCATGGGGCGGCTGCGCGCCTCCCGCAAGCTGACCCGGTATCTCCAAGCGCTGACGCTCCACCACCTGCGGCTCGGCTTCATGGTGCGCGAGGCGCCGCTGCCGCCGCGTCGCGTCCACGACTACCTGCGGGCCACCGAACCGGTGACGATCGACGTCACCCTGCTCACCGTGGCCGACCGCCTCTCGGCCCGCGGCGCCGGGCCGATCGCCAGCCCGGAGATGGTCCAGGCCCACCTCGACCTGGCCCGGGAAATGATCGGCGCGGCGCTCGACTGGCTTCGCGACGGCCCGCCCGTCCCGCTCCTGCGCGGCGACGAGATCGCCGCCGAGCTCGGCATCGAGGGTCCCGAGATCGGCGCGAAGCTGGCCGAGCTGGAGGCGGCGCAGTATGCAGGGGAGATCTCTGACCGGGATGGCGCACTCGGCTTGCTGCGCGGGTGAGGTACGCTCCCCAGCCGCATGTCTAAAGAGGAAAAGATCGAAATGGAGGGCGAGATCACCGAGGCCCTCCCCAACACGATGTTCCGGGTCAAACTGGACAACGGGCACGATGTGCTCGGCCATATCTCCGGCAAGATGCGCCGCCACTACATCCGCATCCTGCCGGGCGACCGCGTGAAGATCGAGTTGAGTCCATACGACCTCGACAGAGGTCGCATCACCTACCGCTACAAATAGGCGCCTGAAGGCGTCCTCGGTCGCTCGCGTGCAGAGCACGCCACGCTCCCTGCGTCCTTGTCAGGCGACTCTTTGAAGCGGTAGGTCAGGCTCGGGCCGCGGGTCGGCGATCTCGGCGATCAACGCCGACCAGGCGAAGTCGCGGGCGCCGAGGCCGGCGCCGTTCCGTGGGTCGTAGTACTCACGCAGGCCTGAGCGGGCGACCGCTCCGATCACCCCTGCCGCGAGGTGCTCCGCCTGCTCCAGGTAGCCGAGCCGGCGCATCCCGATCCAGACCAGCCAGGCGGAGTTGATCCAGGTCGGGCCGCGCCAGTAGCGGCGGATCGGGCCGCGGCCGCCGCCCGGCTCGTAGCCGCGCTCGGACACCGAGACCGAGGGCGGGGCGACCGCGGTGAGGAACTCGCGCTCGCTCAGCAGGTGCTCCTCGACCAGGCGCCTGCCGATCGCCTCCGGCAGGTCCGGCAACGCCAGCGGCGCCAGGCTCGCCCAGGTGACGGGAGCGGGGCGGAGGCCGCCCGGTTGGGCCTCGTCGACGAAGAGGCCGCGCTCCTCGTCCCAGAGCCGCTCGACCAGCGCCGGCGTCGCCGAGGGCCGGCCGAGGCTCTGGAGCGAGAGCGACCAGAGCGTGTTGACGACCGTCTCGCAGAGGACCGGGCCGCCGCGGTCGCGGATCCGCCGCGCGTCCCAGCCGAGCCGGCGGTTGCGCTCGACCAGCAGTGGGAAGCCGGGCCGCCCGTTCGCCCGTCCCTTCCAGACCGGGTCGAACTTGGGCGAGGCGTCGAGCCCCGACTCGTCGGGCTGGACGATCCAGAGGAGGCCGTCGCCCTCCAGATCGCGGTTGGCGAGGAGCCAGTCGACTTGCGCGCCGATCCGCGGCTCCGCCGCCGGGTCGCCGACCGCGATCCGCCAGGCCCAGGCGAGCAGCGGCGGCTGGATCGTCTCGGTCTGGTGCGCGGTCCGGGTGGCGACGTTGTAGAAGAGCCGGCGCACCCCCGAGACCGGCCGCTGCCAGAAGATCGTGTGGCCGACGAAGCCGTCGGGGCGCTGGGCCGCGAGCAGGCTCTCCAGCTCGGCTCGCGAGCGGTCGGGCTCGAAGCGACGGTTGACGATCGCGGCGAAGCAGGAGTCCCAGTACCACTGCCAGGGATAGCGGCCCGGGCTCGGTTCGGTGTAGGCATAGGGGACCCCCGCGGCTTCGCCTTCGCGCCAGTTCTGGCGGAGGACCCGCTCGGCCTCGGCGAGGGCCCGTTCGGCGTCGTCCATGCGGGCGAGGCTAACTGGCCAAGATCGTGCAACGGGCGCCGCGAAGCTGCATCTGGGCGCTTGGCTCGGCAAGATTGCCTCCGCAACTGGCCCGCCGACCCGGTGTTGCCAGGTATTCAATGCCCGTTTCGCCCACCCACAGCCGCCGTCGTGCCGCCTTGGCCCTTGCCATCGCCGGTTGCCTCGCCGCGCTCTTCGCCGTGCTCAACCCGGGTGCGGCCAATTCGGCGCCGCTCACGGTCACCGTCCTCGGCCAGACCGCGGAAACGCCGCCCGCCTCCTGCCCGGGCAAGATCGTCAACAACGTCGAGGTGACGCCGTGCCGGGTGGAGGGCCACGTCACCGGCTTCCAGTCGATCGCCGACGGGATCGCGCGCCCCTACGAGGCGCCCTACGACGGCAAGATCGTCGCCTGGTCGATCACCCTCGCCAAGCCCTCGACCAAGGAAACCGCGACCACCACCAACGAGGTCGGCTTCTTCAACGAATTCCTCGGCGAACCGTCGGAGGCGCGGATCGGGATCCTCAAACCGATCGAAGGCACCAACCCGCCCCAGTACACGCTGGTCCGTCAGAGCCCGCTGCAGGTGCTCAACACCTACTTCGGCACGACCCCGGTCTTCGCCCTCAAGCACCCGCTCTCGATCCTCCAGGGCCAGGTCGTCGCCCTCACCGTGCCGACCTGGGCGCCGATGTTCGCCTTCAACGTCTCCAGCGAAAACACCTGGCGCGGCAGCCGCCTGCCGGAACACTGCTCGTCCAAGGAAGACATCCAGAACGAACACCCGCAGCAGGGCGTCGGCAAGACCAAGACCTACGGCTGCTACTACTCGAACGCGCGCCTCTTGTACACGGCGACGCTGGTCAAAGCTCCGACGGCGGAATAGCGGCAACGAACCCGATCGCGCCAGATCGGCACTCGATGCGCAGGTAAAGCTGAGCGTCTGCATTTAGGCCCGCATAAGACGCTCAAATGCAGACGCTCAGATTTTTCGGTCTGCAACGATCGCCCTATGACGCTGACGGCCGTCTGGTGCAGCTACGAAGACCCCTACCTCCCCTTGCTGTGGATGGCTAGTGACAGTCGCATTAGCGCAGGGGATCTTCGCCTGATCGACGAGGGAATAAAGATCTTCGAGGTCCCGGTCGTCTGCAAGGGGCCAGGGGAGAGCGGTTTTTTCGACCAGACCTATCTCGACAGCTCGGTAGGTCTGGCTTGCGCCGGAGGCACGCTGGTCTTTCAGCAGGTCTACGGGACGCTGGTTCCGATCCTCGGGAATCTGATCAGCCCGGTCGCTGCTGTGCCGACGTTACGCGATATCGCGATGTTGATCGGCAGGGTGCTGACCATCTATGTCCGCTCGCTCGGAGGTTCCGGCCGCCAGGGGGCGGACAGGGTTGCGATCATCGTCGGCGGTCAACTCGCCACGGCTGCTCCCGAGGCTTATGAACTCGGACCACGCGAAGGAAGTAATGGGATGATCCATTTCTCGCCCACTCGGCTCGGACTTGGCGATGGGGATGCCCGATTCATCGGTGATCGAGTCGAAGAGGCTCAGTCGCTGTTTCACGAATTGGTTGCCAAAGACGACCCGGGCGCGTCTCGGCATCGGGCGCCGCTCAATGTCATTCGAGCCTTCGTCGATGACCCGCAAGCCAGGACCATCGGCGGAGAGGTTCAGATCGGGCACACGCTCCGTGGAAGGTTCCGACGAGTGGCCTCGATCGTTCCCGATCGACCCTACCCAGCAGGAGCGCGCAGACTGCTCAATTCGATCGACCTCGACCAACTAGGCCAGGTGGGCGAATGCGTGATCGGGACGGAGGGGATGGTGTCCCCCTAGCCGTGCGACTCCAGAGGAACGCTCCGGCTAAAGAGCGCCCTGGCGGAGACCGCAGTACGGGCAGTCGCTGACGTCCAACCCGATCAGCTGGTCGCAACGGTTGCAGGCCCGCAGGTTCTCGGGGCTGCGCGGCAGCGACGAGGAGGAAGGGGCCAGGGGAAGGACCATGGCGACGGGGAACATCTCCTCGCCGGTCTCGCGGTCGCGGTAGATCTGACCCGGTTCGGTCGGGGCGATCGCCTCGCGGCCGGAGGCCGGGGCGCGCATCCTGAAGAGCTGCTTCGAGTTCATCGTCGCAAAGACTATTAGCTTGGGCGGAACTACATGCGCGTCCTCATCTTCCACGGCTACATGCTGCGCGGCACCGGCAGCAACATCTACAACGTCAACCTGGCGCCGGCGCTGGCCCGGCTCGGCCACGAGGTCCACCTGCTCTGCCAGGACCGCGAGGTGAAGATCCCCGGCGTCCAGATCCACAACCCCGACATCGGCGGCCTGCTGCCGGTCTACGTCAAGGACCCTTATGAGGGCTTCGAGGTCAAAGCCTTCCCGGAGCTGACCGAGGCGGAGCTGGACCACTACATCGAGGCCAACGTGGCCGCGGTGCGCGAAGTTGCCGAGAAGGTCGGCGGGATCGACGCGGCACTCGCCAACCACGAGGTGATGGGCCCGGCGATCCTCGCCCGCGCCGACATCGCCCCGTTCGCCGTCAAGGCCCACGGCTCGGCACTCGAGTACACGGTCAAACCGCACCCCCGCTTCCTCCCCTACGCCTACGAAGGCATGGCCGCCGCCAACTGCGTCCTGGTCGGGTCCCATCACACGGGCGCCTCGCTCTGGGCGGCGCTGCCAGGCCTCCCGAATCTGAAAGACAAGACGAGGTTGGGACCGCCGGGGGTTGATGTCGAAGAGTTCAGCCCCCTCGAGGCAGCCGAAGACGATTCGTGGGCGGGGAGGTCCGATGGTCCGAGCACGACCCCGCGCGCAGGATCGTCGGACCTCCCCGTACGCAAGCCCGCCCCCCGCAAGCCCACCCTTCGCGAAGCCAAGGTCGTCTTCGTCGGCAAGCTCATCGTGTCCAAGGGGGTCGACCTGCTGCTGGCCGCCTGGCCCTTGGTCCACGCCCAGCACCCCGGCATCCGCCTGCAGGTGGCCGGGTTCGGTGCCTACGAGGACGGCCTTCGTCGCCTCCAGGCCGCCCTCGATCGCGGTGACCTCGACGACGCCCGCGCCGTCGCCGCTGCCGGCTGGGGCCTTGAAGGGGGGGAGGAGAAGCCGCTGCCGATCCTCTCCTCCTTCCTCGCCGAGCCGCCGTCCGGCTACGCCGCGGCGGCCCGCGCCGCCGCCGGCTCGGTCGAGTGGCTCGGGCGCCTCGAGCACGACGAGGTCGCCGCGCTCCTCCCGCACGCCGAGGCGCTGGTGATGCCGAGCACCTTCCCCGAGGCCTTCGGGATGGTCGCCGCCGAGGCCGCCGCCTGCGGCGCCCTGCCGGTCTCCGCCGGGCATTCGGGGATGCGCGAGGTCTCCCACCGGCTCGCCGCCGCCCTCCCCGACCAGGTGGGCCCGCTCACCTCGTTCCCGGTCGAGCCCGGTGCCGTCGAGGCGATCGCCGACCGCCTCGACCGCTGGTTCGAGCTGCCCGAGCACACCCGCGCCGAGGCTCGCGCGACCCTGGTCGAGACGGTCGCCCGACTCTGGAGTTGGGAGGGTGTGGCCCGCGGTGTGCTCGATGCCGCGGCCGGAAACCTAGGCGGATTGCCGGTCCCGACCGCCTAGTGCCGAGCGTCACCTGGACGGCAAAGCGTCCCGCCGCCGCGCGTCAATAGAATGCCGCGCGGTGTTCAGCAACCGCCTCCCGATAGCCAAAATGGCCGCTGCCGTTTTTGTCCTCTCAGCGGTCATCTCAGTCGTGATGGTGTCGATCAACTGGAACGGCGCGGAGGACTCGACCGCGGCCCCGAAGATCGACGACCTGATGAACATCGCAATCGTCTTGTCCTCGGTGATCTTCTCGATCGTCGTCGTGGCGCTCGCCTACGCGCTGATCGCCTTCCGCGCCAAACCGGGGGACGAATCCGACGGTGAGCCGATCCACGGCAACACCCGCCTCGAGATCCTCTGGACGCTGGTCCCGACGGTCATCGTCCTCTTCCTCGGCGGCTGGAGCTGGAAAGTCCTCGACGAAATCGAAGAACCGACCGGGCACCAGCTGACCGTCGACGTCTTCTCCCAGCAGTTCGCCTGGTCCTTCGGCTACCCGGGCAAAGAATATGCCTACTCGCAGGGCGTCCTGCACGTCCCGGTGAACCGCCAGATCGTCTTCAAAATGCACGCGCAGGACGTGATCCACTCCTTCTGGGTCCCCCAGTGGCGGATCAAGAAAGACAACGTCCCGGGGATCACGACGACCGCGATCGTCACCCCCGACAAGGTCGGCACCTACCAGCTGATCTGCACCGAGCTCTGCGGCTTCGGTCACGCCGCGATGCGGGCGAAAGTGGTCGTCGAGCCGGAAGCCAAGTGGGAAAAGTGGGTCGAAGGCTTGAAAGAAAAAGTCCCGACCCCGCTGATGGTGTCGGTGAAACAGGACACGGAGACCAATCCCGAACCGCTCGAAAGGGTGGAGGCGGAATAATGGAGGCGAAGTAGATGGTTGCAGCGTTCAAACGACCCGGCTGGTATCGCGCGCTCCTCGGCACCATCGTTGCCGCGGCCTTGGGCGTCGGTCTGGTCGTCGTGCTGCGCTCGATCTCCGGTCTTTCCGCCTTCCAGAGCGAACAGACCGGCTACCCGCAGGTGGTCGTGCCGCTGATCATGGCGCCGCTCGGCTTCCTGCTCGGGATCGGCTGCTTCGACTACTGGCTGCGCTGGGCGTTCGGCCTGCCGACGATCCCCGAGGACCACGCGATGCACGGAGCGCACACCTGGAAGGACTACTTCAAAGTCAACACCGACCACAAGGTCATCGGCATCCAGTACATCTGCACCAACTTCTTCTTCTTCTTCGTCTCCGGCCTGATGGCGATGCTGATCCGGGCCGAGCTGGCCCAGCCGGGCACCCAGATCGTCAGCGCCAGCACCTTCAACGGCCTGTTCTCCGCGCATGCGGCGATCATGATCTTCGTCTTCGTCGTTCCGGTCTTCGCCGGGATCGCCAACTTCGTGCTGCCGCTGGCGATCGGCGCCCCCGATATGGCTTTCCCGCGGCTGAACGCGCTCAGCTTTTGGATGCTGCCGATCGCCGGGATCCTCTTCGTCGCCAGCTTCCTCGCCCCGGGCGGCGCCTTCGACGCCGGCTGGACGGGCTACGCGCCGCTCTCGACCGGCGCCCCGTTAGGGCAATCGTTCTTCAACTTAGGCGTGCAGTTCGCGGGCGCATCGTCGATCGCGACGGCGCTGAACTTCCTGGTCACGATCATCACCATGCGAGCGCCGGGGATGACCTTCTGGCGGATGCCGCTGCTGGTCTGGGCCAACCTCTCGACCTCGCTGCTGGTCGTCGCCGCGACGCCGTTCATCGCGGGCGCCCAGTTCATGGTCTTCTTCGACCGCATCCTGCACACGAACTTCTTCCAGTTCGGGGCCGGCGGTGACGTGATCAGCTACCAGCACATCTTCTGGTTCTACTCGCACCCGGCGGTCTACATCATGATCTTGCCCGGGTTCGGGATCATCTCCGAGGTCATATCCACGCACGCCCGAAAACCGATTTTCGGCTACCGATTGATGGCGCTGGCGCTGATCGGGATCGTCGTGCTCAGCTACTCGGTGTGGGCACACCACATGTTCGTCGCCGGGATGTTCAGCTGGCTGCGCGTGCCGATGATGCTGACCACGCTGCTGATCGCGGTGCCGACCGGGATCAAGATCTTCTCCTGGCTGGGGACGCTCTATTTCTCCAAGATCCACACCAGAGCGACGTCGATGCTGTTCGCCCTCGCCTTCATCGTGACCTTCACGATCGGCGGGATATCCGGGGTCATGCTCGGCATGGTGCCGTTCGACATCCACGTGTCGGACACGTACTTCATCGTCGCCCACATCCACTTCGTGCTCTTCGGCGGCTCGGTGTTCACGATCTTCGCCGGCATCTACCACTGGTTCCCGAAGATGACGGGCCGGATGTACGACGAGAAACTCGGTCGCGTCCACTTCTGGGGCACGCTGATCGGGACCTGGGGAACCTTCGTGCCGATGCACTGGGTAGGGATGGACGGGATGCCGCGACGGGTCGCCGACTACGCGAGCCAGTTCGGCAACTGGAACCTGCTGATCAGCTGCTTCGCCTTCATGCTCGGCGCCGTCCAGTTGGTCTTCCTCTACAACATGATCGTCAGCTGGCGGTTCGGTCCGAAGGCCGAGGCCAACCCGTGGCGGGCGAACTCGATCGAGTGGATGGTGTCCTCGCCGCCGCCGATCTACAACTTCGACCAGATCCCGCGCGTCGTCGGCGGTCCCTACGAGTTCGGGATCCCCGGCGCCCGGCACGCGATCATGGCCGGTGAAGGCGCCGAGGTGCCGGCGGGCCAGCCGAGCGTGGTGGGGCATTGACCCCCACCGCTGACACCGACAAGCGCCCGCTGCTCGTCTTCCTCAACGAGGTTGGCGGCGGGCGCGGGCTGCTGAAAGCGGTCCGCGAGCGCACAGAGGCCGACGAGTGCTCGCAGGTGATCGTCGCCGCGCCGCAGAACCAGCCGACGATCGGCAGCCTGATCGACCGGGACGAGCTCTACGCCTCGGCGCGGGCCCGGGTCGAGGTGACGATGTCGATCTTCGCCGAGTTCGGGATCGACTCGGTCGGCGAGGTGCTCGACCCGGCGCCGCAGCTGGCGCTCGGCGACGCGATCCGCGCCCATGAGCCCTGCGAGGTCCTCTTCTCGGCGCTCTACGACACCCGCTTCGGGATCGCCCGTAAGGACCTGGTCGAGTGGTCCCGCGAGCTGGCCGAGCCGGAGGTGAATTTCACCCATATCCCGGTCCGCGTCGAAGAGGACGCGATCCGGCTGGACCTTGCCCACGTGTTGGTGATTGCGACGCAGACCGTCAACGCGCCGGACCTGGTCGCGCGGCTGAAAGAGCGCGCCGCGACCCGCCCGCATCGCTACACGATCGTCAGCCCGCGCAGCGAGGCCGTCTCCGAGGAACAGGTCGTCCGCGACCTGGCGGCGACGCTGGCCGAGCTCTACCGCGCCGAGATCGACGCGACCGGCCTGCCGATCTCCGCCGACGACCCCTTCGAGGCGGTCCGCAACGCGATCGAGCACTACAAGATCGATGAGATCCTGATCTCCACCTTCGCCGGGCAGCAGTCCCGCTGGCTGGAGAGCGACCTGGTCGGCCGGGTCCGCGGGATCACCGACAAGTCTGTGAGCCACGTCGAGGTCGGCCGCGCCCCGGCGGCGGTCGCCGCGGCGGTTGCCGAGGGAGGTGAGCACTGATGGAGAGCGCTTCCGTACCGCTTCCGCAAGGTGGCGGCGGTCACGCCGCCGAGGCCCACCATCACGGGCCGCCGGAGGCCAACCAGAGCTCGCGGATCGACCGCCAGACGCTCGGCATCCTGCTCTTCATCATCTCCGAGGTGATGCTGTTCGGCGCCTTCTTCGCGTCGTACTTCTTCCTCCGCGTCGTCGTCAATCCGCCGTCCTGGCCACCTCACCCGTTCGAACTCCCGGTCGGCGTCGCGGGGATGAACACCGCGATCCTGGTCTCCTCGAGCTTCACCATCCACTACGCCCTGGAGGCGATCCGCAAGGGCAACAAGCAGGGGATGAAACTCGGCCTGGTGCTGACCTGGCTGCTCGGCCTGACCTTCCTCTTCGTCCAGATCAACGAGTACGTGCACCTCGGCTTCAGCGCTCGCACCGAGGCCTTCGGCTCGATCTTCTACTCGCTCACCGGCCTGCACGGCGCCCACGTCTTCGCCGGGCTGATGCTGCTGACCTTCGCCACGATCCGCGCCTTCCGCGGCCACTTCGACAAAGAGGCCGAGGATCATCTCGGCGTCGAGGTGCCGGGTATCTACTGGCACTTCGTCGACATCATGTGGATCATCGTGTTTGCGACGGTCTACATCCTCTGATCCCGCTTAGTCACCTAGGTTTGGCTCTTCGGGGCGAAATGGCGGTGGCTCGATGAAATTCAACGAGGCGGCGGTCTTCAAATGGGTGCTGATCGTCGGCGTCGCCGGCGCCAGCGTGATCGGACTCACCCTGCTCACCAGGCCCCTTGTCGGTGCCCTCTGGGGCCTTGTATTGGTGATTGCAGGCAGCGCCTACGGCATCCGCTGGAGTCGGGAATGGTGGCGTAACGCCAGGGATCGTCCCGGCGGCCCGGACCACCACGCCTGACGCCACACAATTGGCACTTTCCCCGTTTCGGACAGGGAAATCTTCGCCTTAGCCTGGTGCCATGGCGATCCGGCATCCAATTGGCACTTTCTACGCACCACAAGTGCGATTTGTCCCCCTAGCCTCGTGGGCATGGAGGTGATGGCACCCATGAACGCGGAGTCCCGTCGTTGGAACGACGACCGACTGGACGAATTCGCCGCGAACGTCGACAAGCGCTTCGATCAGGTAGACCAGCGCTTCGAACAGGTCGATAAGCGCTTCGATCGGATCGAAGATCGGATGGAAAAGGGCTTCAATCGGTTGAATGACCGACTGGATGACCTGGTGAAGGTGCTGATAGGCGGGGTCATTGCTTTCACCGGAGCGATGCTTGCGGGCTTCGCCGGGATTCTTGTCCTGATCGCGACGCAAATCTAGGTCGGTCCGACGCCGCGGCGGCTCCAGCAGAGCGCGGCAAATATTGGCGGGCCGCCAGAATAATCAAATAGTACGGTTATGTCTCAATGCTCAGGGGGTAGCGACGTAATTAGAGCCTGGAGCCCCCGCGACCGCGGCGCCTCGGTTCCAGGTGAACGTCTGCATGAACCCCGGCGGTGACCGGACCAGCCCGGGCTACTTCACCGGCGTCACGTTCCTGAACTACGGCGAAACCTGCTGAGCCGTCGCCGGGGGCGACTCCCGATCCCGGTCGCGGGTCGGGGGTCGCCGCCGCGCCCACAGCTCCAGCACCAGCAGGGTCAGCGCCACGGGTACCGTCGCCGGGGTCTCGTGGATGAAGAAGAAGAGCAGGTCCCAGGCGCAGCAGAGGGTGGCGGCGAGGAGGGCGCCACGGAGCTGGAGGCGGGCGTCGTGGGCGAGGAGGGCGCCGAGCACGGCGGCGATGAAGAGGTCGCCGAAGCCCATGATCGCCGAGCCCCAGTTGACCAGCTGCAGCTTCGGCAGGTTGGCCGCCGGCGCCGCCGTGTTGAGGACCGAGTTGGGGGTCTGGAGGAGGTCGGTGAAGACGAGGTAGGCGTCGACGATCGCCATCGCGTAGATGCCGAGCTTCACCCAGCGCGGTGGCACCACGCAGACCAGCAGCCAGCCGAGGGTGACGCAGGCGAGCGCGGTCAACGCCAGCGCCGCCGACTGCCCGCCCAGTTCGCCCTTCGCCGCCCAGGCGAGGGCGAAGAGGGGCGCCACCAGGAGGGCCAGCGGCGGCCGCGCCCCGTGGACGATCCAGCCGAGCGCCGCCGCCGCCAGCGGCGGCACCGCGATCAGCGCCAGCCAGGTGAGGAAGTGGGCCGAGGCTTCATCGAGGGCGATCCCGCCGATCACCACGACGATCGACAGCGGCAGCACCAGAGCCCACCAGCGCCCCTGTAGGCGGCTGAACAGAGGAATCGTGACCGTGGGCCGGGGGAGACCCACCAGGACGCCCTGGACGAGGCTGAGAGCGCCGATCGAGAGCCAGAAAGGGAGCAATCGGGTGCCCCCGGGAGCCTAGGCTGCCCCGGCGCCCGTGCTCGCGTCGGCCCCGGCTCCGGCGCCCGTCGGGGTGGCCGTCGGGTCGGCCGAGCCCGCGCCGCCGCGCTCCCCCGCCGGCAGGGCG
>DATEDJ010000073.1:0-9369 GCA_035281725.1 Solirubrobacterales bacterium
GCGCCGTACGTCGCGTCTGGCGCCGGTCGGGGCCAGCAGCGCAAGGAGTAGCGAGGGAGCCTGATCAGCAGGTGACCGACGCCACGACGCCGCGATGCGCCCCCCGACCAAGCCAGACGCGGCGTTACTCGATGATGGCGATGACGTCGCCGGAACCGATCGCGGCCCCCTCGGCGACGTTCAGGGCGGTGACTTTGCCCGCGCGGTGGGCGGTGATCTCGTTCTCCATCTTCATCGCCTCGATCACGCAGATCAGGTCGCCCTCGGCGACCTCGGCCCCCTCGGAGACGGCGACTTTGAGCACCGTGCCCTGGAGCGGCGAGGGCAGCGCCTCGCTCGAGGCCGCGGCACTGCCGCCGCCACTGCGCTCCCGTTTCGGCGGTTTGCGACCGCCCGCGGCCGGGGCCGCGGCGCCGGCGACGGCCTCGCCGATCACCTTGACGTCGAAGAGTCGGCCCGAGACCTCGACCTTGTAGTCGCGGGTGACGACCTCGGCGCCCTCCTCCGATGGCTCCGGCGCGGCCGCCTCCGCAGGCGCCGTCGACTTCAGCCACTCGGCGTCCTCCATCAGGTCACGGCAGGTCTCGCCGTCGGCCCACTGGCGGGTCTGCAGGATCGCCTGGTGGAAGGGGATCAGGGTGGTGAGGCCGCCGGAGTCGTATTCGCCGAGCGCCCGCAGCATGCGCCGCGTCGCCTTCTCGCGGTCGACGTCCCAGACGATGAGCTTGGCGACCATCGGGTCGTACGTCGGGCTCACCTCGCCGCCGCCCTCGACGCCGGAGTCGACGCGCACGCCGGGGCCCGAGGGCTCGCGGTAGGACGGGCCGATCGGCCCCGGGGCGGGGGCGAATTTCTTCGCCGCGTTCTCGGCGTTGATCCGGCACTCGATCGACCAGCCGCGCAGCTCGACTTCGTCCTGGGAGATCGAGAGCGGCTCGCCGGCGGCGACCAGGATCTGCTCGCGGACGATGTCGAGGCCGCTGACCATCTCGGTCACGCAGTGCTCGACCTGGACGCGGGTGTTCATCTCGAGGAAGAAGTACTCGTCGCCGACCTGCATGCCCTCGATCGTGCCCGCGCCGCGGTAGCCGACCGCGGCAGCAGCGTCGGTGGCGATTTTCCCGATCCGCTCGCGCATCTCCGCGTCGACGTGCGGGCCGGGGGCCTCCTCGATCACCTTCTGGTGACGGCGCTGGATCGAGCAGTCGCGCTCGCCGACGTGGATCACGTTGCCGTGCGAATCGGCCAGCACCTGGACCTCGACGTGGCGCGGGTCCTCCAGGTAGCGCTCGATGTAGACCCGTGCGTCGCCGAAGAATTTCTCCCCTTCGCGAGCCGAGCCCTCGTAGGCGTCCTGCAGGTCATCAGGCGTCCTCGCGACCCGGAAGCCCTTGCCGCCGCCGCCGCCCGCCGCCTTGCAGGCGACCGGGTAGCCGGCTTCGTCGGCCTGCTTGCGCGCGGCTTCGAGGTCGGGTGCGACCTCGGTCGAGCCGGGGACGATCGGCACGCCGGCCTCGGCCATGATCTCGCGGGCGCGGGTCTTCGAGCCCATCGCTTCGATCGCCTCCGGCGGCGGCCCGATCCAGGTGATCCCGAACTCGGCGCAGGCGCGCGCCATGTCGGCGTTCTCGGCGAGGAAGCCGTAGCCCGGATGGATCCCTTCGGCGCCCGCTTCCTTGGCGACGTCGATGATCTTGGCGATGTTCAGGTAGCTCTCGGCCGGGACCGCCGGGCCGAGCAGAAACGCCTCGTCGGCCTCCCGCACGTGCGGCGCGTCGCGATCGATCTCCGAGTAGACGGCGACGGAGCCGATCCCCATCTCGCGGAGAGTGCGGGCGACACGGATCGCGATCTCGCCGCGGTTGGCAATCAGCACCTTCTCGAACATCGGCGGCGCAGTCTATTTGTGTTTGCGACGGCGGGTCGGGTGGACCCTCTCGGGACCGTCCGCTTCGCTCCCGTGAGTGTCCCGAGAGGGTCCCCCCGACCCGCCCAACCGGCCGTAGCTAGGCTCCGCCGATGCCTCTCATTGAGCTGCAGAGCCACTCCACGCACTCCGATGGCCAGCTTCCCGCCGCCGAGGTCGTCGCGGAAGCGGCCAAAGCCGGGGTGACCACCCTCGCCCTCTCCGACCACGACTCGGTGGCGGGAGTGACCGAGGCCCAGGCCGCCGGCCGCGAGCGCGACGTCGAGATCGTGCCCGCCGTGGAGATGTCCTGCGTCCATGAGTACGCCGAAGATCTCCACATCTGCGGCTACTGGGTCGATCTGGAGAAGATCGAGCCTGCCTGCGAGCGCGCCCAGCAGGAACGCCGCAGCCGCGCCGGGGAGATCGTCGAGAACCTGCGCGGCTTTGGCTTTGAGGTGACGCTCGAGGATGCGATCCGGGAGGCGGGCGGGGCTGATTCGATCGGGCGGCCTCATATCGCGAAGGCCGCGGGGGCGACTGGTGACCTTGGGCCGTTCTTCGAGGAGTACCTGGTGCCGGGGGCGAAAGCGTTCGTGCCGCGGCGCTGGCCGAATGCTGAGGAGGCGATCGGACTGATCCACGACGCCGGCGGCGTCGCCGTCATCGCCCATCCCTACTGGGACATCTCCGCGCCGGGCGAGGTCGACGACCTCATTCGCTCACTCGGCGCCGACGGGGTCGAGACCTTCTACCCGACCCACTCCGCGGAGCAGACGAAGCATCTGCTCGAGCTTTGCGACGAGCTTGACCTCGTCCCGACCGGCTCCTCCGACTACCACGGGCCCACCCACAAGACCTTCGCCAAGTTCGGCGCCTACGAGACCTACGGCCTCGGCGAGCCCCAGGTTCCGTCCAAATCTCGATGAGTTCGCAGTAATCCCCGGTATGCGGGGATAACTGCGAACGCCAACTACGGCAGCAGGCCGAGGACTTCGCGGACGGCCTCTTCGAGGTCCGCCGCGGTCACCAGGTCGGGGCTGGTCGGCGCCTCGTAGGGGGCGCCGACGCCGGTGAGGTCGGTGATCTCGCCCGCCCGCGCCTTCGCGTAGAGGCCCTTCGGGTCGCGCCGTTCGCACTCCTCCAGCGAGGTGTCGACGAAGACCTCGAAGAAGGGGATGCCGGCCTCCTCGTGGATCGCCCGCACCCGGTCGCGCTCGGCCCGGTAGGGGCTGACCAGCGAGGCGATCGCCACGGTGCCCGATTCGGCGAGGATCTTTGCCACCTCGCCGACCCGGCGGACGTTCTCGTTGCGGTCCTCCTCGGAGAAGCCGAGGTTGGAGTTGAGGCCGTGGCGCAGGTTGTCGCCGTCGAGCATGAACGCGGGGCGCCCGGCCGAGACCAGCGTGTGCTCGATCGCGGTCGCGATCGTCGACTTGCCCGAGCCCGAAAGCCCGGTCATCCAGAGCGTCGCGCCCGCCGTCCCCAGCGCCTTGATGCGCCCCTCGCGGGAGAGCTTGCTCGGGTGGAAGGTGATGTTCTCGGCGACCGGGGTCGTCACCGTCGGCGCTTCGGTGGTGATTGGGTCGCCGCCGGCGCCGATGATCATCCCCGCGGCGACCGTCAGGTCGGTCCCCGGGTCGACCAGGATGAAGCTGCCGGTGGTGCGGTTCAGCCGGTAGGTGTCGAAGAAGAGCGGCGAGGCGGTCTGGATCGAGACGCGACCGATGTCGTTGACCTCCAGCGTCTCCGCCTCGAGGTCCCGGTGCAGAGTGTCGACATCGAGCCGGTAGTGCAGTTTCTCGATCTCCGCCGCGACCCAGCGGGTCGTGTGCTTCAGCTGGTAGGGGATGTCGGAACGCAGGTGCGAGGTGTCGTCGAACCAGCAGATCCGCGCGTCGAAGCGTCGGTTCACCGTCGGATGGTTGGTCGGGCGGCAGATCATGTCGCCGCGCGAGATGTCGACGTCGTCCTCCAGCCGCACCGTCACCGCCATCGGCGGGAAGGCCTGGGCGACCGGCCCTTCGGGGGTGTCGATCGCGGCGATCTTCGAGGCTTTGCGCGAGGGCAGCACCATCACTTCGTCGCCCTGCTTGAAGATGCCGCCGGCGACCGAGCCGGCGAAGCCGCGGTAGTCGCGGAACTCGGCCGACTGAGGCCGGATCACGTACTGGACCGGGAAGCGGTTGTCGACCAGGTTGCGGTCGGAGGCGATGTGGACGTCCTCGAGGTGGCCGAGCAGCGGCTGCCCGTGGAACCAGGGCATGTTCGACGACTGTTCGACCACGTTGTCGCCCTCCAGCGCGGAGATCGGCACGAAGCTGAGATCGGTGATGTCGAGCTTCGCGGCGAAGGCGGTGAACTCCTCGCGGATCTCGTCGTAGACCTGCTGCGAGTAATCGACCAGGTCCATTTTGTTGACGCAGAGGACCAGGTGCGGCACGCCGAGCATCGAGGAAAGGAGGGCGTGGCGGCGGGTCTGTTCGAGCACCCCTTTGCGCGCGTCGATCAGCAGCAGGGCCAGGTTCGCGGTCGAGGCGCCGGTGACCATGTTGCGCGTGTACTGGATGTGGCCGGGCGTGTCGGCGATCACGAACTTTCGCTTCGGGGTGGCGAAGTAGCGGTAGGCGACGTCGATCGTGATCCCCTGCTCGCGCTCGGCCCGCAGGCCGTCGGTGAGCAGCGCCAGGTCGGTCTGTTCGTCGCCGCGTTTCTCCGAGGTCCGCTCGATCGACTCGAGCTGGTCTTCGAAGATCGATTTGGTGTCGTGCAGGAGCCGCCCGATCAGGGTCGACTTGCCGTCGTCGACCGACCCCGCGGTCGCGATCCGCAGCATCTCCGCCACTAGAAGTAGCCCTCCCGCTTGCGATCCTCCATCGCCGCTTCGGAGAAGCGGTCGTCGCCGCGGGTCGCCCCGCGCTCGGTGATCCGCGAGACCGAGGTCTCCTCGATCACCGACTCGTAATCGGTCGCCTGCGAGGGCACCGCCCCGGTCAGGGTCGCGTCGCCGACGGTCCGGTAGCGGACCATCTCGACGTGCGATTCCGTCCCCTCGGGCAGCGGGAAGTAATCGTTGACAGCCATCAGGAGGCCTTCGTTGTCGACCACCTCGCGCTCGTGGGCGAAGTAGATCGGCGGCAGCTCGATCTGCTCGCGCGAGAGGTAGCGCCAGACGTCGAGCTCGGTCCAATCGGAGATCGGGAAGACGCGGATGTGCTCGCCCTTGCGGTGGCGGCCGTTGTAGAGGCGCCAGAGCTCGGGCCGCTGGTTCTTCGGGTCCCACTGGCCGAACTTGTCGCGGAAGGAGAGCACCCGCTCCTTGGCGCGCGCCTTGTCCTCGTCGCGCCGGCCGCCGCCGAAAACGGCGTCGAAGCCGCCGTCCTTGATCGCGTCGAGCAGCGCCCTGGTCTGGTGGCGGTTACGGCTTTCCAGTTCGTGGCCGACTTTGATGATCCCCTGGTCGATCAGGTCCTGGACCGAGGCGACCTCGAGCCGCAGCCCATATTCGTCGACCACCTTGTCGCGGAACTCGATCACCTCGGGGAAGTTGTGCCCGGTGTCGACGTGCATGATCGGGAACGGCACCGGCGCGGGCGCGAACGCCTTGCGCGCCAGCTGCAGCATCAGCACCGAGTCCTTGCCGCCGGAGAAGAGCATCACCGGGTGCTCGAACTCGGCCGCGACCTCGCGGATGATGAACATCGACTCCGCCTCGAGCGTGTCCAGATCCCCGAGCTCGACCGAGGCCGGCCGCACTTTCGTGATCTCGTCCATTAGTGCACCAATATCATCAACAATTTGGGGAAGAGATGATCGGCCGCGCCGCGCCCGCGGCTACGCCGCACCGCGGAAAAGCCGACCTAGTTGATTCCGCACTCGGTCTTTTCGACGCCGGCCCAGCGGCCGTCGCGAAGGTCGCCGCCAGGGCCCACCGGCTGCGTGCAGTGCGTGCAGCCGATCGAGGGGTAGCCGCGATCGTGAAGCGGGTTGTAAGGGAGGCGGTGCTCATGGATGTAGTTCCAGACGTCTCGCTCGGACCAGTCGGCGAGCGGGTTCAGCTTCCAGAGACCGAACTTCTTGTCCCAGGCGAACTTCGGAGACCCGGCTCGGGAGCTGGAATCCGCTCGGCGGACGCCGGCGACCCAGCAGTCTACGGATGAAAGGGCGCGGCGCATCGGCTCGACCTTGCGGATCCCGCAGCAGGCATCCGGCTCCCGCTTCCAGAGCTCGTCGCCGTACTGCTCGGCCTGCTCGGAGAGGCTCAGGTTGTGGTACCGGTCGAACTCGATCCCGAGCGCCTCGGCGAGGCGGTCGCGGGTCTCGTACGTCTCCTTGAAGAGGACGTCGGTGTCGAGGTAGAAGAAGCGCGCCGCGGGGTTGATCACGCTCGCCATGTGGGCGGTCACCGAACTCGTTTTCTGGAACGAGCAAGCGATGTAGTGGTTCTGCCCGAACTGGTCGAACATCCATTCGATCGTTTCCTGCGCGCTCAGGGCCTCGAGCTCGTCGGCGATCGCCTCGTGATCGAGGTCGGTGATTGTCGGCACGTTGCCGGAGAGCGTGATGGGCGGCGGTTTCATGACTCGCTGCGCGAGGTCAGATCGCGCACTCCCCCTCGCCGCGCTCAACTTTATAGGGCGTGGCCCGCTGCCAGTCGATGAATTGCTGCATGGTCTCAAGCGAGAACTCGGCAGGCAGCGTCAGATCTTTAACCGCTTCTTCGAAGCGCGGCGCGCCGGCGCGGTCGGCGAAGGCGTTGAATTCCTCGCCGTCGTTGCGCTCGGCCTCGTAGAGACGCACCCAGCGCTCGACCGCCTCAGGGACCCGTTTGGCGGGCAGGCGCGATTTGAGCCGCGTCCCGTAGATCACCTCGCCGCCCTCGTAGTTGCCGCCGATGTGCGGGATGTAGGCGGGCATCTGGCGGTCGCCGACCTTCAGCGAGGCGCCGTAGAAGCCGATGTTGGCGATGTGATGCTGGCTGCAGCCGTTCGGGCAGCCGCTCATTTTGATGTGGATCTTGCGGGTCAGCTCGTCGTCGAGCTCCATCGCGTCGACCCGCTCTTTGACCGCCCGGTTGAGGCCCATCGAGGAGGTGATCCCGAGTTTGCAGCTGTCGGTGCCGGGGCAGGAGACCACGTCGGTGATCTCGCGGGCGCCCGGGTCGCCGAGGCCGAGCTCGGAGAGCTTGGTCCAGACGTCATAGATGGACTCGTCGCGGACCCAGCGCAGGACCAGGTTCTGCTGCACGGTCGAGCGGGCGTTGCCGCCGCTGTGGTCGCGCATGATCTGGGCGAGCCCGCGGAACTGCTCCGGGGTCAGGTCGCCGCGGTTGATCTTGATCTCGACCGCGGAGAAGCCCTCCTGGCGCTGACGCTGCACATTGGTGGCGACGAAGCGCTCGAAGGCCTGGCGGTCGCCGTTCGGCGAGGCGGCCTGACGCGAGGACGCCTGCGGCGCGCGCGCCTCCTCGTCGTCGTCGAAGCGCAGCCGCTCGACCAGCTCGGGGCCGAATTCGCGCTCCTCGACCCAGTCGCCGGCCAGCTCCTCCTCGAGCAGGTCGCGGAAGGCGTCGGCGCCGATTTTGTCGACCAGCACCTTGATCCGGGCGCGGGCGCGGTTGACGCGCAGCCAGTCCTGGCGGTCGAAGATGCGGAAGACGGCCTCGGCGACCTTGATGTAGTCGCCGTTGTCGGCCTCGACGAAGTCGCAGATCGTCGGCGCGACGCGGGCCATGATCGAGGTGCCGCCGCCGACCCGGACCTCGAAGCCCTTCACCCCGTCCCGTTCGCGGGAGATGAAGGCGATGTCGTGGATGCCGGTGATCGCCCGGTCCTCGTCGGAGCCGGAGAAGGCGGTCTTGATCTTGCGCGGCATCAGCTGCGTCGTCGGGTGGCGGACGAAGTAGCGGACGTACGCGGTGACGTAGGGGGTCGGGTCGAAGATCTCGTCGGGGGCGACGCCCGCCCACGGGTCGCCGGTCACGTTGCGGACCGTGTTGCCGCAACCCTCGCGCGAGGAGAGCCCGGACTTGGAGATGACCTTCAGCAGCTCCTCCATGTCGCGCAGCGGCACGTGGTGGATCTGGATGTTCTGGCGGGTGGTGATGTGGCCCTTGTTGAGCGGGGCCCAACGCTCGACCACCTCGGCGAAGGCGTCCATCTGCTCCGGCGTGACCCCGCCGAAGGGAAGCTTGACCCGGACCATCTGCACGTCGGGCTGGCGCTGCCCGTACACGCCCTGTTTGAGGCGGAAGCCGATGAACTCGGCCTCGGGCAACTCATCGGCGAGGAACTTCTCGGCTTCGTTGTCGAAGTCCGTGAACTCGCGCTCGATGATCGGGATGATGTGGCCAGGGACGTTGGTGTAGGCCTCAGGGTTCTCCTGGGAGCCGACTCGGCCCTTGCCCTCTTGCGTCTTGTTCTCGGCGACTATGACCTCCATAGGAGGAAATTAGCAAAACCCTGACCGGGATTAGGGTATTTATCCGAGATGTTTCTTATCTTGGCTCAGGAAGCGCGTTTGCGCGCCTCGAGAACCGCAGCCGCTTCGCCCGACTCGGCGACGTAGCCGCCCTCCGGCTCGAACGGCAGGCCCTCTTCCTCCCAGCCGGTCGCGCCCTCCGACAACTTCGCCGCGTCGTAGCCGGCCTCGGCCAGGGCGACGGTCGCCATCGTCGATCGATTGCCGCCGCGGCAATAGAGGATCACCGGCTTGTCCTTGTCGATCTCCTCCACGCGGGCGGGCAGCTCGGGCAACGCGATGTGGATGGCACCGGGCAGGTGCCCCGCCTCCCACTCGTGGTCGGCGCGCACGTCGACCAGCTGGGCGCCCGCGTCGATCATCTCCCGCGCCTCGGCGCGGGAGATGGTCTTCGGCGCGGCGTCGGCGGCCTCCGCCATCACTCGACCTCCGATCCCTCGATCAGGAAGGCGACGCGGACGTGAGCCCGGAACTCGTCCAGGTTCTCGCCGCGGATCCCGGTCGAGACGATGTCGACCGCGCGGATGTTGCGCAGGGACCCCTGCGCCTGTGCCAGGGCCTGCCTGGCGGCATCGTCGGTCGACGTCTTGGAGCTGCCGACGAGCTCGATGATTTTCACGACTGCCATCTCGCTCCTCCTCGTGCTTGTGGGTCCTGAATGTCCTGCTTGGCGCCCACTCCCTCGAGCAGCGCGGCGCGCTGCCACGGTGCCATCGCGTCCTTCGGGCCCGCCGCCGGTGCGGCGGCGAACTCCGACTCGAAGCGCGCGATCGCCGCAGCGATCGCCGCTGCCTCTGCTCCGGTCGCGGTCTTCTCGGCCACGGACTCACTTTATGGCAGCGCGCCGGGCAAGGTGCCGCCGCAGCGAGTCGATCACCGCCTCCGGTTCGCGGGCGAGGCGAGGCCCGGTGACGCGGGTGGGCTCGATCCCGGCGAGGAGCAGCGCGTCGTCGCGTTCGCGGTCGGTCTCGAAGGAGAGCCGG
>DATEDJ010000074.1:0-5679 GCA_035281725.1 Solirubrobacterales bacterium
GGCCCCGGCGTCTCCCCGCAGACTCCCCGTCCCTGCGCCGTCCCTCCCCAATTGCGCCACATCCCTGTGACGCCCCTCCCGCAAACCTCCCGTCCCGGGCGTCACGGAGGCGGCCTCAGCCTGCCCGGGTCGCCTCCAAGACGCCCGGGTCGGGAGGTCTGCGGGGAGGGGCCGTCACAGGGATGTGGCGCCTGCGGGGAGGGACGACGCAGGGACGGGGCGTCTGCGGGGAGACGCCGGGGTCCCGTGAGGAAGACGGGCGGATCCGTGAGGAAGATGCCGGGAACCTCACGGAGACGTGCGCCCTCGCGGGGACCCCGCGCCGGCCCGCGGGGTGCGTTCGTCGCTTTTCCCATATACGGCAACAAGCGACGAACGCACCGAGGGGACCCGGGCCCTCCGTGACCTCTCCCTCACGTCGCCGTGACGTTGCCGGCTTCTCCCTCACGGATCCCGCCGCTCTTCCGCACCCCGCACCCCGGTCCCCGCAGGCGCCCCGCACCCCGCAGTCCCCCGTGACCCGGCCATTTCGCGGCGGCCTCAGCCTGCCAGGGCCGCCGCGAGATGGCCGGGTCCCTTTCCCGTCCCTCATCCCGCGACCGGGCAGGGCGTCGTGCAATCAACCGTTACCCGGCGCGCTGGGCGTCAAGCGCCGTGCGCTTGCGGTGGGTGCGGATCTCGCTCATCATCCGCTCGAGGCGTGGCTCGGTCGAGTCGTCGACGAACTTCATCGCCGCGCCGACGCCCGGGTGGACGGCGGCGATCTGTTCGTGCATCGCCTGGGCGACGGCGCGGTAGGTGGGGTGGCCCTCGCGGCCGGAGCGCAGCTCGATCAGGTGCATCGCCTCACGCGCGTTCAGGTCGAGGACGTAGCGGATGCGGAAGGCGAGGCTGAGCGCGTAGGGGGCGAGCTCCTCGAGCCCGGCGGCGGCGAGTCGCTCGTACTCGCCCTGCGAGATCTCCAGCGCCCGTTCGAATTCGCCGCCGACGCCCGCTTCGCGCACCTCCTCGGGGACGCCTGCGCCGAGGTCGGGGCCGAGGCGCTGCCATTGCACGGTCAGCAGGCGGTGGCGCTGGAGGTCGCGGAAGGCGCCGTAGTCGGAGACGATCTCGAAGCGATAGCGGAGCGCCTCGAAGCCGCGGCCGGGGCGGTGGCGACGGTTGGCGCGCTCGCCGATCACGGCGGCGAGTATCGCGCCGCGCTCGTCCTCGTCGAGGGCCTCGATCCGGGCGCGGACCTCGGTCTCGGGGACGGCGGCGGCCTCGAACAGCGAGGCGGCGAGCAGATCGACTTCGTCGCCCTCGACGTGGAGGAGGTCGACCGACGGGGCCGGGTCGACTTCCTGGTGGCGGCCGAGGCCGAGCCGCTCGACCCATCGCTCGGTGCCGGCGCGGCGCTCCTGCAGGTAGGAGATCCACTCGCCACCGCGCTCGGGGCGCTCGACCCTCGACACGAAGCTGGGCATCACCTGCTGCAGCTCGGCGAGGATCATCGCGCCGAACTCGCGCGCCTCGGGGAGCGGCGAGGCCATCAGCCGCAGCAGCAGCTGCTCATAGGCCTGGCCGGAGGCGTAGATGCCGACGTGGCTGAGCGTCGCCGCGGGGAGGAGGCCGCGCAGGAGGTCGAGCGCCTTGGCCCGGATCGAGCGGCGCCAGGCCGCCTCCGGCTCCTCGTCGCCGCGCGGCCAGCGGCCCGCCGCCCACTCCTCGACGATGCCCAGCG
This sequence comes from Solirubrobacterales bacterium, assembly GCA_035281725.1. Classification (GTDB taxonomy): domain Bacteria; phylum Actinomycetota; class Thermoleophilia; order Solirubrobacterales; family 70-9; genus VAYN01. The sequence continues at coordinate 1,724 of DATEDJ010000074.1, forward strand.
AGCGTGAGTAGATCACGAAGATCTCGTCCATCGCGGCGACGAACTCGGGGCCGAGCCGGTCTTCGCGGTAGAAGCGGTAGCCCCCTCCGGGGAGCGCTTTGTCGTAGGGGATGTAGCGGGTCGACTGCTCCAGGTAGGCGGCGAGCCGGCCGCGCTGCAGGAGCTTGGTGAGGATGTTGGAGACCCACTCGCAGGCGACGTGGGCGCCGCCGACCTGGGCGATCGAGTCGTCGCCGTAGCCGACGAAGACGCGCTCGTAGAGCTGCGCGGCGCGGGCGCCCTCCTCGGCGTCGAAGGGGCGGCCGGACGCCGGCGCATCGGCGGCGAACTCATCGAGATAAAGACGGCGGACCGACCCGGAATAGCGCGAATAGCGGGCAAAAAGCGCGCCTTTGACGGTCTCGGGGAGGTTGACGAGGGCGAAGACCGGACGATCCAGGTTGGTGAAGTGAGGGGCGAGCAGGGCCTGCTCCTCGGCGCTGAATTGTTCGGTCGGGTAACGCATGGGTGGGCCATCGTACGCCTCCTTCCGGCCGCTTACGAAAGACCGCTTGGCCGTGCCGATTCGCCCCGATTTCCGCCCACGCGGCCGTCCTTTGGCCCGGGCTCCCGCGTCGCGGTCGTCTTTAGGTCCGGTAGCCGGACCTAGGGTCGACCGCGGTTCTGGCGGCGGACCAAAGGTCGACCGCGATCCTGACGGGGAGCCAAGGGTCGACTGCGCGGCGCCACGCGGGGGCGGTCGTCCTAACCGGCGGAGCGGTCGTCCTAACCGGCGGAGCGGCGGAGCGGTCGTCCTAACCGGCGCTATAGGTGGGTTAGGACGACCGCGATAGGGGCGGCGGGGGTTAGGTCGACCGCGCTGCGGGGAGCGGTCGTTCCTGGCTCAGGCAGTGCGGGGCGGGGGAGCCTTCATCAGCTCGATGCGGTGGCCGCCGGGGGCGATCGCCAGGGCGCGGGGCTCGCCCCAGTGCTCGCGCCGGCGTTCGACCTCGAAGCCGTGCTCCTGGAGGCGGGCGAGGGCGGCGTCGATCTGGGGGCAGACGACGGCGACGTGGGCGCGGGGCGGGACGACCGGGTCGTCCTCGTGCATGAGGTGGATCTGGGTGCCCGCGCACTCGACCCAGGTGAAGCCGCCGTCGAAGGGGTCCGGGACGACGGTGAAGCCGAGGATCGCGAAGAACTCGAGCGTGCGGTCGAGATCGGCGGGCCTCACCTCGATGCCGGCGTGCTGGAGCATTACCTGGCTGGGGGGTTCCTGACGGGCATCAGAACAGGAGTGAGATTAATGCCGCGGCGACCACGATCGCCGTCGACCAGGTGATCGACTCCGCCACCGTCCGGTTGTCGAGCCCGTAGGCATGGGAGACGATCATCGCGTTCAGGCCCGTCGGCATCGCCGACATCAACCGGTAGGCCGAGGGCAGGTCGATCAGCGGCGCCGAGATAGCCATCAGCAGGAGGGGGGCGAGGGCGATGCGGGCGCCCACCGCCAGGGCCACCGGCCGGGTGAACGGCGGCGGGAAGGGAAGCTCGCCGTGCTCGGCGCCCTCCGCCAGCGTCGCCCCGACGGCGAAGAAGCCGATCGGCAGCACCGCGATCGCCAGCACCTGCGAGGCGTCGACCAGGAATTCGGGGGCGAGCGCCTTCGGCGCGACGAGGCCGAGGATCGCCGCGTAGAGCGGCGGATTGCGGGTGAGGAAGGTCTTGCCGCGCTCATGCAGCCCTTCCCCGGCTTTGTCGCCGAAGGCCGCCCCGACGCCGAAGGCGCCCAGCATCAGCGCCGGGCCGCTGACCAGGACGTCGTAGAGGACGGCGGTCGAGAGGTGGTCGTGGCCGAGCAGCGCCACGGTCAGCGGGTAGCCGAGGTAGGCGGTGTTGACGACCAGGACGGAGACGACGACCGCTCCTGTCTGGGGACGGCTCAGGCCGAGCACGCGGCTGGCGACGAACCAGGCGAAGGCCGAGACCAGGGTCAGGTTCAGCAAGCCGAGCGCAATTCCGATCCCGTTGTCGAGGCTGATCGACACCTTCGCCAGGTTGAAGAAGATGATGATCGGGACCAGCACGTAGAGGATCAGGCGCAGGAGCTTGCGCGCGAGGCCGATCGCAGCGCTCGGGTAGCGGTGCTCGGCGCCGACCCCGACAGCGGTGCCGGCGACGATCAGTCCGGCAGTGAGGAGGACGCCCATCGGAGGCCCGTGTATATCGGCCGGCGCGGTCCGGCGCTCAGCGAGATGCCGGCGGGCTGTCGCCTAGAACAGCGACGAGCCCGCGTGGGTGGCGAAGTCGACCAGCGGCTGGGGGATGACGCCGAAGAAGACGGTGACGGCGGCGGCGAGGACGGCGGGGCCGACCAGGTACCAGCGGCGGCCCGCGTCGGGGTCGACCGGGTCGGCCTCCGGCGAGGCGCCGGAGATGATCGGGGCCGCAGCACCGGGCGCGCTCACTTCGGTCTCCGGCCGCATCCACATCGCCGCCACCACCCGCAGGTAGTAGGCGAGCGAGATCATCGTCCCGCCGACGATGAAGATCGCCAGCCACAGGTAGTCGCCTTCGACCAGGGCCTCGATCAGGTAGAGCTTGCCGATGAAGCCCGCCGTCGCCGGCAGCCCGGCCAGCGCCAGCATCGAGATCGTCAGCGGCCAGGCGAGCGCCGGACGCTCGGCGCCCAGCCCGCGCACGCCGCGGATGTCGTCGCCGAAGATCGTCTCGCGCTCGCGCGCGACGACCACGGCAAACGCCGCCAGGTTCATGAAGAGGTAGATCGCCAGGTAGAAGACCAGCGAGCTGATGCCTTTTTCGGTGGCGACGACGAGCCCGCCGAGCATGTAGCCCGCCTGGGCCACGCCGGAGTAGCCGAGCAGCCGCTTCAGCGAGTCCTGGCCGAGCGCGCCGACGTTGCCGACCACGATCGAGATCGCGGCGAGGATCGCCAGCCCCATCTGCCAGTCGGCCGTCTCCGGCCCGAGGGCGACGACGAAGAAGCGGATGAAGACCGCGAACGCCGCCCCCTTGGTGGCGACCGCCATGAAGCTGGTGATCGGCGTCGGTGCCCCCTGGTAGACGTCGGGCGTCCACTGGTGGAAGGGTGCGATCGAGGTCTTGAAGGCGAGCCCGACGGCGCAGAGCGCGATCCCGATCAGGATCAGCGGGTCGTGCAGCATCCCTTTGACTTCGATCCCGCGGGCGATCCCGGCGAAGTCGGTCGAGCCGGTGCCACCGTAGATGAAGGCCATCCCGTAGAGCAGCGTCGCCGAGCCGAGCGAGCCGACGATCAGGTACTTCAGCCCCGACTCGAGCGAGCCCTCGCGCCGCAGGTTGGCGGCGCAGAGGATGTAGAGCGGGATCGAGAGCGTCTCCAGCCCGACGAAGAAGGTGACCAGGTTGTCGGCCTCGGCCAAGAGGACCATCCCGAGGACCGAGCCGAGCAGCAGCGCGTAGTACTCGCCTTGTCCGGCTTCGTCGGCCGCCCGCTCGCGGATCGAGAGCAGGATCGTGGCGAAGGCCGAGGCGATCGCGATCAGCGAGATCGAGATCGCCAGGTTGTCGACCCGCAGCGCCCCGGAGACGAGGCTGAGGTTGTCGTCCCACTTCCAGAGCAAGAGGCCCGCGGTCGCGCCCAGCGTGAAGACGGCGAGCCACGGCGCCCACTTCTTGGTCGGCCCGAAGACGCCGCTCATCAGGACCACGACGAGGCCGACGGTCAGCGCGATCACCGGCGAGATGCCGGCGTAATCGACGTGGGGAGCGTTGAAGCCTTCGCCGGCCATCTACTTGTTCACCGCCAGATTCGTGTCGGAGGATTCGGATTCGCCGCCGGTCACCGCGCTCACCGACTGCTGCACGCTCGGGTCGGCGCGGTGGAGGATCAGCTGCGGGTAGAGCGCCAGGCCGAGGATGCAGAGCACCAGCGGCGCCAGGATCACCCCGTCGCGGAGGCTGATCTCCCGCGAGGC
>DATEDJ010000075.1:0-2094 GCA_035281725.1 Solirubrobacterales bacterium
CCGCCCCGCAACCGGCTGCGGCGCCGGCCGGGACAGCGCCCCAGGTCGATACCGCGAAGGGGGGATCGCGCGTCGTCGAGCCCTCGCGTCTGCAGACGGTGATCGCCCGCCGGATGGCCGAGTCGAAGGGGACCGTGCCCCACTTCCAGGTCGAGACCGAGGTGCGGATGGACGCCGCCATCGCCCTGCGCGGCGAGCTGAAGGCGCTCGCCGGCGACGCCCCCGCACCCTCCTTCAACGACCTGATCGTCCGCGCCGCGGCGCTCGCCCTGCGCGAGCACCCGAAAGCCAACGGCTCCTACCGCGACGGCCGCTTCGAGCTGCACGAGCGGATCAACGTCGGCGTCGCAGTCGCCTCCGAGGACGCCCTGGTGGTGCCGACGATCTTCGACGCCGACCGGATGTCGCTGGGCGAGATCGGCCGCGAGACCCGGCGCCTCGCCGAGCGGGTGCGGGAGGGGACCGTGACCCCGCCCGAGCTGGCCGGCGGCACCTTCACCGTCTCCAACCTCGGCATGTTCGGGATGACCGCGATTTACCCCGTGATCAACCTGCCGCAGGCCGCGATCCTCGGCGTCGGCGCGATGCGCCCGACGCTGGCCCGCGGCGGGGACGCCGAGATCGTCGACCGCACCCTGATGACGCTGACCCTGAGCTGCGACCACCGGATCCTCTACGGAGCCGAGGCCGCGCAGTTCCTCGATGCCATCCGCGCCTCGCTCGAGACCCCGCTGCTGGTAGCGCTGTGAGCGGCAGCGGCCAGGTTGGAGTCTCCGGGCCTCGATGACAGAGTTGGCACTGCGTCGGGTGCCTGCTCGCCTTTCAAGGCAGGAGCACGACTGGTTCCCTTTCGTCGTCACGAAATGGGTGGCCCCTTCAGAACAGTTGCTCAGCGGCTCTCCAGCTTTATGGCCATGGAAGCCCCAAATCCCGCAGCCTGGTTTGACGCGGGCCCGAGCCGGCCGCTCGGGCCCGGCCCGCATACGCCGAACTGGAGTTAGGACGCCGGTCGCTCCATGCGAAGGAGCTTCGTCGGCCCCTGATGAGGGAGAGGAACGACCGAGGGGATACGCCTCTCCTTCCGGTCCGTCTCCCTCATCAGGGGCCGATCGGCAGTCCGGCGCAATAGGGTAAACCTGGCGTATTCCCCATTAACCTGCTCGGTCGCAACCCAATGAGCCGGGCGGGGAGGAGGACCCTGACCTTGACGAGGTCGCCGCCCGTCGCCGCGCTGGCGCGCCCGCGGTGGCGGAGTTGGGGTTGGTGGTGCCGGCCGGGCACAGCTTGGGCGGCGTGCGCGGTGACGGCTGGGCCGCAATTGAGAGCGACACCTTGGCCCCGCACGATCGCGTTACCTACCGCGTCTGCACCACCTCGCACGCCAGCCATTCGGACTCCACGCGACCTCTCGCTCCCCACGCAACACATGATGCGCTCCGTGAGGGAGGACGCAGGGCGCCGGCCCCCGGATTGTGGCGCGCTTCGCGCGCGGCCGGGGGCACCGGCTCCCGCATCGGGCGGGAGCACATCCGTAAGGAGTCTCGACATGGCAAATGCCCACACGATTCCAAAAACCGAGCTGATGGAGGTCGACGTCGACCGCATCAAGGTCGAGGAGGGCTGCAACGCCCGCACCGCTTTCGACCCCGACGAGCTCCAGGGCCTCAGCGAACCCGTCGAGGACTTCGGGGTGACGCAGACCCTCAGGCTGCGCCCGACCGCCGATGGCTACTACACGATCGTCGCCGGCGAGCGCCGCTACCGCGGCGCAAAGGCGGCCGGGCTGAAAAGGGTCCCCGCGATGGTCGGTGAGCTCACCGAGCGGGAGGCCCAGGCGATCAAGTGGATCGAGAACCGCCATCGCTCAGACCTGAACCCGATCGAGGAAGCCCACGCCCTGAAGGCCCTCGCCGAGGAGTGGGAGTTGACCGCCCAGAAGGCGATCGCCGCGAAGGCAAGGATCAAGCCCCAGGAGGTCGGGGTGCTGCTGCGTCTGCTCGACTTCCCCGACGGCGTACAGTGCCTCATCGCCTCTGGCGACATCCCGGTCAAGGCCGAGAAGAGGCCGACCACCGCGAGGCCCTGATCCTGGAG
>DATEDJ010000076.1:0-17779 GCA_035281725.1 Solirubrobacterales bacterium
TGGCGGCCGCGCCGCGACGCCGGGGCTTGGCCTTGTCGAGCGCCTGCGCGGCCGTCGTCGCGGTGGCGATGATCGGCATCGCGGCACTGACCGCCGCCTACCTGGTCGCCCTCGCGACCAGCGCGCCGCACCTCGCCGGCGAACCGAACGGCCCCTTCGGCACCCCGGACGTCGCCGTCTCGCTGGCCCTCCAGGTAGTCGCGATGGTCCTTGTCGCCGCCCCGGCGACGTTGGTCGCGGCCCGCACCTGGCGCACGGCGGGCGTCCGCTAAAGGGACGCGGTGGGCCGGCGGCCGACGGGGCGGGGTTGGAGGACGGCGAGGGACCCGGCCATCTCGGAGGCGACCCGGGCAGGCTGAGGCCGCCTCCGAGATTTCCGGGTCTGAGGGGAGAGGCGGGGTGCGGGTTCCGTGCGGGTCTCGGGGGAGAGACGTGAGGGAAGCGTAGGGAACGTCACGTCTCCTCAGTAGAGGCGTCACGTCTGTCACAGGTCCGTTCAGTGCGTTCGCAGTAATCCCCGCATAGCGAGGATTACTGCGAACGCACCCGGGCTGGCGTCGTGGACCTGTGACGTTCCCCCCCGGATGCGCACGGAGCCTGCGCACTTCCCCCCGAAAGCCTCGCGTCCCGGGCGTCTCGTGGCGGCCACAGCCTGCCAGGGCCGCCACGAGACGCCCGGGACCCTCGCCGTCCCCGATCGACCGGGCCACGAATCGCGCCGCTCCGCGCGCCGTCAGGGCCGCGCGGGGTCGACCTCGCCGTGCCCGAAACGCACGTCGGGGAGGAAGTGGTCGAGCCAGCTTGGCAGCCACCAGGCGGCGCGGCCGCTCAGGCGCAGGAAGACCGGCAGCAGCAGCAGGCGGACGAGGAAGGCGTCGAGGAGGACGGCGATGCCAAGGATCAAGCCCATCTCCTTCGGCGGCAGCGGGCCGGAGAGGGCGAAGGTAAAGAAGACCGCGACCATCACCGCGCCGGCGGCGAGGATCACCCGGCCGGAGTGGGCGAGGCCGCCGACCATCGCCTCCTTCGCGTCGCCGGACGCTTCCCAGTGCTCGCGCGCCGAGGAGAGCAGGAAGACGGTGTAGTCCATCGCGATCGCGAAGATCATCGCGAAGAAGAAGACCGGTCCCCAGGCGTCGAGGAAGCCCTGCGGTTCGAAGCCGAGCAGGCCGGAGAGGTGGCCGTCCTGGAAGATCAGCTTGGCGACGCCGAAGGCGGCGCCGGTCGAGAGCAGGTTGGCGAGGACGCCGATCGCCGCCACCAGCGGGGCCTGGAAGGCGATCAGCAGGAGCAGGAAGCCGAGCCCGAGGACGACGCCGATCACCAGCGGCGTCTTCGCCGCGAGCGCCGCTTCGAGGTCGTGGTTTTCGGCCGACGGGCCGCCGACCAGGGCTCCGGCGGGGAGCTCGGCGCGCAGCCGGTCGATCGTCGCGCCGGTCGTCGGGGTGGAGGGGCCGCTCGCCGGAACGGCCTGGACCAGCTCCAGGCCGTCGCGGCCCGGCTGCGGCCCCTCCACCGCGACGATCCCGGCGTCGGCGCGCAGGGCGGCGGCGGTCGCCGCCGCTTCGGAGCGCGGCACGATCACCTGCAGGGTCCCCGGAGCGCCCGGCCCGAAGCCCGCGCTGACCTGGCGGTAGCCGACCCGCGAGGGGTCGTTCTTTGGCACCACCTTGATCGAGGGCATCCCCGTCTTCAGGCTCAGCACCGGCAGCGCCAGGCCGACGAGGACGACCAGCGCGAGGCCGCCGAAGGCGAGCGGATGGCGCCAGAGCAACTCGCCCCAGCGGGCGAAACGGGGCGAGCGGTGGTCGCCCGAGTGGGCCCAGGGCAGGGAGAGCTTGTCGACCCGCGGCCCCAGCTTGGACAGCACCGCGGGCAGCAGGGTCAGCGTCGCCGCGAGGACGAAGATCACCGAGAACATGATCCCCAGCGCCATCGAGCGGAAGGCCGGGCTCGGCACCAGCATCACCGCCGAGAGCGAGATCAGCACCGTGATGCCGGAGAAGAGGACCGCCTTGCCGGCGGTGTCCATCGTCTCGCCGACCGCGCGGGGCACGTCCTCGCGTTGGCCGAAGAGCGCGCTGCGGAAGCGCATGACGACGAAGAGCGCGTAGTCGATGCCGAGCGCCAGGGCGAACATCAAGGCGAAGTTCATCGCCCAGATCGAGATCGGCGAGACCAGCGTGCCGAGATAGAGGACGCCGGCCGAGGCGACCAGGCCGACGATCGTCAGCAGCAGCGGCAGCCCGGCGGCGACCAGCGAGCCGAAGGCGAGGACGAGGATCGCCAGCGTCACCGGCCAGGAGAAGAGCTCGGATTGCATCATCGCTTCGCGGTTGGCTTCGTTGAAGTCCGACCACATCCCGGCGGCACCGGTCAGGTTCGCTTCGACGGCGGGCGCGGCGACGGCGGCGACTTCAGTCTTCAGATCGTTGGCGGCGGCCACCATTTCGTTCGGGCTCGCGGCGGCGGTGCCGACGACGACCGCGGTATGGCCGTCGGCCGAGACCTGGCCGCTTGCCGCCGGCGGGATCACCCGGCCCACCTTCGAATTCGACGCGAGCACGCCGCCGACGCGCGCGACGGTGCGGCGGAAGGCGGGATCCGTGGCGGTCAGTTCGGGGGAGTGCACGGCGACCTGGATCGCGTAGGAGCCGGCGCCGGCGAAGGCGCGGTCGGCGGCTTCGCGGACCTTCACCGACTCGGAGCCGTTGGCCTGCCAGCCGGCGCCGGAGAGCGCCGTCTCGACCCGCGGCGCGAAGACGCCGAGGGCGACGGCGACGATCGCCCAGATGACGAAGACCGCGCGCCGGTGCAGGGCGGCGAACCGCCCCAGCCGTCCGATCGGCCCGAGCGCGCTCATCGCGGGCACCCGCGCCGGAAGCCGAGGTAGCGCTGCAGGAGCCAGGAGCTCGGGCAGTTGCCGAAGGCGACGAAGGCGAGCTGGTTGGCCCCGACGAAGACGGTCAGCAGCAGGAACCAGGGGCTGACCAGCGCCGCGAGCGCCGCGCTGAGGATGGTCATCGTCCCCGCCAGCAGGAAGAGGACGCGCTCGAGCGGCCAGCTCCGTCGGGAGGCCCTGGCACCTTTCGACACATCGACCGTCGCCATCTCGTATCCTTTCTACCAAGTACCGATTGACAACTTAACAGTTGTGGAAGAGAATATAACACCATCATGCAAAGTCCGCTGACCCCAGATGCCGCCGAGCTGATCGCCCGCCGGTTCCTCGCCCTCTCCGACCCCACCCGCCTGCGCCTGGTCGACCTGCTGCGCACCCGCGGCGAGGCCTCGGTTGGCGAGCTGGCCGCGGCGCTCGGCGCCTCCCAGCAGAACGTCTCCAAGCACCTCGCCACGCTGTACGCGGAGGGGTTTGTCTCCCGCCGCAAGCAGGGGACCAGCTCGATCTACGCGATCGCCGACCCGGCCGTCTTCGACCTCTGCGAGCAGGTCTGCGGCGGGATCGAAGCGCAGCTGGGCCAGCTCGAACGCACGCTCGGCGGCTGAGGACCGGGCCTCAGACGGCGGCGCCGACCAGCGCGCCGATCGCCGCGGTGGCGCCCATCGCCACCACGCCCCAGAAGACCACGCGGGCCACCGCCGGGACCTCGGGGGCGCCGCCGAGCCGGGCGCCGAGCCCGCCCAACCCGCCCAGCGCGAGGATCGTGACGACCACGCAGGCGGCGATCCGGACGGAGCTGCCGAAGAGGCCGATCGCGAGCAGCGGCAGGACCGCGCCGACGGCGAAGGAGAGGGCGGAGGCCCCGGCCGCCTGCAGCGGGCGGGCGCGGCGGTCCTCGGGCAGGCCGAGCTCGTCGCGGGCGTGGGCCTCGAGCGCGTCGTTGGCCATCAGCTGGGTGGCGACTTCGAGGGCCAGCTCGGATTTCAGCCCGCGCGCTTCGTAGATCGCGGTCAGCTCGGCGAGCTCACCATCTGGATCGTCGGCCAGCTCGCGTTCCTCCAGCCGCAGGTCGGCGTCCTCGGTGTCGCGCTGGGAGCTGACCGAGACGTACTCGCCCGCCGCCATCGAACCGGCGCCGGCGACCAGCCCGGCGATCCCGGCGGTGACGATCGCGCTGCGCGAGGCGCCGGAGGCGGCGACGCCGAGCACCAGGCTGGCGGTCGAGAGGATGCCGTCATTGGCGCCGAGCACCGCGGCGCGCAGCCAGTTCGAGCGGAAGCTGAGGTGCTCCTCCGCGTGCGAGCGTCTCCACGGCATGCGGCGAGGCTAGCGCCCGTGGGCGGCGCTCAGGCGCGGTTCGGCACCCGCGGGGCGACCGGGGCGTTCCACCAACGGTCGAGCCAGCGCAGGATCAGCAGCAGCGCGGCGGGGATCACCAGCAGGCCGGAGGCGAGCAGGAACCAGAGCTGGGCGGCGTCGGAGCCGGCGCCGATCGTGTGCACGATCGCCAGCACCCAGAAGACGGCGGTGAGGCGGTGGAGTTTGCGCCAGCGGGCGGCGCCGACCCGGTCGCGCATGTAATAGGTGAGGCCGAGGGCGGCGAGGCCGTAGCCGGCGACGATGCCGAGCCCGGTCCAGAGCGGCCGGTAGAAGCCGACGAAGGGGATCGCGATCCCGGTTAGCCCGGGGTTCAGGTAGGAGTCACCGAGCAGCGACAGACCGTGCAGGGCGACCATCGCCAGCGTGGTCAGCGAGAGCGCCTCGTGGATCGCCCGCAGGTCGCGCTTGTTCGAGCCCTGGCGCTTGGCGCTGACCATCAGCCCGACGCCGACGGCGGCGCTGGCGAGGAGCAGCGCGGCGCCCCCGGCGGCGCGGCTGGTGATCCAGAAGAGGTGTTCGCCCGCGATCACGCCGCCTGCACCTCGGGCAGCACCGCGGGAAGCGCCTCGACGACCCGCACCGCGCCGCCTTCTTCGACGAACACGCCGCCGAAGGGGAGGTGCTCCTCGGCCCCTTCCGGCCCGGCGAGGAGGGCCGACTTGGCAAGCGTCTCGGCGAGCAGGCCGGTCGGGGCCATCGCGGTCGCCTGCAGGATTCCGGTGAAGGCGGGCGCGCCGGTCGCCGGGTCGATCAGCTGGTGGGCGGCGCGGCCGTCGTCGGCGGTCCAGGCGCGGCGGGTGATGCCGCTGGTGGCGACGGCGCCGTCGGCGATCCGCAGCTCGTGCAGGGGCGCGCCGCCGGCTGGGTCGTCGACCAGGATCGTCCGCGGCCGCGCCTCGGCGCCGCCGACCCGGAGGTCGCCGCAGCAGTCGACGGCGAAGGTGGCGAGGTCGGCCAGCGATTCGCCGACCAGATCGGCGAGGAGGCCCTTGGCGATGCCGCCCGGGTCGAGCCGCAGGCCCGGCGGCCTGGTCACGGTCCCGGCCCGCTCGTCGACCGCGAACTGGCACCAGCCCGCCTGCGGGCAGGCGGCGGCGGGGTGGGGAGGGGGTGCGTCGGGCGCCTCGTGGGTGCGGTCGAAGTCGCGCGACTCGGCGTAGCCGGCGGCCTCGATCTCGTCGAGCAGCGTCGCATCGACCAGGCCGCCGCTGCGCAGCCCCGCGGTCAGCGCCGCGGCGACGACGCGACGCAGCAGCGGCGACGCGGGGACCTCGGCGCGGGGGTCGTGGTTCAGGCGCGAGAGCTCGCTCGCCGGGTCGAAGCGCGAGAGTGCCCGGTGGGCATCGAGCAGCGTCTGGCGTCCCTGCTCCACCGCCCACCGGGCGGTCTCGGCGTCGGCGTCGCCGGCCCGCACCGCACAGCGGCCGCCGAAGCACTCGAAGCTCTCGCCGACCTCGCGGCTCATGACTGGCTCGTCACCAGCGGTTCTTCGAATTCCGCTTCCGGTTCCGTTTCGACAAATTCTTCTTCGAATTCCGGTTCCGCTTCGGTGAATTCTTCTTCTTCGAATTCCGCTTCCGGCCGGATGAATTCTTCTTCGGCTTCCGGTTCTTCCACGACTTCTTCTTCCGTGGCTGGGGCGGAGTCGGTGCGCGATTCGGGTTCCAGTTCGCGCGAGGTGGTGGCTTCGACCTTCCGCTTGGAGCCGGCGACGGCGGTGGTGGCGGGGGCCTTTTCCTTGCCCGACAGCACCGGGTCGTTGCCGGTCGCCATCTGGGCGAAGACGATCCCCCACAGCAGCACGAAGCAGATCAGCGAGATCGCCACCACGCGGCCCCGTAGGAGGCCCGCCCGCCGCCGCTGCGCGGACAGCCGCATCCAGGCCTGGCGTTTCAGTTCTCGTTTCTGGATCGGGTCCATGTTCAGAGCCAAGAGCTGCCCGCCGAGAGGGCGTAGAAGCCGAGCGCGACGCCGACGCCGATCGACGCCGCCAGCACCCCCGCTCGCATCCCGGCCCCGGCGAGGCGTGCCTCGCGCGGACCGTGGCGACGCCAGTCGGCGCTCGCCAGGCGCGGCAGCTCGAGCAGGTGGCCGAGCACGTGCAGCGCCATCAGCGCGACCCAGGCGATGAAGCTCGCCTTGTGGGCGAAGATCAGGGTGTTGCTCGGCGGCCCGGCGAAGAGCAGCGCGATTCCGGTGCCGAACACGGCGAGCGTGGTGAGGACCACGCCCGGAGCTAGCAGGCGCAGGATGATCGGCGGCGGCCCCTTCTGGACGTAGGGGGTGTCGTGGGTGTAGTAGCGGGCGAAGCGATAACCGGTGCTGGCCATCTTCAGCACCACCGGCGGGACCAGCAGCAGGCCGATGAACATGTGCGGGCCGAGCAGCTGCCCGATGAAGGGGATCGTCACCCCCTCGGCGGCGAGCAGGAAGAGGAGGGCGACGGCGACCGCGCCGGTGAGACGAGCGTTGCCGGCGACGCCGCCGGTGCGTGGTGCGACGCGGCGCGCGGTGCCGCCGAGCGAGGCTGCCTGGGATTCGAGCATGGCGACGATGGTGAGTCCGCAGCCTGGGTTCTCCCTAATGGGTCGGTGAGAGAGTTCTCATGCGGCGGGTGCAGGAAAACGGGGCTGGGAAGGGACGGCAAGGGACGCGGCGGGCGGGCGGCCGACGGCGGCCGGGTAAGGGACGCCGCGGGACGCGGCCCTCTCGGCGGCGACCCGGGCGGGCTGAGGCCGCCGCCGAGAGGGCCGGGTCTCGTGGGGATGTGCGGGGGACGCCGGGGAGGCGTCAGGGGGACGGGAGGATCGTCACGAGGGTGGGTGAATTGCACCGGTCAAGAAGACGTGTGTGGAGTTCTGGTTGCTGAGGACCCAAAACTCGACGCAGGTCCATTTGACCGGTGAGTTTGGGCGTAGGTTCGGCGCCTCCCTGACGAGACTGTGACGTCGTTCTGTCTTCCCCCGAAAGGCCCGCGTCCCGGGCGTCTCGTGGCGGCCACAGCCTGCCAGGGCCGCCACGAGACGCCCGGGACCCCGCCGTCCCCAGTCGACCGGGCCGCGAATCGCACCGTCCCACCTACCGTCCTTCGCGCAAACCCGGCAGCTCGAAGCTGACCCGGGCGCCGCCGGCGGGGGAGTCCTCGGCGCGGATCGTGCCGCCGTGGGCCTCGACGATCGCGCGGGCGATCGCCAGTCCCAGCCCGGAGCCGCCGCTGCCGCGGTCGCGGGCCGCGTCGCTGCGGTGGAAGCGGTCGAAGACTCGCTCGCGCTCGGCGGGGGCGATCCCCGGCCCGTCGTCGTCGACGTCGACCCGCAGGCGACCGCCGACGGCGGTCGAGCTCACCGTGACCTCGCCGTCGGGCCCGGCGTGGCGGCGCGCGTTCTCGACCAGGTTGCGGATCACCCGGCCGACCATGTCGGGGTCGAGGTCGATGCGCCCGCCGGCGATGGCGCCGAGGCTGGCCTCCCCCGGGGCCGCCGCGACGGCCTCGCGCAGGAAGGCGGCGGCGTCGAGGGTGCGGCGTGCCGGGCCGACCCCCTCGTCGAGGCGCGCCAGGGCCAGCAGCTCCTCGACCAGCCGTTCCACCCGGCGCAGCTCGGCCAGCGTCGATGCCTCGACCCGACGCACGTCGGCGGCGTCGGGGTTCGGCTCGCGGGCGAGCACTTCGATCTGACCGCGGATCGCGGTCAGCGGGCTGCGCAGCTCGTGCGAGGCGTCGGAGACGAAGCTGCGCTGGCGGGCGAAGGCGTCCTCGAGGCGATCGAGCATGTGGTTGAAGGAGTCGGCGAGGGTGCGCAGCTCGGTCGCCGAGGAGGCGTCGACCTCGACCCGCGGGCTGAGGTCGCCGGCGTCGACCGCGGCGGCGGTGCCGGCGAAGCGGCGCAGCGGCGCCGCCGTCCGCGCCGCGACCAGGTAGCCGGCGAGGAGCGCCGCGACCAAGGCGGCCGCGCCGACGGCGAGGAAGGTCTTTTCGACATCCGACTGGGCGTCCTCGATCGGCGATTCGGACTCGTGCCGCTCGCCGCGCGTCGCCCCCGGTTCGTGAGCCTCCCGTGTCTCCTCCTGCTGGATCACGGTCTGCTCATGGGACATCTGCGCGCGGACGGTGACGAAGACGATGGCGAAGGCGAGGATCACGATCGCCCCGAACGACAGCGTCAGCCGCCCGCGCAGGCCGAGCCGCTCCCAGCGCCTCCTCATCGCGGCGCGCGCAACCGGTAGCCGACCGAGCGCACGGTCTCGATCGGCGCCGGCGAGCCCGGTCGCGCCAGCTTGCGCCGCAGATAGCCGACGTATACCTGGACGATGTTGGTCCCCGGGTCGTGCTCGTAGCCCCAGACCGAGGAGAGCAGCTCCTCGCGGGTGCAGACCCGGCCCTCGTTGCGCATCAGGTAGGCGAGCAGGTCGGCCTCGCGCTCCGGCAGGCGGGTCGCGACGCCCTCGCGGCGCGCCTCCCGCTCGATCAGGTCGAGCCGGATCCCGGCCACCTCGAGCAGCCGTTCCGACACCGCTCCCTCGCGCAGCCGTGCCCGGATCCGCGCCAGCAGCTCATCGAAGGCGAACGGCTTGGTGACGTAGTCGGTGGCGCCGCTGTCGAGGCCCTCGACCCGGTCGGCGACGTCGCCTTTCGCGGTCAGCATCAGTACCGGCAGCAGCGGACGCGCGCGTCGGACCCGCTCCAGCACCTCGATCCCGTCGATCCCGGGCAGCATCCGGTCGAGCACGACCAGGTCGACCTCCGGATCGAGCGCCAGCCGCGCGCCCTCCTCGCCCTCGCCCGCCACCCGGACGCCATAGCCCTCGGCGCGCAGCCCGCGCTCGAGGAAGTCGGCGATGCCCGCCTCGTCCTCGACGACAAGGATCTCCATCGCCGCGATGGTATGTCTCAGCGTCGGCGGCGGCGGACGCCTCGCAGGCCACCTTCGACCAGGTACCAGGGGAGGAGCACCAGCAGGCAGATCAGGGCGAAGAAGCCGACCACGCCGATCCCGGCGGCGACGACGATCGCGCAGAGGCCGATCGCGATCCCGATCAGGCTGTCGAGGAGCAGCGAGCGGCGGCGGGCGGCGGCGGGGGAGACGCGACGCGGCAGCATCATCGCCGCGACTCTTGCGCGCCCAGATGAAGCGCGCGTGAGAGTTTCGGGCCGAGGGCTGATCGGCGACGCGCCCCGATGACGCGCCGCCGATCGACCCGTGGGCTCAGTTGCCGGTATCGAGGGTTTCGGTGCCTTCGATCACCACCGCTTCGAGCGCTTCCGGATCAAGGCCGAGGAGGCTCAGGGTGGTGGGAGCGATCTGCGTCGTCTCCACCGCTTCGTTATGGACGGCCGGGTGGTCGACCGGGCCGCCCGAGATCACCAGCGGCACGTCACGGTCGTCCGCGGCGGCGCCGCCGTGCTCGGCGATCTTCGCCTTCTTGCCCGTGTAGACGACGCCGTACTGGACGACGCCGTAGATGTCCGGCACCCTTGGGTCGGTGACCGAGGTGCCGAAGTATTCGGCCGCTTCTTCGCCGGCGTAGATCGTGGCCAGGCCGGAGCTGGTGTACGGCTTCGGGTTGCCCGCGATGTCGTTGCCGGTGCCGTTGTGCGCCAGCAGGTAGGACTTGGCGAACGCCAACGCTTCCGGCGTGCGGTCGTTGAGCCAGAGGATCATCGCGTCGTCGTCGATCGAGAAGGCGACGAGCGGTTCGCTGTCTTCGGGATGGGCGGTGGCCCACGCTTCGTTCATCCCGTCGAGGATCGGCCCGTCGGGGATCCGCGTCAGCGCCGACGGTTTCATCGGCGACTGGCCGTGCTTGGCCGAGAGGATCACCGTGGTCGAGGGGGCGAGGCCCTTGGCGTGGAGGGCGGCGACCATCGAACCGACCTTGGTGTTGATGTATTCGAGCGCCCGACGGAGCAGCGGGCCGGGCGTGGTGCCGTCGGCTTCATAGCCCCCTTTGAGGCCATCCGATTCGGGCAGCTTCTCGGCCGTCGAGACGGTCTGGAAATTCATCCCGAAGATCGCCGGGGTGCCGACCTGTTCGGTGCCGCTGTGGTCGTAGCCCTTGATCTCGTTGATCACGGCCTTGACCTTGTAGGAGTCGTACTGCTCGGTCAGCGCGTTGTCCTTGGTCCAGTCGTTTTCCGCGCCTTCCTGCGGGGCGTCGCTGTTGATCTCCGGCGTGAAGAGGTCGTCGATCCCTTCACCGGAAGGTCCGTCCAGCAAGTCGTAGGCCGGATGCTTATCCGACCAGGCGGTGCGCAGGCCGGCTTCCTTCGCGACTTCGAAGATCGTGTTGACGTGCAGGTATTCGTACGGGTAGACGGGCTTGCAGGTGGACGGATCGACCGGCAGCGCGGCCGGGTTCAGCAGCGTCGTCGGGTCGCCGGTCATCCCCAGAATGCTGTTCGGCAGCCCGGCGAGGCCCTGGCCGGCGTCGATCGAGTGCAGGTTCTTGTCGGCTTCCTCGGTGTAGCCGACCACCGCGCCCGGCTTGGCGCCGGCGCATTCGGTTGTCCCGGCGGGCAGCAGTTCGCGGTTGTACGTTTCGTCGTAGTAGACGCCGGTGGTGCCGGGGTTGCCGCCGGTCACCTGGGCGACCATGCCGGGGAAGGAGTCCGAGGGGACGGGGGTCTGGGCGTGCGTGTACTGGACGCCCTTGTCGACCAGCGAGGCGAGGGCCGAGTGAGGGTGCTTGGTCACGTACCAGTGGAGGTCGGACTGGTGGAGGCCGTCGACCGAGAGCAGCAGGACATGTTCGGCGTCGCGGCCGTGGTGCGGGCCGCCGGGATGTCCGCGGTGGTCATTGCCGTGGGCGACCGCGATCGAGGCGATGGCGAGCATCATCGCCGCCACCAGGGCGACGATCATGGCGCCGCGTCGTGGCCGGGAATGCTTGGTCCTCATCGAATTCCTTTCGGGTTTCGGAGCGTGTTCGACTGGATGCGGACGAGATGCCCCACGCTTTCGCTGCGATGAGGAAGCGGCGTTACTTCCGTGTGACAAGTCGGTGAAGACGACCCGACCGAAAAGTCACAACCCTGAGAGCGAGATGAGATCCAGCGGAGAGCCGGGTTACCAGCGCTGCCCCGGCCGCAGGTAGACGGCGAAGAAATCCCGTTCGTCGGGTTCGAGATAGCGTTCTGGCGAACGGAACATTTCCGGCAGCAGGTTGCTCGGTTCGCCCGCGCCAGGGTGGCGGTAGCTGATGAAGCTGGTCCAGTCTTCGTTGATGTCGAGCTCCAGCGCCCGCACCGCGCCGGCCCGCTGCAGCACCTTCGCCAGCGATTCGACCGTCTGGTAGTTCGCCGCCGCGTACATCAGGTTGCCGTGGGCGTCGATGCCGAGCCCGGAGCGCCATACCCGCACGGCGTTGTTGACCGTTTCGCCCCATTCGGGACCGTCTGAGAGGTTCGGGTTCAACTTGCCTTCGTAGATGATCGGCGGCAGGTTCTGCTTCGCGAACCAGACGTTCTTCGGCGCCCCCGGGCCGTGCTCCCACTTGACGATGTCGACGCGGCCGTCGCGGTAGCGGACGATGGTGGCGATCCCGTTCACCATCGTTTCCTTCACCTTGCCGCGGTAGATCAGCCCGGCGTTGGAGGTTTCCAGCGGGAAGCCGCCGTTGAAGGTGGCGACGAGGCGCTTGCGCTTCCCCGGCGGCACTTCCCCGTTGCCGCGGTCTTCGAGCGGTTCCGGTGGCTCGGCGAGGCCGGGGACGTAGGCCACTTCGGTGCGGGCGGAGTCGAGCCAGGCGACCCCGGCGACGAACTGGGGGTATTCGGGGTCGCTGCGGAAGGTGGTGAGGAGGACCGGCGGTTCCGGCCCCACCTTGGCGCCCGCCTTCTCCCAGACCCCCTCGCCCTTCAGCACCGGGTGGATCAGCGGCTTCACGTCAGGCGGCCGGTAGACGGCCTTTTCGGCCCCGCCTTCTTCCCCGCCTTCCGCCCCCGCGGCCGCGCCGACGCCGACCTGCGGTAGGGAGGTGAGCGCCGGGCCGCCCTTTTCCGGTTCGTTCAGCGTGTAGTACCAGTTCTCGATCTGGGTGACGATCGGGTTGCCGCCGTGGCTGCGCAGCCACTCGACGCTGGCGATCGAGATGCTCAGGTTGCGACTGCCGGTCACCGCCGGGATCCAGGAGACCGCCGCCACGGCGAGGCAGAAGAGGCAGGCGGCGAGGAGCACGCGCCGCACCCGCCGCCATAGCGGGATCCGCTCGACTCGGGGGCGGCGCCGCGACCGGCGCGGCGGCTCGGCGGTGACGGTGGCCACGCCATCACCCTCGCGCGCGGAGATGAAGGGAAGATTGAAGCGCAGGTGAGATTTCTCTCACGCAGCATGCAGAATCTGAAGGCAGAGAGGATGAGAGCCATCAAAACGTTGACGATCGGGAATCTTCCACTGGACCTCGCTGATGCCCTGGCGTGCGAGAAACGCCGTCGGGGCAAGTCGTTGAATCAGACGGCCATCGACCTTCTCGAACAGGGGCTCGGCGCGCAGGGTGTTCGCTCCAACGGATTGGGCCGCCTTGCCGGAGGCTGGAACGAGGACGAGTTCCGCGATTTCGAGCGGGCGACCGCCCAGTTCGAGGGGATCGACGAGGAACTCTGACATCGAACGCCTTCTGCCTCGACACCTCCGCCACGGTGGCCGACCGTTGCGCTCGGCGAGCTGCGCACCGGCTTCCTGCTGGGCGGGAGACGACTGCGCAACGAGGCCGAGCTCGATGCTTTTCTCGACAACCCCGTAGTGCAGGTGCTGCCGGTCGACGCCGAGACGAGCCGACACTCTGCGGAGATAGTCGCGGAGCTGCGCAGTGCGGGAATGCCGATCCCCACCAACGACATCTGGATCGCTGCCACCGCGGCTCGCAACGGCACCACGGTCCTGACCTGCGACGACCACTTCGAACGCATCGGACGAGTTGGCTCGATCATCATCGACGTCTGAGCGCGTCCGCCGCGTAGGCACCAAGACTTGTCCTCGGGATTGCCTTCTCTTTGCCAACCGAGGAGCACGGTTCTGCTTGCGAACCGAAAGAAGGAGGTGCGAGATGAAGAGCGACAGCAAGGCCAAGGTGGCCGCCGCGGCCACGGCCTTAGGTCTGGCAGCCCTCGGTGGCGCCGCCCTCGGATCGAACCATGGGCTCACCGCGCCGGTGGCGATGACGGCCAACGGCCGGGCGCCGATCGTGACCGGGGCCAGCGGCTCGACCGCGACCACCCAGGGCGCCGCCGCCGTCGAAGGTCACCGGACTCCGATCGTCACCCGGTCGAGCACGACCGCCGGGGGCGTGCCGGCCACCGCCACCGATGACTAGACGGGGGAAGGGACGCGGCCATCTCGGCGGCGGCCCGGGCAGGCTGAGGCCGCCTCCGAGATGGCCGGGTCTGTGGGGAGAGGCGAGGGTGCGGGGCCCGGGCGGTATCTGGGGGAGGTCTCGTGACGAAGGCGCCGGGAACGTCACCTTCACCCAGAAGAGGCGTCACGTCTGTCACAGGCCCCTTCAGTGCGTTCGCAGTAATCCCCGCATAGCGGGGATTACTGCGAACGCACCCGGGTTGGCGCCGTGGAGGTGTGACGTCTCTCCTCGGGAAGCGCGCGGACCTTGCGCACTTCTCCCCGAAAACTCCGTCCCGGGCGTCTCGGAGGCGGCCTCAGCCTGCCAGGGTCGCCTCCGAGATGCCCGGGCCTACGTCCCCGGCCGCACCGGCTCGCGGGAATCAACCATCTCGGGACACTAGTCGTCGCGCCCCTCCCCGCCACCGGCTCCGCCTCCGTCATCTTCGCTCGATGACGATGGGCCGGTTGCCGGCGTTTCGGGTTCGGTCGTTTCCGTCGGTTCGGCCGGCAGTTCCGGTTCGCCGGTTTCCGTGGTCGTTTCGGGTTCGCTCGCTTCCGCGGACTTCTCCGGCCCCTTGGCGCCAGTGTCCTCCTTGTGCCGTCGGTGGGCGGAGGTGACCGGCGGAGCCAGCGAGTTGCCGGCCGAGACCGATTCGGAGGCGATCCCGATCTGCTGGCTCGCCAGGTGACTGGCGGCGAGGGCGACCGCGGCGGCGATCACCAGCCCGAGCAGCGCCAGGCCGATCCAGCGGAGGCTCCCTCGCAGGCTCATCCGCCCACTTCGATCACGGCGCGCAGGCCGCCGCCGTCGCGGGGCAGGAGGGTGACGTCGCCGTCCCACTGGCGGGTCAGCTCGCGGGCGATCGCCAGGCCAAGTCCGGTCCCGGCCGGGCCTGCCCGCCCGGCGCTGCCGCGGCGGAAGCGCTCGAACACCGCCTCCTCCTCGTCGGCCGCGAGGCCCGGCCCGCGGTCGAGGACCTCGATCGTCCCCGGTCCGTAGTCGATCGTCACGGTCGAGCCGCCGGGCGAGTAGAGGAGGGCGTTCTCGACCAGGACGTCGAGGGTGCGGTCGAGGTCGGTCGGCGAGATCCAGGCGGTGGCGGGCTCGTCGTGGCTGACGACCTCCAGATCCACGCCGCGCTTCGCCGCGGTCGCCCGCCATCGCGCGCCGGCGCGACGGGCGAAGTCGGCGAGGTCGACCGGTTCCCCGGGCCGGTCGTGCTCGCCCGCCCGGCTCAGGATCAGCAGCTCGTCGACCATCTCGGAAAGCCGATCGACCTCGGCCAGCGCGGCGTCGAGCTCCTCCTCCGCGGGCCGGTCGGCGCGGAAGCGGTCCTGTAGGCCCTCGAGCCGCAGCCGCAGGCCGGTGAGCGGCGTGCGCAGCTGATGGGAGGCGTCGGCGACGAAGTCCTGCTGGACGCGCAAGAGCCGCCGGACCCGCGTGGTCATCTCGTTGAAGGTGCGGGCGAGGGAGCGCTGCTCGGCGCTGCCTTCGATCGTGGCCACCGCGTCGAGATCGCCACCGGCGACCTGGCGGGCGGCCTGGTCGAGGCGGCGGATCGGCCGCGCGATCTGAGCGGCGATCAGCCAGCCGACCACCAGGCCCATCGCCAGCACCACCGCCGCCAGCGCCGCCACGTCGAGGATCGAGGAGCGGATCGCGCGGTGGACGGCGTCGACGCTCTGGGTGATCCGCACCGCCCCGCGCGCCCGGCCGTGCTCGAACACCGGCACCGAGGTGGCGAGGATTTCGGTGCCCAGCGTCTTGCTGTCGCGGGTGATCTGCTCGCCGTGCCCGCCCAGCGCGGCGCGCACCTCGGGGCGGTCGGCGTAGCTCGTCCCGTTCGGCTCGCCCCCCGAGTCGGCCAGCAGCCGCCCGGTGGAGTCGACGATGATCACCCGGCCGCGCACGCTTGCCGCCGAGCTGCGGGCGAGGCGGTCGAGGACGCGGGAGCGGGGCGGTTCGAGCAGCTCGGCGGCGGAGGTGGCGACGACCTGCGCCTGGCTCTGGGCCTGGCCTCGCACCTCCGAGTTGACCCGGTCGCGCAGGCTCAGGGCCAGCGGCACGCCGAGCGCGATCAGCGCCAGCAGCAGCACGTAGGCCAGTGCCGCGAGCAGTATGGCCCGGAGGCTTACGGCCCCTCCACCTCCGGGGCGACGAACCGGAAACCGACGCCGCGCACCGTCTCGATGTACTCGGGTTCGGCGGCCTCGTCGCCCAGTTTGCGGCGCAGCCAGCCGATGTGGACGTCGAGGGTCTTCGTCGACCCGAACCAGTTGGTGTCCCAGACCCGCGACATCAGGTCCTCGCGGGTCACCACCTCGCCGCGATGGCGCATCAGCTCGGCGAGCAGGTCGAACTCCTTGCGCGAGAGGTCGAGGTCGTG
The DNA here is from genome assembly GCA_035281725.1 of Solirubrobacterales bacterium. Classification (GTDB taxonomy): domain Bacteria; phylum Actinomycetota; class Thermoleophilia; order Solirubrobacterales; family 70-9; genus VAYN01. The sequence continues at coordinate 16,002 of DATEDJ010000076.1, forward strand.
GCCGGCGAGGGTGACGGTGCGGGCCGCCTGGTCGAGCACCAGCTCGCCCGCCCGCAGGGGCTCTCGGGACATCGGCTCGGTCGGGCCGCTGCGCCGCAGGACGGCGCGGATCCGCGAGATCACCTCGGCGGCGCTGAACGGCTTGACCACGTAGTCGTCGGCGCCGAGCTCGAGGCCGACGATCTTGTCGGTCTCGGTGCCGCGGGCGGTCAGCATCACGATCGGCACCTGGGAGCGCCGGCGCAGGTCCCGACAGACGTCGCGACCGTCGCCGTCGGGCAGCGCCAGGTCGAGCATCACCAGATCGGGCGAGGCCGAATCGGCCAGCTCCAGCGCGCCCGCCGCCGTCCCGGTGATGACCGGGTCGAAGCCCGCCCGGCGCAGCGCCTCGGCGAACGGTTGCGCGATCGATTCCTCGTCCTCGACGACCAGGATGCGGGGGCTCTTCCCACCGTTCATGCAGCGACGATAGCCCTGCACAGAGCCGAGAAAGGGGGTTTTCCCACAGGTTTTGCCGTGGCTTTACCCGGCCCTTTCCGGGCCTTTCCCGGACCCCGCTCACGATGCCGTCACCAGCTTCGACGAGGAGATGAACGTGAGCAGATTCAAGAGCCAGATCGCCGCCATCGTGACCGCGGGCGTCCTCGGAGGACTCGCCGGATTCGCCCTTGGTCATGAACACCAGGTGCCCAAGGACAAGACTGTGGCGGCGAAACCGGCGGTGCACACGAAAGTGGTCCACCGGACCATCCACGTGACCAAGCACGCGAAACCGAAACGCCCGCCCGTCGGGGCCGGCGGTCGCCAAGGCGCCGTGGCGGCGGCCGGCAGCAGCAGCGGCCAGACCGCGACTACCGCCCCGGCCGCCGTCGCCACCGGCAGCTCCTCGACCGGAGCGGCGACCGAAGGGTCGACCTACACCTCCGAACCGGTGACGACCTCGACCAGCGGCAGCGCCGTCGCGGTCGAATCCGAATCCTCGGCGGCTCCGGTCACCACCTCGACCAGCGGCGCGGCCGCCACCGGGGGCGGAGGATCCGAAGGTGCCGCGGTCACCACCTCGACCAGCGGTGGCGGCGGTGGCGGCGGTGATGGTGAGTCGGAGGGCGGCGGTGGCGGAGGCGGCGATGACTGAGTCGCGGCCCACTCCGCGAAAGCCCGGCGGCGCGGCCGTCTTCTGGGCCTCGCTGACGCTCTTCGCCGTGCTCTTCGCGCTGCTCACCTACCAGCTGAGCAAGGGCGGAGGCCCGGGCGGCGGCGCGGTGGCCACGCGCCCGGTGCAGCTGCGCAAGGTGATCAAGCGCCGGGTCGTCACCACCGTGATCCCGAGTCCCGGCGTCGACCGCGTCACCCGCGGCCCGGCGACCACCACCGGGGGCGAAATCCCGGTCGAACCGATCGCCACCTCCTCCTCATGAACCACCTCGAAAGACAACCGATCAGGACCATGAACGAACACGACCTCACCTTCGACGCGATGGGCAGCCACGTGCGGCTGCTGGTCGGCGAGCCCGGCCCTGAGTCCGCCCTGCCGCCCGCCTCCGAGGCCGCCGCGGCGGCGCGCGACTTCGTCCACGAATTCGACGCCACCCTCTCCCGCTTCCGGCCGGAGAGCGCGATCTGCGCCCTCAACCGCGATCCCCGCGACACGGTCCCGGCGCCGCCCCTGGTGCGCCGCGCGGTGCGGGCCGGGATCAAGGCCGCCGAGCTGAGCGGCGGGCTGGTCGATCCCACCTTGGTCGGCGAGATCGAGGGCGCCGGGTACGTCTCCAGCCGCG
>DATEDJ010000077.1:0-51331 GCA_035281725.1 Solirubrobacterales bacterium
AGATGGCCGGCTCTGTGGGAGAGGCGACGGTGCAGGCCCCGGGCGGGATCTGGAGGAGGTCTCGTGACGAAGGCGTCGGGAACGTCACAGACCGTCCTCGTATTCGAACGGTCAGAAAACTGCGCGGTTAGAAATCCGCGCCATGGGCGGATAAGTAACCACGCAGATTCCTGACCGTTGAGGACCGTGGCATCTCCGTGACGGACCTCCCGCCCCTGTGACGGAACCTCCCGAAACTCCCCGTCCCGGGCGTCTCGGAGGCGGCCACAGCCTGCCCGGGTCGCCTCCGAGACGTCCGGGCCTACCGTCACGCGTCCCTACGGGTTCGCGTGATTCACCTTCTCCGGCTCGATCTTCACGATCACCCGTTCTTCGCCCGGCTGGCGGAAGGGGTAGGAGTCGGCGTCGAGGTAGCGCTTGGCGAGCGCGTCGATGTCGTCGTCGGCGCCCTCCGGGGTCATCTCGACGACCTTGCCCTGGATGATCAGATTCTCGTAAGGGTTCTCCTCGTTGGTGACCGAGAGGGCGACCGCCGGGTTGGCGTGCATGTTCTTCGTCTTGACCCGGCCCTCGACGGTGTTGAAGGTCACGAGGTCATCGTCGGTGCCGATCCAGACGGCCGAGACCTGCGGCGTGCCGTCCGAGTTGACCGTCGCGACGTGGGCGAAGTGTTTGCCTTCGAGAAGGTGCTTTGCGTCTTCGGGAATCGCGGCCATGAGTCCTCCTGTAGATGCGGGGCAGTGGTTTAGTGTCTTCGTCAAGCATCTTCTTACTACGTCGGGGAGGTCGTCGGGTGGAAATTGCGATCGGATTGCCAAATGCGGTGCCGGGAACCACCGGCGAGCAGCTGGTCGAGTGGGCCAGACGGGGGGAGCAGCGCGGCTTCTCCAGCCTCGGCACGATCGACCGGATCACCTACAAGAGCTACGAGTCGCTGATCGCGCTGAGTGCCGCCGCCGCGGTCACCACGCGGATCCGACTTGTCACCGCGGTGCTGCTGGCGCCGCTGCGCAACAACGGGGCGCTGCTCGGCAAGCAGGCGCTCAGCCTGAACGCCCTCTCCGGCGGGCGACTGACGCTGGGGGTCGGCCTCGGCGGCCGTGACGACGACTACGCCGCGATCGGTGCCGACATGGGCACCCGTGGGGCCGCCATGGAAGACGTCCTCACCCGCCTTACCGAGGTCTGGGCCGACGACACGATCGGCCCCGCCGTCGCCCCGCCGACCCTGGTGATCGGTGGCGGCGTTCAGGCCACCTACGAGCGCGCGGCCAAGTACGGCAGCGCGGGCTGGATCGCGGGCGGCCTACCGCCCGACGCCTTCGCCGACTCGCTGGCCAAGGTGAAGCAGGCCTGGGCGGCGGCCGGGCGCGAGGGCGAACCGCGCGGCATGGCGCTCGCCTACTTCGCCCTCGGCGAAGCCGAGCCGGCTCCCTACCTGACCCACTACTACGGCTTCCTCGGCGAGGATCTGGCGAACATGATCGCCGGCTCCGCCGCCCGCGACGCTGACACCGTCCGCACCTACGTCGGCGCCTTCTCCGAGGCGGGCTGCGACGAGCTGATCTTCTTCCCGACGGTGAGCGACCCCGACCAGGTCGAGCTGCTCGCCGACGCGACCGGGCTCTGAGGGAGCGGCGGCCGTGGACGTCGCCCGCGTCGCCGTGAAGCTGCAGCCGCGCGGGCGGCGCGACGAGCTGCTCGGCTTCGCCGGCGACGTCCTGCGGGCGCGGGTGTCGGCGCCACCGGTCGACGGGAAGGCGAACCGGGCGCTCTGCAAGCTGATCGCCGAGCGCGCAGGCGTCGCCCCCTCGCGGGTCACGGTGGTGCGGGGGGCGAAGTCGCGGGAGAAGCTGGTCGAGGTCCAGGGCGTCGACGCAGCGAAGCTGCCGGGCCTCCTGGCAAAGTGAGCGCGGCGATGCCCGACGAACTCGACATCATCCTCTTCGCCGGGCCGGGCGAGTTGGAGGAGTGGCTCGACGCCAACGCGGCCGACTCGCCGGGCCTGTGGCTGAAGATCGCCAAGAAAGGGGCGCCGGAGCCGAGCGTCACCTACGCCGAGGCGCTCGAGGTGGCGCTCTGCTTCGGCTGGATCGACAGCCAGAAGCGCGGCCTCGACGAGACCCACTTCCTGCAGCGCTTCACTCCTCGCCGCCCCCGCGGCCGCTGGTCGAAGATCAACAGGGAGAAGGCCGAAGCGCTGGAGAAGGAAGGCCGCCTGCGCCCGGTCGGCGCCGCCGAGGTCGCGGCGGCGAAGGAGGACGGCCGCTGGGAGGCCGCCTACGAAGGTCAGCGCACGGCGAAAGTCCCCGATGACCTCCAGCGCGAGCTCGACGCCAACCCGACCGCCGCCGCCTTCTTCGCCGAGCTCGACAGCGCCAATCGCTACGCGATCACCTACCGCCTCGCCGAGGCGAAGAAACCCGAGACCCGCGAGCGACGGCTGCGCAAATTCCTCGCCATGCTCGAGCGCGGCGAGAAGATCCACGGGTAGAGCGCGGGGCGAGGGTTCGCGGCCCGGGCGGCCGGGGACGCTCATCCCGGGGGACGTCACGGAGACGTGGCAGATATCCGTCTCCGACCGGCGGCTGTGGACCTTTACTCGCGTATAGAGCGAGTTTCTCTCCACAGCCCGAATTTGACCAACGGGGACGCGGTCAGCCCTCCCTCCGGGCCCCAACTGTTGCCCGGGATGTGTGACGGCTACGCTCGGTCGATGGATACGCAGCGCCTAGATGAGATTCTTGCCGCCGCAGGCGAGCCCGGCTACCGGGCCTCCCAGGTCTGGGAGTGGGTCGCGCGGGGGGCCGCCTCGTATGAGGAGATGACGAATCTGCCGGCTGGGCTGCGGGAGCGGCTCGCCGCCGAGGTGCCGGTCTCGACCCTCTCGGTGCGGGCCGAGGCGCACTCCGACGACGGCACCGTGAAGACCCTCTTCGACACCGCCGACGGGCGCCCGATCGAGGCGGTGCTGATGCGTTATCGGGACGGCCGACGCTCGGTCTGCCTCTCCTCGCAGTCGGGCTGCCCGCTGACCTGCACCTTCTGCGCCACCGGCACGATGAAGTTCGGGCGCAACCTCTCGGCCGATGAGATCCTCGACCAGGCGCTCCACTTCCGCCGCGTCGAACCGATCGACCACGTCGTCTTCATGGGCATGGGGGAGCCGACGATGAACGTCGACAACGTGCTCGCCGCCTGCGAACGGCTGCCCGACCTCGGCGTCACCAACCGCCGTACGGCGATCTCGACCGTCGGCTGGGTGCCGGGGATCGACCGGCTCGCCGAGTGCGAGCGGCCGATCGCCCTCGCGCTCTCCCTGCACGCCCCCAACGACGGCCTGCGCTCGCGGCTGATGCCGGTCAACGACCGCTTCCCGCTGGCCGAGGTGCTTGCCGCCTGTGAGCGTTACCGAGCGAAGCGCCGGCGCAAGGTCTTCGTCGAGTACGTGATGCTCGACGGGGTCAACGACCTGCCCGAGCACGCCCGCGAGCTCGCCGCCCTGCTCGACCCGCGCGGCTACAAGGTCAACCTGATCCCCTACAACCCGACCGGCGCCTACGACGGCTCCTCGCCGGAGCGGATCGAGCGCTTCCGGGCGATCCTCGCCGAGCACCGCGTCCCCGCCACCGTCCGGCTCACCCGTGGCCGCGACATCGACGCGGCCTGCGGCCAGCTCGCCGCCAAGGCCGCCGCCTAACTCACCCTGGCAGAAACTGGCCAGCCAGCCAGTTATGCTTCCGCCATGGCCACGGTCGACTCCACCGCGCCGGCTGCTTCGCGCCCGCCGCAGATGTCCGCCAACCCGGTCCGCCGGGTCGCCGACGACCTCGCCGCCGAGTGGCGGGGAAGGGGCTCCTACCCGCCCGGGCCCACCAATTTCAGCATCGCCCGCACCAAGCAGGTCGCGCGCGACCCGCTGCCCCTTCTGCTCGGCGCCTACGAAGAGTACGGGCCGATCTTCAGCATGCGGCTGCTCCACACCCGCGCCGTCTTCATGCTCGGCCCGGAGGCCAACCACTTCGTCACCGTCGGCCACCCGGAGAACTTCCACTGGCGCGAGTCGAGCTTCGGCGACCTGATTCCTTTGCTCGGCGACGGCCTGCTGACGATCGACGACGGCTATCACGACCGCGCCCGGGCGATTATGCTGCCCGCCTTCCACCGCGAGCAGGTCGAGGCCTCGACCGCGGCGATGCGGGCGGAGGCCGAGGCGGCCATCGCCACCCTCCGTCCCGACACCGTGGTCGACGTCTACGCCTGGATGCGCAAGCTGGCGATGCGGATCGCGATGCGGGCACTGCTCGGCCTCGATCCCGACGACGGCGGCAAGGGCGCGGTGGCAGCGGAGAAATTCGAGGAGGCGCTCGGCTTCTTCGGCATCGACTACGCCCTGCGCCTGGTGCGCGGTCCGGGCTCGCCCTGGCGCCGGTTGATGGCGGCGCGCGCGGTGCTCGACCGGATCGTCTACGAGGAGATCGGCCGCCGTCGCGAAGAACCCGACAGCGGCCGCCGCGACATCCTCAGCCTGCTGATCGGGGCGCGCGGCGAGGGCGGCGAGCGCTTCACCGACTCCGAGATCCGCGACCAGGTGATGACCCTGATGTTCGCCGGCCACGACACCTCGACCTCGACCGTCACCTTCGCCCTCTACGAGCTGGCCCACCACCCCGACGCGCTGGCGAAGCTCTGCGAGGAGCAGGACCGGGTGCTGGGAGGGGAGGCGCCGACGATCGACCAGTTGGAGCGCGAGCTGCCGTACCTCGACATGGTCGTCGACGAGGTCCTGCGCCTCTACCCGCCCGCCTGGATCGGCCCGCGCCGCGCCGTCCGCGATTTCGAGTTCGGCGGCTACTCGGTGCCCCGCGGTGCCTACGTCAACTACGTCTCCTGGGCCAGCCACCGGATCCCCGAGGTCTTCCCCGAGCCCGAGGCCTTCGTCCCCGAGCGCTTCACCCGCGAGCGCAAAGCGCAGCTGCCGCGCGGCGCCTACGTCCCCTTCGGCGGCGGCAAACGGGTCTGCATCGGCAAACGCTTCGGCCAGCTCGAGGTGAAGCTGGTGACCACGATGCTGCTGCAGAAGCTGCGCGCCGACGCGCTCCCCGGCCGCACGATGACGGTGCGCCAGATGCCGACGCTCTCGCCCCGCGGCGGGCTCCCGATGCGCCTGCGCCCGCGCGCGCCTTAGCCGACCCTCCTAGACTCAGGCTCCTTGCGAGCGTTGGTCATCTCCGACACGCACTTCGGCGCCTGGACCGGCCGCGATCTCCTGCGCGAGGACTTCTTCCTCGAACGGCTGGCCCCGGCGCTCGACGGGGTCGACGAGGTGATCCTCCTCGGTGACCTCTTCGACTTCCTCTTCGGCTCGGTCGCCGACGCGGTCGATTCCTCCTCCGGCCTCCTGCGGCTGATCGCCGAGAAGCTGCCCGGTAAGCGCTTCGTCTTCCTCGCCGGCAACCACGACCACCACCTCGTCCACCGCGACGAAGAGACCCGCGTGGTCGAGGCGGCGCTGGCCCGCGGCGAGGCGCCCCGGGTAGACCGGGTGCCGCCGGCCGAGCCGCCCGGCCCGGACTTCTTCCGGGGCTTCCTCGAGCACCGCCTGCCCGGGGTCGAGATCGAGATCGCCTACCCGACCTACAGCTTCGCCGGCGTCCTCTGCACCCACGGCCACTACCTCGACCCGCACGCGCGGATGAGCGGCTCGCGCGGCTCGCGCCTCCTCACCCGGACGCTCTGGGCGATCGCCTCTGGCGGCCCTGAGGAGCCGACCTGCGAGTCTGACTACGAGTCGGTGACCACGCTCCTCACCGAGTGGCTCTACATCGCGGCGCAGATGCCGCACGGGACCCATGCCCAGCGCAACGTCTTCAGCGCCGCCCGGCGGGCCGGTCGGATCGCCCAGGCGGCGGGCGCCCCGGTGCGCGGGGCCCGGCGGGTCGCCGCGCATGTCCGCGATCGCACCGAGGGCGACACCGTCGGCCTGCCGAGCGAGGAGCACTTCGACGCCGTGGTCGCCGACGAGGCCGCCCGCCAGGCCCGCGAGCAGCCGCTGCCGGGCCCGGCGCCGGCCCGGCCGCAGTACCCGGAGCCGACCGTGCTCTCGCGCTCGAGCCCGACCGAGCACGCGCTCGAGGCGTTCTCCCAGGTCGTCGCCAATCTCGGCTACGACCAGGAGGCGGAGAAGATCGTCTTCGCCCACACCCACCAGCCGCTCGACGACGTGCGCGCAACACACGGGCCGACCCGGTACTGGAACAGCGGCTGCTGGATCTATGAGCCCGACCTCTCCTCGCGCCAGGCATATGCCCGTTACTGCCGCTACGCCTGGCCGGGGACGGCGATCGTGATCGACGACGCCGAGCCGCAGCCCCGCCTGCTCGAGCTGCTCGCCGACCTCAATCCCCTGTCCGGCGGGCTGGGCCTGCCGAAGGCGCCCGCATGATCCAGCCGGAAGTGGTCACCGCCGGGATCCGCATCGTCCGCGCCGAAGAGGCGTGGCAGCCGGTGCTGCTCGGCGGCCTGATCCCGATCGTCGGCGCCGCCGGGGTCCTCTGGCTGATCCGCTGGGCGATCAAGGACCCACCCGAGCACAACAAGGACATCGAGCCCGGGGACGACCAACCGCCGCCCCCGGGCCCTGCGGACGATGGGCACGAAGGCCCGCTGTCCTGATGCGCTACTTGATGAAGAGCATCTCCTCGTACTTCGGCAGCGGCCAGAGGTCGTCGGCGACGACGCGCTCCAGCTGGTCGCCCACCTCGCGGACCCTGCTCATCGCCGCCAGCTGACTGTCGCGAGCGTAGATCGCCAGCTCGAGCCCCTCGAGGTCGCCGGGCACCGCGTTGGCTTCTTTCAGCTCGCCGAGCGTGGCAACCAGGTCGTCGACCAGCTCGCGGATCTCGCCCTCGAGGGCCGAGACCCCGGCGCTGGAGATCAGCGCCAGCTGCCGCAGTCCGGCCGGGAGGATCATCGTCTGGCCGATCGAGAACGTCTCCTCGGCCTCGATGTTGGCCCGGATCGCGTACTGCTCGACCCACACGTCGTAGCGGGACTCGAGCTCCCGCTTGGAGAGGACGTTGTACTCCTCGAACGCCTTCACGGTGTCGTCGGAGATCACTTCCGGCAGCGCGTCCGGGGTGGTCTTCAGGTTCTTCAGCCCCCGCCGCTCGGCCTCCTGGTGCCACTCCTCGGAGTAGTTGTCGCCGCCGAAGCAGACGACCTTGTTCGCCAGGTAGGAGTCTTTGACGATCTCCATCACGGCCTCGGGCATCCCCGAGCCGGCGTCGAGCTTCGCCTTCAGCTTGTTCGCCAGCTCGTCGATCGCCTCGGCCGCGATCGTGTTCAGCACCGTGTTCGGGAAGGCCAGCGACATGCTCGACCCGAGCGCCCGGAACTCGAATTTGTTGCCGGTGAAGGCGAACGGCGAGGTCCGGTTGCGGTCGCCGCCGTCGAGCGGCAGCGGCGGCAGCACGGTGGTGCCGAGGTCGAGGAAAGAGGCGGGCGTGTTCGGATCGCCTTCGCCGGTCGCGATCGCCTCGAACACTTTTTCGAGTTCGGCGCCGAGGAAGATCGAGATGATCGCCGGCGGAGCCTCGTTGGCCCCGAGCCGGTGGTCCTGTCCGATGTTGGCGACCGAGGCCCGCAGCAGCCCTTGGTGTTTGTTGACCGCCTGGATCACCGCCGTGCAGAAGAACAGGAAGTGGATGTTGTCCTCCGGCGTGTCACCCGGGTTCAGCAGGTTGGTCCCGCTGTCGGTCCCCATCGACCAGTTGTTGTGCTTTCCCGAGCCGTTGACGCCCGCGAAGGGCTTCTCGTGCAGGAGACAGATGAGGCCGTAGCGCCGGGCGACGTTTTCCAGCGTCCGCATCAGCAGCTGCTGGTGGTCGGAGCCGACGTTCGAGTTCTCGAAGATCGGCGCGATCTCGTACTGGGCGGGGGCGACCTCGTTATGCCGGGTTTTCACCGGGATGCCGAGCTTCCGCATTTCCAGTTCCGACTCCATCATGAAGGCGAGCACGCGCTCCGGGATCGAGCCGAAGTAGTGGTCGTCGAGCTCGTGCCCCTTCGGCGGCTTGGCGCCGAACAGGGTGCGCCCGGTGGAGATCAGGTCGGGCCGCTCGAAGAAGTACTGCTCGTCGATCAGGAAGTACTCCTGCTCGGGGCCGACCGTGGTGAAGACCCGCTCGGTCGACTCGTCGCCGAGCAGCCGCAGCGCTTTCACCGCTGTCTTCGAGAGGGCGTCCATCGAGCGCAGCAGCGGGATCTTCGCGTCGAGCGCCTCACCGGTCCAGCTGGTGAAGGCGGTCGGGATCGCCAAGAGCGTCCCGTTCGGGTTCTCGAGGATGAAGGCCGGGCTGGTCGGGTCCCAGGCGGTGTAGCCGCGCGCCTCGAAGGTGGCGCGGACGCCGCCGGTCGGGAACGAGGAGGCGTCCGGCTCGCCCTGGATCAGGTCCTTGCCGGAGAAGTCGGCGACCAGCTTGCCTTCGCCGGCGGGCTCGAAGAAGGAGTCGTGCTTCTCCGCGGTCGAGCCGGTCAGCGGCTGGAACATGTGGGTGTAGTGGGTCGCACCCATCTCCAGCGCCCACTCCATCATCGCTTCGGCGACCGCGTCGGCGAGGCTCGGGTCGAGCGCCTCGCCCCCGGCCAGGGTGGCCTGGAGCTTCGCGAAGACGTCGTCGGGCAGGCGTTCCTTCTGCACGGTCTCGTCGAAGACGTTGGCGCCGAAGGCGGCGTTCTCGGGAACGGTCAGATCGAGCGCGCCAAGGGACTCACCATTGGAGCTCCACTGGGCTGCGGTCACGTTCTGCTGGCGGATTCGGCTCATCGCTTGTGCTGTCCCTCACTTGCGGCGCGTCCGGTGCCCGGCCGCGATCGGTTTCCTTTCAATAACTCCCTAGGCAGAGCCAAAAGAGCCTAATGCCGAGGGGTCAAGAGGGCGTTTGTACGCCCGTACAGACTTTCGGTCGTAGCGGTATCCCATATGTAGAGCGTTCCGGCCGGTCATGGGCGACGGCGGAGGATCGTCAGGTCGCCGACCGTCTCGAAGCCGAGCTTGGCATACATCAGCTGCGGCCAGTCGGCGGCCTCGGCGGTGAGGAAGATCGGCGCGTTGCCGTCCGCCTGGGCGGCGGCGACGGCGGCGAGCACGATGGCTTTCGCGTAGCCACGTTCGCGGGCGCCTTCGCGGGTGCCGACGTCCTCGACCTGGCCGATCCGCCCGTCGCTCAGCAGGCGACAGCAGGAGAGCGGCTCGCCCGCGGCCGGCGCCGTGAACCAGCGGTCGCCGCCCGCCGCCCCGTAGCGCCGGTCGATCTCGAAGAGCTGGTCGACCGTCGCCTGCGGCTCCGGCACCCCGGTCGGCACCGTCTCCTCGGCGATCAGCCGCCGTCGCAGCCCCTCGATCCCCGCCAGCGCCACCTCCCGCCAAGTGCGTTCGCAGTTATCCCCGGTATCCGGGGAAAAGTGCGAACGCCGCGGGGGTGGGGCGACCTGGCCGCCGCGCCAGACCATGTAGCGGGTGCGCTCGACCTCCCAGCGCGGCCAGCGGGCCGCCTCGGCTTCGACCTCCTCGCCCATGCGCCGCCCGTCGGCCTGGTCGAGCAGGCAGATCGTGCGGTGGCCGAAGCCCTCGCCGCCGAGCGTCTCGTCGGCGATCGCGGCGACCTGGTCGACGCTCAGCCCGACCTCCTCGATCCCGACCCAGTTGGCATCCCAGATCAGCGGCGCCGAGGGGGTGAGGAAGAGCCGGCCCCAGCTCTCCCGATGGACCTCGTCGCACACCTTCTCGTCGAGCGCCAGCTCGAAGGCGAGCAGCTCGTCACGGTCTGATGTCGCCGATGGCCCCATCCGGATAGCCTCCCAGCTTCGCGCGGCCGCCGGCCGCCAAGCCAAGTCGCAGGAAACACCCGCATCAAAGGAATAGGGAGGAGCAACGCCGATGTTCGTAAGCAAGGCCGCCGTGGTCGGAGGGGGCACGATGGGTGGGGAGATCGCCCAGGCGATCGCCGCCGCCGACATCCCGGTCGTGGTCAAGGACATCGATCAGAAATTCGTCGACGCGGCGCTGGAGAAGGCGCGCGCGGTCACCCAGGGCCAGCTCGGCTCTCAGGTGAAGAAGGAGCGCATCACCCAGGAGCAGGCCGACGCCCGGCTCGCCGAGGTGATGGCCAACATCACCGGCACCATCAGCTACGCCGAGTTCGCCGACGTCGACTTCGTGATCGAGGCCGTGCCGGAGAAGATGGAGATCAAGCAGGCCGTCTTCCGCGAGATCGACGCCGCCACCCCCGGCCACGCGATCCTCTCCTCCAACACCTCCTCGCTCTCGATCACCGAGATGGGCGAGGCGACGTTGCGCGCCGACAAGGTGGTCGGCTTCCACTTCTTCTACCCGGCCTCGATCATGCCGCTGGTCGAGGTGATCGTCGGTGAGGACACCTCGCAGGAGACCGCCACCGCGGCCTACAACTTCGCCCAGGCGATCAAGAAGCAGCCGATCGTCTGCGGTGAGGTCCCGGGCTTCGTCGTCAACCGGATCCTGATGGCGACGATGGGCGAGATCTGGCGCGCCCAGGAGGAGAAAGGCCTCTCGCTGAAGGGGATCGACAGCGCCATCGCCGAGGCCAAGCTCGCGCCGATGGGCCCGTTCTTCCTCACCGATCTGCTCGGCCTCGACACCGTCTTCCACGTCGCCGAGCACCTGAACCACTCATACGGCGAGTCCTTCTACGTCCACGAGGGCCTGCGCGGCCTGGTCGGCGAAGGCAAGCTGGGGATGAAGAGCGGCGGCGAGGGCTTCTTCAAGGACGGCGAGCAGAACGTCCCCGGCGACGCCGAGCCCGACGCCCAGGAGCTGATCGAGATGTTCGGCGCCCGCGCCCTGATCGAGTCGTGCCTGCTGGTCGAGGAGGGGATCGCCTCGGTCCGCGACATCGACCTCGGGATGATGACCGGGGCCGGCCTCGACCCGCGCAAAGGTCTGCTCCCCCCGTTCTGGAAAGCCGACGTCGAAGGTCTCGACAAGATGCTGGAGAAGATCGAGGGGCTGGAGGAGAAGTACGGCGAGCGGTTCGCCGCCCCCGTCACCTTGAAGCGCCTGGTCGCCCAGGGCCGCCTCGGGATCACCACCGGCCAGGGCTTCTACGCCTACCCGCAGCCCGACGAGGGCGAGCAGCCGGAGAAGGTGAAGCTGGAGACCCGCGGCCCGGTGGCGATCGCCTGGCTCACCAACGCGCCGATGAACGCGGTCCACCCGCAGGTGATCCTCGACCTGACGACGGTCTGGGAGAAGGTCAAGGCCGATGAGGCGATCCGCGCGATGGTGATCGTCTCCTCGGTGCCGATCGTCTTCTCCGCCGGCGCCGACATCAAGGCGTTCACGCAGATGGACCCGGCGGGCGGCAAAGAGCTGCTCGACGGTGCTCACGCGCTGTTCCGCGAGTTCGAAACCGGGGACGTTGCGACGATCGCCGCGGTCAACGCGATCGCCTACGGCGGCGGCTGCGAGATGGCGATGGCCTGCGACTTCCGCATTGCCGCCGAGGCCGCCGTCTTCGGTCAGCCGGAGATCAAGCTGGGGATCATTCCCGGCTTCGGCGGCACCCAGCGGCTGCCGCGCCTGGTCGGCGAGTCGAAAGCGCTGGAGATGAACCTGACCGGCGACGCGATCCTCTCCGAGGAGGCCCTCGAAATCGGCCTCGCCAACCGCGTCGTGCCCGACCACGAGCTGTTCGAGACGGCGCTGATGTGGGCGAACAAGCTGGCCGAGCAGGCCCCGATCGCGCTCGCCCAGGTCAAGCGGGTGTCGGCGAAGGGCGACATCGACGCCGGCATCGAGGCCGAGAAGGGTGGCTTCACCGCCGCCTTCGGCAGCGAGGACGCCAAAGAGGGCATCGCCGCCTTCCTCGGCAAGCGCACGCCGAAGTGGAGCGGCAAGTAGGGACGTCAAGCGGGGAGGGGCGGCGGTCGAACGACTCGCCGCCCTCTCCCAGCTAAATCAGAATTTGACGGCCTGCTGGTCGCAGTTGCCGACGATCGTCTCCGCCCGAGCGCCCGTGTATTCCGAGGCGTGGGTGCAGATGTCGACGGCCTCCTGACCGCAGGCGTTGATCGTTTCGGCGCCGACGATGCCGGCGACGGTGGGGTTGATGCACCCGATCGCAGGCGGCGGATTGCTGTTGCTGGTCCCGGTAAAGGCGACCATCGCGACGATCGTCACGAGGGTCACCGCGACGATGCTCGCCGCGACCCAGATCTCCCTATGACTCAGTTTGTAGAGCGGCGTGGTCTGTCGCTCGTAATGTCCTTCAAGTGGCATGGGGGCACCTTACGTGCGTGATCGCGAGCCGCCTATCGCCCTGGGGGAGAAGATTGCCCACCGATCTTTAGACACTCGTACGTAGTGGCGCCGCTTCCTTCGCGTGAGGGTTTACGCCAGTCCCAATTGCGTGAAACGAAAGGAAGCATCAATTCAATGGAATGGTTGAGCGAAGGCGCCAATTCATGGCAGCTCACCGCCGCGACGCTCGTCGGCCTGATGAGCATCCCGGGCCTCGTGGTCCTTTACGGCGGGGTAATGCAGAAACGCTGGTCGGTGAACTCGATGATGATGGCGTTTGTCGCCTTCGCGATCGTGCTCATCCTCTGGGTCCTGGTCGGATTCAAGATGGGCTTCGGGGAGCCGGTCCATATCTTCGGGGCCAGCAGCGGCTTCTTTGGGAACTTCATCGGGAAGCCAGAATCGATCCTCAATAGCCACGACCTGTTAGGTCAGGCCCACATCCCCGAGCTGGCGGAAGAAGAATTCCTCTTCCCGCAATCGACGTTGGCCTACTTCCAGATCGTGTTCGCGGCGATCACGCCGATCCTCATGCTCGGGTCCGTCCTGGGCCGCTTCAACTTCAAAGCGTGGATCCCGTTCGTCGCCCTCTGGACGCTGCTGATCTACACGGTCAACGCCTTCATGATCTGGGGCGGTGGCTTCTTCGCGCAGCAGGGCTCGCTGGACTTCTCCGGTGGCTACGTGATCCACCTCGCGGCCGGGATCTCCGGCTTCGTCGCCGCGGCGGTGATCGGTCCGCGTCTCCAGCGCGACCGCGAGATCGACGCTCCGAACAACCTGGCGATGGTGGCGGTCGGTGCCGGCCTCCTCTGGATGGGCTGGAACGGCTTCAACGGCGGTGACTGGTACAGCGCCGGCGAATTTGCCTCCGCGGCGGTGCTCAACACCAACCTCTGCACCGCGGTCGCCTTCCTCGTCTGGGTCGGCCTCGACTACGCCACGGGCCGCAAGCCGAGCCTGATCGGCAGCGTCAACGGCATGATCGTCGGCCTCGTCGCGATCACCCCGGCCGCCGGTTTCGTCAACGGCTGGGCGGCGATCATCATCGGGGTCATCGCCTCGGCGATCGTCTACTTCGCGCTCAACTACCTGAGCCGGGTGGCGCCCTTCCGCAACGTCGACGACACCCTCGGGGTCGTCTACACGCATGGCTTCGCGGGTCTCTGTGGCGGTCTGCTGACCGGCATCTTCGCCAACAAACTGATGGCGGGCGAACACGAAGGCCTGATCTCGGGCGGCGGGCTGCACCTCCTCTGGGTGCAGGCCTACACCGCGGCCTGGGTGATCGCCTTCTCCGCGATCGGGACGTTCATCCTGCTGAAGATCGTCGGCCTGGTCGTGCCGCTGCGGATGACCGAGGCCGAAATGGAGACCGGCGACATCGCCGTCCACGGGCACGAGGTGTACCCGTCGGACGTCCCGTCGCTCGGTTATCCGGACGGGATCAAAGGCGCTGCACCTTCGGGGTCTGCGGCCCCGGCGGCGGGATCCGCGTGACGCTGATCTAGCCAAGCCCGAGGCAAATCACGGAGCCGTCTCCCGTCCTCCTCCCGGGGGGCGGCTCCGGATTCGGGCTTCTCTGCGCAGGACGTCGAGCATCGTCGCCACGGCGGCGGTCGCGGCGGCGGCGCGGGGGGTTGCCGCGAACACCTTGCGGACCGGGCTCTGGGGGGCCAGCGGCCGCACCACGATGTCGTCGCGGACGGTGGAGAGCGCCGTCTGCGGGATCAGCCCCACGCCGACCCCGGCCGCGACCAGGCCCTGGACGGTGAGGTAGTCGTCGCTCTCGAAGGAGACCCGCGGTTCGAAGCCGGCGGCGATGCAGGAGCGGACGACGTGACGGGCGCAGGGGCTGGCGGCCGAGGTCTGCACCCAGGACTCCTCCCGCAGGTCCTCAAGGCGCGGCGCCGCTTTGCGGGCGGCGAGCCGGTGGTCGGCAGGGAGGGCGAGGTGGAGCGGGTCGTCGAACAGCTCGAAGCGGCGCAGGCCGGTGGTGAGGTGCTCGCCGACGCCCTCGAATTCGAACAGCAGGGCGAGGTCGAACTCGCCCGCCCGCAGGCGCGGCGCGATCTCCTCCGGCTCGCCCTCGGCGAGTGAGACCTCGACTCCGGGGTGGGAGCCGCGGAAGGCGGCTATCGCCTGCGGCATCAGGTCCGCTCCGGCGGTCGGGAAGGAGGCGGTGCGCAGGTGGCCGCCGTAGCCGGCGACGATCGCCGCGATTTCGTCCTCGGCCGCCCGCAGCTGGGCGAGGATGCCGCCGATGTGCCCGGCCAGCGCGGCGCCTGCCGCGGTGGGGCGGACACCGCCGCGGCTGCGCTCGATCAGCGCCACTCCGGCTTCTCCCTCAAGCGTCTGGATCGCCTGCGAGACAGCGGATTGCGAGTAGTCGAGCGCGTCGGCGGCGGCCGAGAAGGAGCCCTGCGAGACGACCTCGCGAAAGATCTTCAGCCGCTTCACGTCGAGCATAAGCGTTACTTATTCTAGCTACCAGTAATTCCAGTTGCGCTGATACTCAGTCGGTGGGACATTCAAAGGGCACTTCGAAACCAGAACGCGAAAGGAGATTTCCCATGGCACTGAAGATCATCGTTTCCTACGACGACACCGACAACGACCGCGACGCGCTGGCGCTGGGCCGGCTGCTCGCCTTCTCGGGCGCCGAGCTCTCGCTCGCCTACGTCCGCCACTCGTTCGGCGAATCGCTCGACCAGCAGGCCGCCGAACAGCTGCTCGCCCGCGGGGCCGAGTCGGTCGGCACCCCCGACATGCCGAAGTACATCGTCGCCAACCCCGCGACCAGCGTCGGCCTCGCCGAAGTGGCCGCGCAGGAGAGCGCCGACGTGATCGTCTTCGGCTCCGAATACCGGACCGCGAACGGGCTGGTGAAGCCCGGCATCTCGGCCCACAAACTGCTGCTCGGCGGCGCTTCGGCGATCGCCGTCGCGCCCGCCGGCCTGCGCTCCAACCCGGCGCTCTCGGTCAACACCGTCGGCGTCATCGACGAGGGCGACGTCGCCGCCCGGCAGACCGCCGAGAGCCTCGCCGGCGCGCTCGGGGCGACCGTCGCCGAGCACGGCTCGGGCCCGCTCGACATGCTCGTCGTCGGCTCGCGCAAAGAGGCCCCGGAGGGCAAAGTCGTGCTCAGCGCCGCCAGCGACTACGCGGTCGAGGCGGCCAACTACCCGGTGCTGGTGATCCCGCGCGGTACCGCGCTCGACTTCTCCGGCGCCGCGGCGCCGGCTGCCTAGAGCCAGTTCCTGGGAGGGCGGCGCGCTAGTCGCGCTGGACGACGAGGATCACGGCCGCGACCGAGGGGTCGCGGCCGTCGATCCGCTCCCGCGCCTCCTCGATCGGTACTTTTTCGGTGTCGTGACCGGCGACGATGTCGGTCAGCGTCCCCACCGGCGAGTCCGTGTGGATGACGATCGCCGCCGGGCCTCGCGCCGCGCGCCGGGCCTCGGTCGCGCCGCCGACCACCGCCGCGGTGACGTCGGTGGCGCCCCGCTGGGCGTTCGACCAGCCCTGGCTGAAGGCGAGGTCCTGGTTCGAGAGCTCTGGCCCTTCGAGGACCTTCAGCTCGGCGTCGTCGCGCGTCCATTTGCGGTCGCCGAGCAGCACCGGGCGGCCGCTCAACCACGGCTCGATGACGGTCCGCCGCAGCTCCTCCTCGGTGAGGTTGAAGGAGCGGGCGTGGAGTCGACCCGTGGCGAGCTCGATGTGGAAGGGCATCGTGGCCGCGACGCTACCGGGTTTTCCCACGCACGGGTCGGCGTCGCCGGATTGAGATGATGCGATCCATGCCACCTGAAGCCCCCGACGCGGTCCTCTTCGACAACGACGGCCTGCTGCTCGACACCGAGTCGGTCTGGACCCGCGCCGAGCAGGACCTGTTCGACGCCTACGCGCGTGAGTTCACCGCCGCGCACAAGGTCGAGCTGATCGGCAAATCCGGCGCTGCCGCCGCCAAGCTGCTGGAAGAGTGGCTGGAGCAGGAGGGCCGCGGGGTCGAGCTGATGGCGGAGCTCGACCAGATGGTCGTCGCCGAGCTCGAGCATGGGGTGGAGGCGATGGTCGGCGCCCGCGATCTGCTCGAACGGCTGAAGGCCCAGGGCACCCCGATCGGCCTGGTCTCCAACTCACCACTCTCCTTCGTCGAACGCTCGCTGGAGATCGTCGGCTTCGAAGCGATCTTCGACGCCGTCGTCAGCGGCCACGAAGTGGCCGAGCCGAAGCCGGCGCCGGATCCGTACCTGGAGGCATGCAGGCGGATCGGGGTCGACGCGGGCCCGAACGTGATCGCCCTGGAGGATTCGCCGACCGGCGTGGCCGCGGCGCGCGCCGCAGGGCTCACCGTGATCGGGGTGCCTTCGGTCGACGGGATCGAGCTGTTCGAAGCCCACCACATTGCGGGGACGCTGCTCGACGCGATCGTGGTCGAGCACACGATCGTTTAGGGACGCGGCGGGCTCGCGGCGGACGGAGCCGGGTGAGGGTCGCCGAGGGACCCGGCCCTCTCGGCGGCGACCCGGGCGGGCTGAGGCCGCCGCCGAGAGGGCCGGGTCTCGTGGGGATGTGCGGGGGACGCCGGGGAGGCGTCACGGGGACGCGAGGATCGTCACGGAGGCGCGCGGAACTCAACGTTTCTTCAGGACCTGAAATCGCGCTGCGTGAGTTGACCCTCCTATAGCAAGGTCAAATCACGCAGCGGAGTTTTGGGCCCCTATGGGGGACCAAAAGTCGGTCGCGTCTTCCTGACCGGTGGGATCTCCGTCAAAAGGCGCACGTCCCTGCCAATCCCCCCGAAAGGCTCGCGTCCCGGGCGTCTCGTGGCGGCCACAGCCTGCCAGGGCCGCCACGAGACGCCCGGGACCCTCGCCCGTCCCCAATCGACCGGGCCACGAACCCAGCCGTCCCCAGCCCAGAGCACGAGCAGCCGGACCCGACTCAGGACCCAAGCACCCGCCGGCGGCGGAGAATTCGCTCGGCGAGCTCCAGCGCTTCGCCGACCGCCGCCGCGGACTCGGGCGGGAGGTCGCCGGCTAGCGCTTGCTCCGCGGCGGCTTCGACTGCCGGGCGTCGCTCCTCCAAGGCGGCGATGTCCTTCCGATGATCCTCGTCGTCCAAGGCCGTCGATAGCTCGGCCAGGAGTGCGGCTACGCCGATGCGGAGCTGGAGGGCGGCCTCGCGGCGGCGGCCGGCGTCGAGGTCGGCGCGGGCTCGGAGGAGGAGGGGCTCGCAGGCGGCGAAGGACTCGCGGCCGCGGAGGACGGCGGCGACTCGTTCTTGCGGGCGGAGCTCCTCTTGGCGGCGACGGCGGGGGGAGCCGGCGGCGGTGACGTCGACCTCGCGGGCTTCGGTGAAGGAGCCGTCGGCGATCTGGTCGCCGCGGCCGTAGCCGAGGCGGACGGCGACGGCGCGCTCGGCGGTGAGGGTCGCGATGTGGGGGTCGACGGCGGCGACCGCCTGGGCGTGGAGGGCGTCGTTCAGGAGCGCGAGCCCGGTCTCGACCGTCGCGTCGATCGTGTCCTCGCTCAGGGTCGCATGGGCGAGCCAGGCGGCCGCCTCCTCGGAGCCCTCGTAGGGCTCGAAGGCGCGGATCGCGGTCGCCCGCGCCAGCGGCAGCTCGGCCGGGGGCGCCGCAGCCTCGGAGTCGCGGGGCCGTCGGCGCCGGCGGGACGGCCGTGGCGGCGCGGCAATCGTCTGCACCACCAGCACGCTCTCGGCACCGGCCTCCTCGAGTTGCGCCAGGTAACGGCCGTCGGCGAGCGGCAGGGTCCCGGCGAAGTCGAATTGGGCGAATCCGAAGAAGGGGCTCAGGAGGCTGAGCCTAGTCTTCGCCGCGCGGATGCCCGCCGAGCACTTCTTCGGCGGAGTTCTTCGGCTTGTCCGGCAGCGAGTACTTCGACGGTTCGATCGGCACCTTCGGGTTTTCGATCTGCCCGAGGCGGCTGATGAGGTGTTCCCACTGCTCCGGCTTCAGCAGCGCCTGGGCTTCCAGCGGGTTGCCGTTTTCGACCGGGCGGTAGCCGATGTGGACGTGGTCGTAGTGGGAGGCTTCGGCGAAGCTGACTTCGCCGGGGAAGTCTTCCAGCGAGATGACCTGGTGCGGCTGCATCGAGCCCTGCAGCTGGAGGACGTCTTCGATCAGTTCGTGGACCAGCGTGCCGGGGCCCTGGTGGCCGGTCACGTTGACGCCGTCGATTTCGGCGATGTCGACCGCGTCGCCGGTCGAGTGCTCGGAGACGTTGCCGCTTTCGGTGAAGTAGCCGTGGCCACACTCGAGGGCGCTGATCCGCAGGGTGAAGCCTTTCGAGCGCAGGTACTCGAGCAACGCCAGGATGCGGCGGTCGATCTTGCCCTGTTCGATGTCTTCGCGGCCGCACTGGTAGATGTCGAGGCCTTTGTCGTTCAGCACCCTCTGGGTCAGCGCTTCCTTGGAGAGCAGCAGGATCCCGGCGCCGCTGAGCTGCGCGTTGAACGGGTTCTTGCCCTTGGCGCGGTAGATCGCGGTCGCTTCGAGGAGCTTCCAGCCATCGAGGATCGGCTTCGGGTCGATCCGCGGCGCGCCTTTGCCGGCCGGGCGGATCGAGAAGTTGATGTGTGGGTCGGCGCCTTCGGTGCCCTGGGCGACGTGGGAGAGGATGGTGCCGGCGATCACCTTCGAGCCGACCCGGATCGAGCCGTCACCCGAAGCCTTTTCGAGGGTTTCCTCGGCCTTCGCTTCGGCCTTCTGTTCCTTGCTGACGCCCTTGCCCGCGCGATCCGGCAGGGCGCGCAGCCGCGGCCGCAGTTCCTGGCTTTCGACCGGGATCTGCTTTTCCTTGCCCTTCGTGGTGACGACCGTGCGACTGTCGCGGACCAGCTTGCCGAGGCCGGCGTAGGTGTAGCGGTTGCCGTAGGTGTCTTCGAGGACGATGAAGTTGCCGAGGTTGGCCGAGTGGCCCATCTTGCGGATCACCCCGTCGTTGACGGCGACGACCAGTGAGCCCTTCTTGGCGAAGATGTTGATCCCGCGGCGGGTGGGGGAGGAGGAGATGACTTCGGCGGCGTTGCCGGCGATCCGCGTGTCGGTGGTCGAGTTCTTCAGCGCCTGGCGGGCGGCGAGTTCGTCCGAGTAGCGGGCGTCGGCGGCGACCGGGAAGTGGGCGCCCTCGGTGAGGCCGGTCAGCGAGCCGACCAAGGTGGAGGGGATGCGGCCGTAGGCGCGGGCGTAGGTGAGCACCTCCTGCGCGTACCAGTCGGCGTGGTTGTAGGCGAGGATCGCGCCGTAGAGGTCTTTCTGGCCGCCCGCGACCTTGAGGTAGTGGGCGGCGGCGCAGATCGCGTCGACCGGGTTGTACGGGTCCTTACGACCATCGCCGTTAGCGTCGAGCCCGTACGTTTCCCAGCTCGAGGGGAGGAACTGCATCCAGCCGACCGCGCCCGCGCTGGAGACGTTGAGGTTGGTGCCGAAGCCGGTCTCGATTTTGTTGATCGCCGCGAGCACCTCCCAGGGGATCCCGTATTCGGTGCCGCAGGCCTGGTAGATCGGCAGCAGGAAGGGCGGGATCTCGAAGGAGTTGATGACGAAGTTGGGCACCCCGATCGGGGCTGGGCCGAAGGGCGCGATCGTCGTCGTCGGGTTGGCCAGGGTGGGCGCGCCGCCGGGTTCGAACTGGGCGCCGCCGTCGCCTTCGCCGGCGAGCGGCTGGGTGCCCCCGCCGGTCGCGCTCGGCGCGGTGACCGCACCGCTGCTCTTGCCGCCACCGCTCGAGTCGCCGAGGCTTTCGTTGTGGGTGACGCCGCCGCGCGTGTCCGCTTCCGGTTCTTCTTCGAGCGATTCGCCGCGGTCGAATTCCTTGTGCTTCTTCTTTTCGGATTCCGCGCCCGGTTCGGTCGACCCTAAGCCTGAAGTCGAGGTTGAGGGTGCGAGGGTTTCGCCGCTGGTCGGCGCGGGAGTCGAGGATTCCGGGCCCTCGGTGGTATCGGCCGGCGAGGTGCAGTCCGGGTCTTCCATGTCGATCTTGCCGTCGCCGTCGTTGTCGATCCCATCGGAACACTGCGGCGCGGGCGTCGTCGTGGTCGACGGGGTGGTGGGCGTGGTGCCGGTGCCGGAGCCGCCCAGGCCTGGCAGTTGGGATTCGGTCACTTCGACCTTCGGCAGCGCAGGCGCGTTCTCAGCAGCGGCCAGCGTGCTGCCAAGAGCGGCCAGCGCGAGAAAGGCGGCGAGCGCCAGGATTAGTGCGAGCTTGCTTCTCATGCGCCTCGTGTCCCGCTTCCATGGGCGGCCGCTTCCGCGGTCCGCTCCCCTCCCAGCGGGTTGGTCATTCACGCTACCCACAATGTCGGTCGTGGGCAACGGAGGTTTACGCCCCCAATATGGCCTTAACGATCGATGGTTTCATCCGTCGGAAGAAGGAGATTTCCATGTGCTCCGGATGTGCTCGTTAAGCTGGCGTCAACGAATTGCGAAGATTGGATTTGGCGTGGGTCCAGACGAGTACGTAGACGGAGACGGCATGCCTGACGGAGACAGCCTGCGGGCACGCTCCGAGCAGGCGATCGGCGAAATCGCCCAGGCGCTGATCGACAGCCCGCACCTCCACAGCGCGCTGCAGGCGGCATTTGGCGCCCGCGAGAAGGCGATCGAGGCCCAGCAGGCGGCGATGAACGCCCTCAACCTGCCTTCGGCGAGCGACGTCGAGCGGCTCGAGCGGCGGATCCGCTCGTTTTCCCAGCGCCTGGAGGACGTCGAGGAGCAGCTCGACGACCTGACCAGGGAGCTCGGCTCCCTGCGCCGCAAAATCGCTGCAAAAGCCGAGAAACAAGCGTCCGAGGCTAAGCCTGAGTCCGACGCTGCATAACCCTCGACTAGAGGGTTAGACTCCACCACGTTTACCGCTTGAGTTCGCAGTTTCCAGTGCTATGCATGGCGAAGTGCGAACTCACCGGCGCGGGCGGCCGTCGCGGCGCGTTCGGCGAGGTCCTCGTCGCCGAGCGACTCCACGCCTTCGGCGTCGGTGACGATCAAGACCGCGGCCAAGGCGACGCCCAGCCTCGCGCCCGCGGCGAAGAGGGCCGCGGTCTGCATGTCGGCGACATCGCCCTCCGGGATCGCGTGGGCGGGGTCGGGGGAAGGGTGGAGGAAGTCGACGCTGGCGACCCGTCCCGCTTTCGCCGCCTCGCCGAGCTCGGCGCGCAGGCTCTCCGCCAGCCTCTCGTCCGGCCGCGCCGGCGATCCGGCGCCCGGGTGGTCCGCCGACCACGGTCGCGCGGCCCGCACCCAGACCAGATCGCCCGGCCGGAACCGCGGATCGATCGCCGCGCAGGTCCCCACCCGCACCGCCCGCTCGACTCCCAGCTCGGCCAGATCGCTCAACACCAGCGCCGCGCTCGGCCCGCCCATCCCGGTCGACTGCACGGTCAGCCCGCGGCCCGCGGCGGTCGTCCCCGAGTAGCCCCACAGCCCGCGCGCGTGGTTGGCCATCTTCGGCCGCTCGGTCAACACCTGGGCCAGCGCCATCGCCCGGCCGGGGTCGCCGACCAGGATCGCGTCGCGGTGGATCTCGGCGGTCGGCCGGAGGCGCCGGGGCACGGAGCGACCCTAAACAGAACGATCCCGTGTCGTCTTCGCCGAGGCGCCGGGCTAAGACCCCGCTCGTCCATGGAGGCGGCTAGCCTCGCCTCCGTGGACGAGCCCATCTCCGAGTACATCTCCCTGACCGAGGCGGCACGGCGTTCAGGGGTCCCGGCGTCGACCCTCAAACGTTGGGCCGAGGAAAAGATCGTCCCGGTGCGCCGCGGCCGCTGGACGGCCGCCGCCGCGGCGCAGGCGCGGGTGGTCGCCCGGATGCGCGACCGCGGCTACTCGCTCGAGGACCTGAAGGAGGCCGGGCGGGAGGGCCGGCTCGCCTTCGGCTTCACCGAGGAGCTCTTCGCCGACGAGGCGGATGCCGAGATCACGGTCGAGAAGGTCGCCGCGGAGACCGGCCTCGAGGCGGAGCTGATCGAGCGGATCCTGGTGATGATGGGGACGCCGGTCGGCCGCCAGCGCGAGCTCAGCGTCGCCGACGCCGCCGCGATCCGCCTCTGCGCCCAGGTTCTCGAATCGGGCTTCCCGCTGGTCGCCTTCCTGCAACTGGTCCGCGTCTACGTGACCTCCTTGCGGCGGATCGCCGAGGCGGAGATCCGCCTCTTCCACCTCTACGTCCACGAACCGCTGATCCGCGACGGCGTCCCCGAGCTGCAGATGGCCGAGGCGATGGGCGATCTCGCCGCCGAAATCATGCCGCTGGCGGCGCCGCTCACCGAGTACCTCCACAACCGTTACCTGCGCTACTACATCGAGCAGGACGTGGTCGGACATATGGAGACCGGGGGCGAGCAGTCGACCGCCGAAATGGAGCTCGGCCACGTCGCGGTGACGCTCTGCTTCATCGATCTCACCGGCTTCACCCGCTTCACCGAGGAGGAGGGGGACATCGAGGCGCTCGACGTGGTCGAGAACTTCGTCGAGACGGTCGAGGCGACGCTGCCGCGCGAGGCGACGATCGTGAAGACGATCGGCGACGAGGTGATGGTGGTCTCGCCCGACGCGGCGGCGCTGACCGCCTGGGCGGTCGCCTTCCTCGGCGGCTTCGACCGCAGGCCGCAGCCGCGGGTCGGCATCCACTATGGCGACGCCGTCTATCGAGACGGCGACTATTTCGGCAGCCAGGTCAACCTCGCCCACCGGATCGCCAACCGGGCCTTGGCGGGGGAGGTGCTGGTCACCGACCGGGTCGCGGCGACGCTGGAGACGCGGCCCGAGCTGCGCCTCGAGCCGATCGGCGAGGTTCTGCTGAAAGGGTTCCCGGTGCCGACCGAGCTCTTCGTCGTCCACCCGGCGGAGGGCTGATGGACCTGCTCGCCCGGGTCGAGGCGGGCGGGCTGATCGACCCGCCGCGGCCGCTGGTGGCGATGCTCTCCGGCGGGCGCGACTCGGTCTGCATGCTCGACCTCGCGGTCCGCGCCCGCGGGGCGGAGGCGGTCACGGCCCTCCACGTCGACTACGGGCTGCGCCCCGGGTCCCACGACGACGCCGACTTCTGCGCCTCCTTATGTGAGCGGCTGGGGGTCGAGCTGGCGACCGAGAGGCCGGTCCGGCCGGAGACGAGCGGCAACCTGCAGGCCTGGGCGCGCGACGTCCGTTACGCCGCCGCGGCGCGGCTCGCCGAGGCGCGCGACGCGACGATCGTCACCGGCCACACCGCCGACGACCAGGTCGAGACGATCCTCTACCGGCTCGCCTCCTCGCCCAGCCGGCGGGCGCTGCTGGGGATGAAGGAGCGCGACGGCCGGCTCGCCCGCCCGCTGCTCGGCTCGACCCGGGCCGAGGTCACCGCCTACGACGAGGAGCGCGGCCTGGCCTGGCGCGAGGACCCGTCGAATCAGGAAGATGGATATGCCCGCAATCGGGTGAGGCACGGGCTTGTGCCCGCGCTGGAGGCGATCCACCCGGCCGCCGCGCAGAACGTGCTGCGCACCGCGGCGCTGCTGCGCGACGAGGCCGAGGTGCTCGACGCGCTCGTCGCCGCCGAGCTCGACCGCTCCGGCGCGGCGCCGCGGGCCGCATCTCCCACGCCCGCTTCGTCGAACTGGCACCGCCGCTCCGCCGGCTCGTCCTCCAGCGGCTCGCCGACGCCGCCGCCGGGCGGCCGGTCGCCGGCGCCGCCCGCTTCGCCGACCAGGTCGCGGGCTTGAGCCGTGGCGGTTCGCGGCTAGACCTCGGCGACGGCGTGCGGGCGGTGCTCGAGTCGGGTGTCCTGCGGGCCGAGCGCGACGCATAGGGAGTCGCGGCCGGGCGGCCGGCCGAAGCGGCCGCTCCCTAGACTGCGGCCCGTGGACGACCCGGCGATCGGCGCGACCCTCGTCTCCAGCGACGAACTGCAGAAGCGGATCGCCGAACTGGGCGAGCAGATCAGCAAGGACTACCTGGGCAGGGACCTGGTGATGGTCGGCGTGCTGAAGGGCGCCGTCCTCTTCCTCGCCGACCTGATGCGCCACATCAACATCCCCTGCGAGGTCGACTTCATGGCCCTCTCCAGCTACGGCTCGCAGACCGACAGCTCCGGCGTGGTCCGCATCCTCAAGGACCTCGACGCCTCGATCCAGGGACGCGACGTCCTGGTCGTCGAGGACATCATCGACTCCGGTCTCACCCTCCAATATCTGATGAGGAACCTGGGTGCGCGCGACCCTGCGTCGCTCGAGGTCTGCACGCTGTTGACCAAGCCGGAGCGGCTTCGGGTGGACCTTCCAGCCAGGTATGTGGGCTTCGAGATCCCGAATGAGTTCGCAATCGGGTACGGCCTCGACCATGCCCAGCGGTACCGCAACCTGGATTACGTTGCCGCGTTGGTGCACTGAGCGGCGAAACCGCCCTGGTACGCTGATTTTTCTCTCTTGAGACGGTTCTTCAAAAGCGCGGCATTTCCGATCCTGCTGGTGGTCATCCTGGCCTTCATCGCCCAGCGCGTGATCACCAACGATCCAGGCACGGAAGCGCCCTCCTACACGCAGATCATCAACCCGACCACGGGGCTGATCGCGAAGGGCGAAGTCGAATCGGCGACGATCAACAACAAGGATCTGTCGCTCGACATCAAGGAGAAGAACGGCGAAAGCTTCTCCACCGGTTATCCGGCGAACACCGAGAGCGAACTGATCAAGCTGCTCGACGAAAACGAAGTCGACACCACCGTTCACGGCACCGGCAGCTCGAGCATCCTCTCGCTGCTCACCTACATCCTGCCTTTCGTCCTCTTCTTCGGCTTCTGGATCTTCCTGATGAACCAGATGCAGGGCGGCGGCTCGCGGGTGATGAACTTCGGCAAATCGAAAGCCAAGCGGATGTCGGTGGACGCGCCCAAGATCACCTTCCGCGACGTCGCCGGGGTGGACGAGGCGGTCCAAGAGCTCGAGGAGATCAAAGAATTCCTCGAGAACCCGAAGAAGTTCCAGGCGCTCGGCGCGCGGATCCCGAAGGGCGTCCTGCTCTACGGGCCTCCCGGCACCGGTAAGACGCTGCTCGCCCGCGCCGTCGCCGGCGAGGCGGGCGTGCCCTTCTTCTCGATCTCCGGCTCGGACTTCGTCGAGATGTTCGTCGGCGTCGGCGCCAGCCGGGTCCGCGACCTCTTCGAGCAGGCGAAGCAGAACTCGCCCTGCATCATCTTCATGGACGAGATCGACGCCGTCGGCCGCCACCGCGGCGCCGGCATGGGCGGCGGTCACGACGAGCGCGAGCAGACGCTGAATCAGCTGCTGGTCGAGATGGACGGCTTCGAGATGAAGGACAACATCATCTTGATCGCCGCCACCAACCGGCCGGACATCCTCGACCCGGCGTTGCTGCGGCCCGGCCGCTTCGACCGCCAGGTGGTCGTCGACCGTCCCGACCGCAAAGGCCGCAAACACATCCTTGAGGTTCACACGCGCGGCAAGCCGCTCGCCCGTCACATCGATCTCGACACGCTGGCCGGCCAGACCCCCGGCTTCACCGGTGCCGACCTCGCCAACCTGATCAACGAGGCGGCCCTGCTGACCGCCCGCACCGGCAGCCGCGAGATCTCGATGAAAGAGCTCGAGGAGGGGATCATGCGCGTGATCGCCGGCCCCGAGAAGAAAACGCGGGTCATGTCGGAGAAGGAGCGGCTCGTCACCGCCTACCACGAGGTCGGCCACGCGATCGTCGGGCAGCTGCTGGAGCACACCGACCCGGTCCACAAGATCTCGATCATCAGCCGCGGCCAGGCGCTCGGCTACACGATCAGCCTGCCGACCGAGGACAAGTTCCTCACCACCCGCTCGGAGCTCACCGACACGATGGCGATGACCTTGGGCGGCCGCGCCGCCGAGGAGATCGTCTTCGGCGAAATCACGACCGGCGCCTCCAACGACCTGGAAAAGGTCACCGAGTCGGCGAAGCAGATGGTGATGCGCTTCGGGATGAGCGAGCGGCTCGGCCCGCGTGTCTTCGGGCACGACCGGGGGCAGCCGTTCCTCGGCCGCGAGTTCTCCTCCGAGCCCGACTACTCCGACGAGATCGCGCGCGAGATCGACGACGAGATCCGCCGCATCGTCGAGAGCGCCCACCAGACCGCCAAGGGTCTGCTCAACGAAAACTCCGAGCAGCTCGAGCGGATCTCCAAGCTGTTGCTGGAGCGGGAGACGATCGAGGCAGACGAGTTCGTCGCCCTGCTCGAAGGCAAGCCGGATCACGAAGTCTTCAAAGACGACGAGGAGTCGACCCCGCCCGCCGAGGCGACCCCCGCCGAGCCCGAGCGCGCCGCTCGTGAGGGTGCCCGTCCACTTCCGCGGCCGCGTCCCGGTTTCGCGGGAGGCGACGCTTCGTAGCTTTGCGGGGCGGCGGTCAGGTGACCCTCGCCCTGACAAAACGCGGTCTAATGAGACCGCGTTTTTGAGTATCCGTCAGTTCGAGGGTCACCTGACCACCACCTATGGGCGCTCGCGAAACTTCTATTCCATGGACGTGAAGCTGATGGGGGTCGTGAACGTCACCCCCGACTCGTTTTCGGATGGGGGCCTGTATCTCGACCCGCAGGCGGCGATCGAGCACGGGCGGGAACTCGCTGCCCAAGGCGCCCCGATCCTCGATGTCGGCGGCGAGTCGACGCGGCCGGGGGCGGCGCCGGTCGCCGTCGACGAGGAGTTGCGGCGGGTCGAGCCGGTCGTCGCCGGGCTGGCCGGGCTCGGCGTCGAGATCTCGGTCGACACGTCGAAGGCGCCGGTCGCCGAGGCTGCCCTGGACGCGGGGGCGACGATCGTCAACGACGTGACCGCCTTGCGCGGGGACCCGGAGATGGCGCGGCTGGTCGCCGACCGCGGCGCCGGGGTCGTCCTCATGCACATGGCGGGCGAGCCGCGCACCATGCAGGCGAACCCCGAATACGGCGACGTCGTCGCCGAGGTGAAGGACTTCCTCGCTGCCCGCCTGGCCGCGGCGTTGGCGGCCGGGATCGACGAGTCACGGATCTGGCTCGACCCCGGGATCGGCTTCGGCAAGACCTCCGAGCACAACTTCGAACTGCTGCGTGGCCTCGACCAGCTGGCCGCCCTCGGCCGTCCGATCGTGGTCGGCACCTCGCGCAAGAGCTTCATCGGCCGCACCGACGGCTCCGAGACCGACGACCGCCTCGGCGGCACGATCGCGACCTCGATCCTCGCCGCCGCCGCAGGCGCCTCCGTCCTCCGCGTCCACGACGTGCGGGAGATGGCCGAGGCGCTGAAGCTGGCAAGCGCCGTGCTTGGATAGGTTGTCCCTGTGTCCGACCCCGAGCCCTCGATGAACCCCGACTCGCCCAACGGCGGGATCGAGTCGAGCGCCGAAGTCGAGCTGCGCGGGCTCTCGATCTACACCCACCACGGGGTGAGCGAAGCCGAGCAGGAGGTCGGGCAGCGGCTCGAGTTCGATGTCTCCTTCGACGTGCCCGACTGCGATGCGATGTTCACCGACCGGCTCGAGGACACGGTCGACTACGCCGAGGTCTGCGACATTGTCGCCTTCGTCGCCACCGAGCGCAGCTATCGCACCTTGGAGCGCCTCGCCCACGTGGTCGGCGAACGGCTGATCGAGCGCTACGGCTGCGAGTCAGTCCGCGTCCGCGCCGCCAAGCCGGAGCCGCCGCTGCCGTTGGCGATCCAGGAGGTCGCCGTCGAGGTCACCCAGGAGCGGGCGGTCGACGACGACGGCAACGACGACTAGCGGGGACGCGACCGTGCCCGAGCGCACCGGTTACCTGGGCCTCGGCTCCAACGTCGGCGACTCCGTAGGGCATCTACGGTCGGCGCTCCAGTTGCTGCCGCCCCAAGGCGTCGAGGTCATCGCCGTCTCCTCCACCTATGTCACCGAGCCGGTCGGGGAGATCCTCGACCAGCCCGACTTCCTCAATGCCGCGATAAGGATCCGCACCGCGCTCGAGCCGGAGGAGCTGCTCGACGCCTGCAAGGCGGTCGAGGCCGAGCGCGGCCGCCAGTTCGACCTGCCCCGCCACAGCCCCCGCCCGCTCGACGTCGACCTCTTGCTGTTGGGCGAACTCGAGCTGCAGACCGACCGCCTCACCCTGCCGCACCCGCAGGTGCGCAACCGCCGCTTCGTCCTCGCCCCGCTCCTCGAGCTGGACCCGGACCTGACCCTGCCCGACGGCACGGTCCTCGCCGAAGCCCTCGCCGCCCTCCCCAAGAACGAGCAGCGCGCCGAGCGCCGCACCCCGCTCGCGTAGCGGCTGACGGCGTGATTCGGGGCGGGGCGGCCCGGGACGGTCCATTTCGGGAGGGGGGGACCACTTCGTTGCGCGTCCCGGGAGGGTCGATTCTCGCGCTGCAAGCCCTGATGTTGCTATAGCCACATCAGGGCTTGCAGCGCGTATCCGGGGCCGATATGCGAGCCCGAAGGCGCACGTACCTGCGCCAGAAGGGCCCCGCTTCGTGACGGGCGCCCCTCGAAAGTCCGCGCTCCCCACGGACCCGGCCCTCTCGGCGGCGGCCTCAGCCCGCCCGGGCCGCCGCCGAGAGGGCCGGGTCCCTTTGCCGGCTCTTCCCGCGCGTCCCGTCCCTAGGGCGCGGCGGGCAGCCAGGCCGGAGGGAGGATCGGCGGGGTGTGGCCGGGGTAGTTCGGGACGATCCGCTGCGCCAGGGCGCCGGCGGGGCGGGGTTCGATCAGCGGCTTTAAGTCGTCCAAGGTGAGGGCGAGCCCGATCGAGGTGGCGATCTGGAAGTCGGCGGCGTTGGGCTGCTCGCCGCCGATCGTGCCGTCGGCGACGTAGGCGTCGACCCGGTCGAGCAGGTCGGGCAGCGCCACCAGGGCGGCGCGGGCGGTGTCGTCGTTGGCTTCGTTGAGGCGGGCCGAGAGGGCGACCAGCGGGCCGCCGGTCTTGATCGCGAGGCCGAGGGGGACGCCGAGGTGGGCGCCCGCCGAGTAGGCCCGCAGGTTCTCCTTGTCGCGCTTGAAGCCCCACCAGAGGAGCTGGCGGATCGGGTGCTGGAGCTCGTCGTCGCCGAAGCGCTCGGCGTCTTCGACCGCGGCGCGCTTGTCCGGGTCGGCGGGGAAGAGGGGCGGCTCGGGCCGGATGCGGTCGAGCGCCCGGGAGATCTCGCGCGAGCCCTGCACCTTCTCGCCCTCGATCTTCAGCGCCGGCACGGTGGCGCGGGGGAAGCCCGCCGCGCGCAGGACACCCTTGGCGACGACCGGCATCAGATCGGTGCGCTTGTAGTCGATGCCCTTGAAGTCGAGCATCAGCGCCGCCGTCGTCGCCGGGTGCGACGCCGGGATGACGAAAAGTCGGGCTCCCATTACACGATCTTATGCATAAGTCGAACGCCCGCGATAATGCGGCGGCAATGCTGCTCGCTGTCGACATCGGCAACACCCAAACTCACCTCGGGGCCTTCGAAGGGGAGGAGCTGGTCGAGCACTGGCGCTTCCAGACCCGCTCCGGCGCGACCGGCGACGAGCTCGGTGAGCGGATCGCCGGCTTCTTCAACCTCAGCGAGATGAACTTCGGCGACATCGACGACGTCGTCGTCTCCTCCGTGGTGCCGCCGCTCGGCAGCCAGTTCGAGCGGATGACCGAGCGCTACCTGGAGGCCGACTGCCTGACCATCGGCCCCGGCGTGAAGAGTGGCATGCCGATCCGGATCGACAACCCGCTCGAGGTCGGCGCCGACCGCCTGGTCAACGCGATCGCGGCCTACGAGCGCTTCGGCGACGCCTGCGTGGTGGTCGACTTCGGCACCGGGATCAACATCGACGCGGTCTCCGCCGACGGCGCCTACCTGGGTGGGGCGATCGGCCCCGGCCTCGAGATCGCCCTCACCGCGCTGATCGACCGCGCCGCGCGGATCACCCGGATGGACCTCGGCGAGCCGGAGACGGCGATCGGCCACTCCACCCGCGCGGCGATCAACTCCGGCTTCATCTACGGCTTCGCCGGGATGATCGACGGGATCGTCAAGCGCTTCGAAACCGAACTTCCCAACCCGAAGCTGCTGGCGACCGGCGGCCTCGCCGCGGCGATCGTCCCCTTCTGCCAGACGATCGAAGAGGTCGACGATTTGCTCACCCTGAAAGGGCTGCGGCTGATCCATGAGCGCAACGCGTCCTGAGCTGACCGACCCGTTCGAGATCGGCGGGGTGCCGATCGCCAACCGGGTGCTGCTCGCCCCGCTGGCCGGGATCGGCAACTGGTTCGTGCGCCTGCAGGCGAAACGCCACGGCGCCGGGCTCGCGGTCTCGGAGATGGTCTCCAGCTTCGCCCTCCACTACCGCAACGAGCGCACCCTGCGCGAGCTGCTGGTCCTGCACCCGGACGAGCACCCGGTGTCGATCCAGCTCTTCGGCCACGACGCCGAGGTGATGCGCTCCGGTGCCGCGATCGCCGCCGCCGCGGGCGCCGACCTGATCGACATCAACATGGGCTGTCCGGTGCCGAAGGTGCGCAAGACCGGGGCCGGCGCGCAGCTGTTGCGGGACCCCGAGCTGGCGCTCGCCCTCGCCCGCGCCGCTCGCGAGGGCAGCGGCCTGCCGGTGACGGTGAAGCTCCGCTCCGGGATCGAGGCCGGGGACCGCTCCGGCTTCGACCTCGCGATCCGGCTCGTCGAGGAGGCGGGGGTGGCGGCGATCGGCTTCCACCCGCGCGCCGCCACCAAGGGCCACAAGGGACAGCCCGACTACGCGCTGACGCGGGAGCTGACCGAGCGGATCGAGGTCCCGGTGATTGTCTCCGGCGGGCTCGCCTCCGCCGCCGCGGCCCGCCGGGCCTACGAGGAGTCGGGCGCCGACGCGGTGATGATCGCCCGCGGCAGCCTCGGCAATCCGTGGGTCTTTGAGGAGCTCATCGGCCGCCGCGACGCCCCGCCGAGCCGTGCCGAGGTCGCCGACGAGCTCCTCTGGGTGCTCGACCGAGCCGAGGAGCACCTGGGCACCGCGCGCGCTCAGCGCTATTTGCGCAAGTTCTACCCTTGGTACTTCGAAGGTATCGGCGCCACCAACCAGGTCCGTGACGAACTTCAGCGGACCGCCGACCTCGCCCGCGCGAGGCAGCTGATCGAGGCCGCTCGGACGCCTGTCGGGGTCGCCTAGCAGCCCGATTTTGCCGCTGTAACGACCCCGCTATACTTGCGCGCTCCCTGATCCGGGGACGGGCCGAGCCAGGAAGGCCGTTTCCGGGGATTTTTCGGTCTCAGAGCTCCTTTCCAGGGGCTCTTTCCACGCAAAGCGAGGTTGTAGAAGTGAGTCGTCAGGCTGTCATCACCCCCGAGGGGCTCGAGAAGCTGAAAGAGGAAATCGAGTTCCTCTCGACGACCAAACGCCGTGAGGTCGCGGCGCGCATCAAAGAGGCGCGCGAATTCGGCGATATCTCTGAGAACGCGGAATACGACGACGCGAAGAACGAACAGGCCCTGCTCGAGGGCCGGATCGCGACGCTCGAAGAGCGCCTCCGTCGCACCACGGTGATCGACGAGGACGCGATCTCCTCGGACGAGGTCGGCTTCGGTTCGATCGTCCACGTGAAAGACCAGAAAACCGGGGATTCGCAGAAATTCCAGATCGTCGGCTCGACCGAGGCGAACCCGGTGGAACACAAACTTTCCAACGAGTCGCCGATCGGCAAAGCGCTGCTGGGCAAGAAGCGGAACGACATCGTCACCGTCGAGCCGCCCCGTGGCGCGAAGAAAAAATTCAAAATCACGAAGATCGAGCAGCCGTAGTGGCCCGCTAGGCTCGCGCCGATGAGCGCTGAGCCCACCGAAGAGCCGCAGCTCTCGGACGTCCTCAAGGACCGGCGGGAGAAGCTCGGGCGGATCCGGGACGCCGGGATCGAGCCGTTCCCGCATGAGTTCTCCGGCCGCGAGGAGATCGCGGCCGTGCGGGCCGAGCACGAGGGGCTGGCGCCGGGCGCCGAAACCGAGTCGCGTCACCGGGTCGCGGGGCGGATCACGGCGCGGCGCGGCCACGGCAAAAACGCCTTCATCGACCTCCGCGACGGCAGCGGCCAGATCCAGCTGCACGCGCGCGAGGACCTGCTCGGGCCGGAGGCCTACGCGCTCCTGATCGACCTCGACATCGGCGACATCGTCGGCGTCGAGGGCACCGCGCTGGCGACCCGGCGCGGCGGCGAGCTGTCGCTGGCGATCGACCACTGGCGCCTGCTCTCGAAGAGCCTCCGCCCACCGCCGGACAAAGTCCACGGCCTGCAAGACACCGAGACCCGCCTCCGTCGGCGCGAGCTCGACCTGATGGGGAACGAGGAGAGCCGCCGCCTCTTCCAGATCCGCGCCCGCACGATCACCGAGATCCGCCGTTGGCTCGACGAGCGCGGCTACGTCGAGGTCGAGACCCCGGTGCTGCAGCCACTCTACGGCGGCGCGCTGGCCCGGCCTTTCACCACCCACCACAACCAGCTCGACCGTGACTTCTACCTGCGGATCGCCACCGAGCTCTACCTCAAGCGCCTGATCGTCGGCGGCCTCGACCGGGTCTACGAGCTGGGCAAGGACTTCCGCAACGAGGGCGTCTCGCACAAGCACAACCCCGAGTTCACGATGCTGGAGTGGTACGAGGCCTACGCCGACTACGAGAAGACCGCCCACGACCTCGAGCGGATGGTCGCCGAAGTCGCCGAGCGCACCCTCGGCACGACCAAGGTGCAGCGCGGCGAGGTCGAGATCGACTTCGCCCCGCCCTGGCGGCGGATCACCCTGCGCCAGGCGATCCTCGAGCGCTCCGGCGTCGACGTCGCCGAGCACCCGACCCGGGAGGCGCTGGCGCAGGCGATGGGGACCGAGCCCGACCCCGGCGAGGGCTGGGGCAAGCTGGTCGACGGCCTGCTCTCGCGTGACGTCGAGCCGGGGCTGATCCAGCCGACCTTCGTCCTCGACTACCCGGTCGAGCTCTCGCCCTTCGCCAAGGCCCACCGGACCGAGCCAGGGGTGGTCGAGCGCTGGGAGGCCTTCGTCGGCGGGATCGAGATCGCCAACTCGTTCTCGGAGCTGAACGACCCCGACGAGCAGCGCCGCCGCTTCGAGCAGCAGGCGGCCGAGCTCGCTCGCGGCGACGACGAGGCGCAGCCCTACGACGAGGCGTTCGTCGAGGCGCTCGAACAGGGGATGCCGCCGACCGGCGGCGTCGGGCTCGGCATCGACCGCCTGGTGATGATGTTCACCGGGGCGCAGAGCCTGCGCGAAGTGCTGTTGTTCCCGGCGATGCGGAGCTGACGGCGCGGGGTTCGCGGCCCGGTCGGCTGGGACGGCGCGCTGCGTGGCCCGGGCGGCCGGGGATGGCGAGCCCCGGGCGTCTCGTGGCGGCCCTGGCAGGCTGTGGCCGCCACGAGACGCCCGGGACGCGACCCTTCCGGGGGGAATGGCACAGTTCCGTGGGTCTTCCGGGGACGCTTGGCGGTCCCGGGCGTGGGTCCGCGTCCTTTGTCACCCTGTGGGTTACCAAGGACGCGGACCCTGTGCCGGCTTTGCAGCGGAGCCCGAGATCACGCCGCATATCTTGGAGTTCCGCACGCCTCCGTGACGAACCTCGCGTCCCCGTGACGCCTCCCCGGCGTCTCCCGCACATCCCCACGAGACCCGGCCCTCTCGGCGGCGGCCTCAGCCTGCCCGGGTCGCCGCCGAGAGGGCCGGGTCCCTCGGCGTCCTCGACTCGGCCTCCGTCGGCCGCCCGCCCGCCGCGTCCCTCGCCCGTCCGCCGCCCGGCCGCGTCCCTCGCCCTAAGCCGGCGCCGCCTCGCCCGGCGCTTCGCCCTTCGCGCCAGCGGCGCGGTCCTCGCCCGATAGCTGCTCCAGGTAGGTGTCGAGGTCCTTCGTCGTCAGCCCCTGCGGTTCGGCTTCCAGCTCCGATTCGGCGACCGGCCCGGCCGGGCCCATCACCACCGCCACCCGGTCGGTGCGTTTCGAGCCGTCGCCGTAGACGCAGAAGCAGCCTTCGCCGCCGCCCGGCAGCGGCCCGGCGAGGACCCGGTCGGGGCGGAAGGGCAATTTCGCCTCGGCGTGGGTGGCGGCGAAGCGCAGCGGTTCTTCGAGTCGCATCCCGCGCTTCTCGGCGTAGCTTCGCCAGAACGCCTCGGCGGCGAACTTGCGCCCCGATTCGCGCCGGTCCTTGCGGAAGATGAAGAAGGCGAAGATCGCGATCAGGTCGATCTCGATCGCGGCAAGGGCGGCCCAGGAGCCGGCGATGGCAAGCAGGATCGGGATCGCCGCGCCGGGGATGTTCAGCACCAGAGTGATGACCGTCGCGTAGCCGAGCGCCCGGAAGAGCGTCCGCGGCGAGCGGGCCACATGCCGGCGGAAGGACCCTTCGGCGGCGCCGATCGATTGCGGCGGGTCCATCGTCACGGCGCGCAGCGCCGCCTCCATCCGCGGATCGTTCGCTTTCGGGTCTTTGGCCGCGTGACTGGCGGCGAGGCCCGTGTTCGAGTCCTCGTCGGACTCGGCGGCGATCACTTCGGTCAGGTGCGCCGCCTCTTCGCAGAGCCCGACCAGGAGGTCGCCGCCGATCCGCCGGCGGCCGGTGGTGAGCACGCCGTCGGCGAGTTCGAAGCCGAGATCAGGCTCCGAGCGGGCCAGCCAGTCGATCAGGGCGGGGGAGAAGAGGCGCCGGGTCCAGACCTCGTCGGCGCCCTTGTAGCGGTAGCAGCGGCTGCCCTTCAGGCCCGCGTGGCCGCCGAGGTCGACCTGGACCATCTGCTCGAGCCCGGCGCCGATCCCGCTCATCTCGCTCTCCGCACCGTGGAAGCCGAGCGAGGGCATGAAGCCG
This sequence comes from Solirubrobacterales bacterium, assembly GCA_035281725.1. GTDB lineage: Bacteria > Actinomycetota > Thermoleophilia > Solirubrobacterales > 70-9 > VAYN01. The sequence goes on from DATEDJ010000077.1 coordinate 35,144, forward strand.
ATGCTCTCCGGCACCGAGGTGACGACGATCGTGAAGCGGCGGGTGTGGGTCTCCGAGTGCCCCTCGGAGTCGGTGGTCGTGTAGGTGTAGGTGTAGTAGGCGAGGGTGCCGTCGACGCCGCCCGGCAGGGTCCCTTCGACCAGCCCTTCGACGTGCCCGCCCTGGGTCAGCAGATGGCCGTGTGGGGGCAGCGAACCGCCCGCTCGGAAGGTCAGGCCGTGCTCTTTTGCGAACGCCTCCAGGGGCCCGGACGAGGTCACCCAGGGATCCTAAACCGGCCAGTCAACAAAGATCTGCCCAACTTTCGGTCGAATTCCCTCAGAAACCACGCTAGTTACGTGCGACATGCGCACAAAGCCGACCCGACGACCCCGGTAGAGTTAAGGGACGAAACGGCGTCATCCGATGAAGGACAAGGCGTCGCCGTCTTCAATCCGGGAATTTTCCCGGGTGCGACCAAGAAGAGGTTTTGGATTTGTTCGAGCGATTCACTGAGCGGGCTCGTCAGGTAGTCGTCCTAGCGCAGGAGGAGGCGCGGACGCTCAAGCACAACTACATCGGTACCGAGCACATCCTTCTCGGTCTCCTCCGTGAGGAGGAGGGTCTTGCCGCTCGCGTTCTCGAGTCCCTCGACATCACGGTGGAACGCGTGCGCTCGCAGGTGGTCCGCATCGTCGGCTCCGGCGAGGAGGTCACCTCCGGGCAGATCCCGTTCACGCCGCGCGCCAAGAAGGTGCTCGAGCTGGCGCTGCGTGAGGCGCTCAGCCTCGGCCACAACTACATCGGCACCGAGCACATCCTGCTCGGCCTGGTCCGCGAGAACGAGGGCGTCGCCGCGCGCATCCTGCTCGACTTCGACGCCGACTCGGACAAGATCCGCAACGAGGTCATCCGGATGCTCTCCGGTCCCGGTGGCCGTCGTCAGGGCAGCTCGGGCTCGGGCGGTTCGGGCGAGGGCAAAAAATCTTCCAAACTGCTCGACCAGTTCGGGCGCAACCTGACTCGCCTCGCCGAGGAGGGCAAGCTCGACCCGGTGATCGGTCGCGAAACCGAGATCGAGCGGATCATGCAGATCCTCTCCCGCCGCACCAAGAACAACCCGGTGCTGCTGGGGGAGCCCGGCGTCGGCAAGACCGCCGTGGTCGAGGGCCTCGCCGCCAAGATCAACTCGGGCGAGGTTCCGGAGCTGCTGAAGAACAAACAGATCTACACGCTCGACCTGGCCGCCCTGGTGGCCGGCTCGAAGTACCGCGGTGAGTTCGAGGAGCGCCTCAAGAAGGTGATGAAAGAGATCACCCAGCGGGGCGACATCATCCTGTTCATCGACGAGCTCCACAACCTGGTCGGCGCCGGCGCCGCCGAGGGGGCGATCGACGCCGCCTCGATCCTGAAGCCGGCCCTGGCCCGCGGCGAGCTGCAGACGATCGGCGCGACCACGCTCGACGAGTACCGCAAGTACCTCGAGCGCGACTCGGCGCTGGAGCGTCGCTTCGCCCAGATCCGGGTCGACCAGCCCTCCCCGGAGGACACGGTCCGCATCCTCGAGGGCCTGCGCGAGCGCTACGAACAGCACCACAAAGTCACGATCAACGACGAAGCGCTGGAAGCGGCCGCCGAACTGGCCGACCGCTACATCTCCGACCGCTTCCTGCCCGACAAGGCGATCGACCTGATCGACGAGGCCGGCTCGCGGCTGCGCATCAAGAGCATGTCGACGCCGCCGGTCTACCGCGACCTCGAGGAGGAAATCGAGGCGACGCGGCGCGACAAGGAGGCCGCGATCGAGGCCCAGGAGTTCGAAAAAGCCGCCAACCTGCGCGATCAGGAGCGTCAGCTGACCACCCGCAAGCGCCAGCTTGAAGACGAGTGGGCCGAGGGTGAGAACGGCGAACGGCCGGTCGTCGGCGAGGAGGAGATCGCCGACATCGTCTCGATGTGGACCGGGATCCCGGTCTTCAAACTGACCGAGGCCGAGACCAAGAAGCTGATCCGCATGGAGGAGGAACTCCACAAGCGGGTGATCGGCCAGGAGGTCGCGATCACCGCCGTCTCGAAAGCGATCCGTCGCTCCCGTGCCGGGATCAAGGATCCGAAGCGGCCGGCCGGCTCGTTCATCTTCCTCGGCCCCTCCGGGGTCGGCAAGACCGAGCTCGCCCGCACGCTCGCCGACTTCCTCTTCGGCGACGAGGAGGCGATGGTCCGGATCGACATGTCCGAGTACATGGAGAAGCACGCGGTCAGCCGTCTGGTCGGCTCGCCCCCTGGCTACATCGGCTACGACGAGGGCGGCCAGCTGACCGAGGCCGTGCGCCGCAAGCCGTACTCGGTGCTGCTCCTGGACGAGATCGAGAAGGCCCACCCCGACGTCTTCAATATCCTGTTGCAGATTCTCGAGGACGGGCGCCTCACCGACGCCCAGGGCCGCACGGTCGACTTCCGCAACGCGATCGTGATCATGACCTCGAACATCGGCGCCGCCGAGATCTCGAAGAACACCTCGATCGGCTTCACCGTCTCCGACGACGAGACCGGCATGTCCTACGACGACATGAAGAACCGGATCATGGGCGACCTCAAAAAAGTGTTCCGGCCGGAGTTCCTCAACCGGATCGACGAGGTCATCGTGTTCCACAAGCTGGCGAAGGAAGAGGTCAAGGAGATCATCGACCTGATGATCAACCGGGTCCGCGTCCAGGTCGCCGAGCACGAACTCCAGCTCGACCTGACCGAGGAGGTCAAGGACTACCTGGTCGACAAAGGCTGGGATCCCTCGATGGGCGCCCGCCCGTTGCGTCGGGCGATCCAGCGCTACATCGAGGATCCGCTCGCCGACGAAGTCCTGCGGGCAGGCCCGATGACGCCCGGTTCGACCGTGATGTTCACCCGCGACGCCTCCGGCGACGAGGAAGACAAGCCGCTGCGGCTGGAGATCATCCCGCCGAGCAGCAAGTCGCCGCTCGACGAGGGCGACCGGCCGAAGGTCGGCGTCGGCGCCAAAAGCGGCGAGGGCGACGGTGTCCACGGCTCCGACAACGAGCCGGACGCCCAGCACCCCGAGTCCTGACCAAAGCCCCGGGTCAATACGCGCATAAGCAAGATGAGGGAACCCGGCCGCAGCGCGATCGGCACCTGGAGCGGCGGCCGGTTCCTTCATTTCGGTGAGGCGATCGAGGAGGATCGCCTCGCCGCGCTGCTCCGCCCGGGGGAGGGGATCGACACGGTCCTCACCGCCGACGCCTACGGGACGGGCGAGGCGGACAAGGTGCTGGGGCGGGCGCTGGCGGGCGTCGACCGCGACGGCTTCTCGCTGGTCGGCGCGGTCGGCCACGATTTCTACGAGGGCGAGCGCAACGGGCCGAAGGGCTTTCCGCGCTTCACCGACCCCGCCCTCCGAGGTCCCGACGACTACGCCTCCTACCTGCGGATGGCGACCGAGGCGCAGCTCGAGCGGCTCGGCGCCTCGCAGCTGGACCTGCTGCTGCTCCACAACCCCGACCGCATCGGCTACTCCTCGGAGGTCGTCTGGGACGGGATGGCGGCGCTGCGGGATGCCGGCCTGACGGCGAAGATCGGCGTCGCGCCCGGGCCCGCCAATGGCTTCACCCTCGACCTGATCTCCTGCCTCGAGCGCTTCGGCGATCGCCTCGACTGGGCGATGATCATCCTCAACCCGCTCGAGCCCTGGCCGGGCGAGCTGGTGCTCGACGCGGCGGCCCGCCACGATGTCAAGGTCATCACCCGGGTGGTCGACTACGGCGGCCTCTTCTGGGACGACCTGAACCCCGGCGTGGCGCTGGGGCGGACCGACCACCGCACCTTCCGCCCCGCGGGCTGGATCGAGGCAGGCCTCGAGAAGCTGCAGCGGCTGCGGCCCTTCGCCGAGTGCGCCGAGCTGACGCCGATGGGTCTCGCCTGCCAGTGGAACCTCGCCCACCCGGCGGTCGAGTGCGTCGCCCCGACCCTGATCCAGGAGGTCGGGCCGGAGGCGCGGACGATCGAGTCCCAGCGCGCCGAGCTCGCCGCCGTGCCTGGCGGGCAGCGGCTCTCCGCGGACGACGTCGCGGCGATCCGGGCGATCGGCGACAACGCTGGCTGCATGAAGCTGAAGGGGGCCAGTCCCACCTTCGAGGGCGACGAGCAACCCGACAGCTGGGCGCTCAGCCCGGAGCTGGCCGAGGTCGGCGGGCGCTGGGGGATCGACCCCGAGCGCGACCTCGTCCTCACCCACTGATCCCGGCCGCCGCCTGACCCGCGCCTAAGCTTCCGCGCCATGACCGGCAAGTGGTGGACGCTGATCGGCGCCTGCACCGGCCTGTTCGTGCTGATGCTCGACTCGACCGTGGTCTCGCTGGCGCTGCCATCGATCCGCGGCGACGTCGGTGCCAGTGCCGAGCAGTTGCAGTGGATGATGAACAGCTACCTGCTGACGATCTCGGTCTTGGTCGTCACCGCGGGCCGGCTCGGCGACATGTTCGGCCGTCGGCGGCTCTTCCTGATCGGGATGTTCGCGTTCGGCCTCGGCTCGATCGTCTCCGGCGCGGCCGGGGACCCCGACGTGCTGATCCTCGGTCGCATCCTCCAGGGGGCCGGGGCGGCGCCGGTGCTGGCGCTCTCGCTCGCCCTGGTCTGCAACGTCTTCCCTGAAGCCGAGGTGCCGAAGGCGCTCGGGATCTGGGCCGGGGTGTCGGCCTCGGCGCTGGCGATCGGGCCGCTGGTCGGCGGCGCCCTGGTCGAAATCGACTGGCGGGTGATCTTCCTGCTGAACCTGCCGGTGGTCGCGATCGGGATGCTGATCGTCGCCCGCGCCGCCCCCGAGTCGACCGACCCGGGCGCCGGCCACAAGGTCGACTGGTCGGGCCTCGGCGCGCTCAGCCTCGGGCTCACGCTGGTCGTCCTGGCGCTGGTCCAGTCGGAAGCCTGGTCGTCGGCGCTGGTGATCGCCCTGGCCATCATCGGGCTCGCCTCGCTGGCCGCCTTCTGGCTGATCGAGCATCGCGTGCGGGCGCCGATCGTCGAGTTCGACCTCTTCCGTAACGGCCCCTACTTCGGCGCCAGCGCCGCCGCCTTCTGTCTGGTCGGCGCCTACTGGGCGGTGATCTACTTCCAGCCCCAGTACCTGCAGGACGTGCGCGGCCACACGCCGCTCGTCTGCGGGCTGGAGGTGCTGCCGATCACCGTCCCGATGGTCGTCCTCTCTCCCTTCTCCGGCCGGCTGATCGCCAAGTTCGGGCCGCGGGCGCTGATGACCTTCGGGATGACGGTCGGCAGCGCCGGGCTGCTGGTCCTCACCCAGATCGACGCGACCACCTCCTACGGGGTGCTGCTGGTCGGCTACCTGCTGTTCGGGGTATCCCTGGGCCTCGTCTACGCGCCGATGTCGGCGGCGGCGATGGCGGCGATGCCGAGGGAGAAGGTCGGGATCGCCTCCGGCGTCCTCTCGATGCTTCGGGTGCTGGCCGGGGCCGTCGCCCTGGCCGGGACGGGGGCGATCTTTCACGCCCTGCTCGGTTCCGGGCACTCCTTCGCCGGCTCGCTGGCCGGCTCTACTTGGCTCCCGGTGGGGCTTACGGCGCTGGGCGCGGTGCTCACCTGGGGCTTCGTGCGCGGGCCCGAGGAAGAGGGCCCCGACCCCGCGGTGGCGGGCCGACCGGCCCCGGCGCAGCTGCAGCATCACGCGCACCACCGCCGTTTCCATCTCTGAACCGCATTCCAGAGCCGTTTTTGCCATAATTAACTGGATGGCTTCATTGTCAGGGGATGCGCTCCATGAGCTTTCAGAACGTCAGGATCCCCGGCTGATCAGAGCACTTGATGTTGTGGCACCCGGCGGAGCGCTCCGCGAGGGGATCGACAACATCGTTCACGCCCGTACCGGCGGCTTGATCGTCGTCGGCGAGCTCGACGAGATCAGCCATCTGCTGTCCGGGGGAATCCGCCTGGACATCGATTACACGCCGGCGATGCTCTACCAGGTGGCGAAGATGGACGGGGCGATCGTGCTCAACGCCGAGGCCACCAAGATCGCCTGGGCCAACGTCCAGCTGATGCCGGACCCGACGATCCTCTCCTCCGAGACGGGCACCCGCCACCGCACCGCGGAGCGCGTCTGCAAACAGACCGACGCGCTGGTGATCGCCGTCTCGCAGCGGCGCGAGGTCGTCTCCCTCTACGTCGAGGGGGCCAAGTACATCCTTCAGGACATCCCCGCGGTGCTGGCCAAGGCCAACCAGGGCCTGGCGACGCTGGAGAAGTACCGGCAGCGGCTCGACGAGATCTCGGCGCGGCTGACCGTGCTCGAGTTCGAGGGCCGCACCGTGCTCCACGACGCGCTCGCCGCCCTGCAGCGGGCCGAGCTGGTGACGCGGATGGCGGTCGAGGTCGAGCGCTACATCGTCGAGCTCGGCACGGAGGGCCGGCTGATCGAGATGCAGCTGGAGGAGTCGATGGTCGGCGTCGCCGCCGACAAGACCGCCCTGCTGCGCGACTACGCGGTCGAGGACTCCGAGGAAGGGCTGGCCTCGATGCTGCAGGCGCTCTCCCGGCTGCCGCACCAGGACGTGCTCGATTTCGGTCGCCTCGCCGAGCTGCTCGGCTACGACCGCAAGGTCAACACCACCGATCTCCCGGTCTCGCCGCGCGGCTACCGGGTGCTCGGCCGGGTGCCGCGGATCCCCAAACTTGTCGTCCAGAAGATCACCCACGAGCTGGGCGGGTTGGAGGAGGTCCTCGCGGCCCCCGATGCCGAACTCGCCGCCGTCGACGGAGTCGGGCCTAGCCGGGCCAAGGACATCCGCGAGGGCCTGCGCAGGCTCCAGGAGGTCGATCTGGTGGACAGGTACTTACAGAGTTGACGGCGATAAGCGTCGTCGCATGAAGAAAGGAGCCACCGATTTCCGAGCTAGATGAGGCCACCGTGGAAGAGGTCTTCGAGGAAGACGTCGTGTACGTCTGTGACTTCGAGATTGGCGACAAGGTCGTCTACCCGCATCACGGGGCCGGCTTGGTCTTGACCAAGGAAACCCGGGAGCTGATGGGCAGCGAGCGTGAGTACCTCACGATCAAAATTCTCCACAACGAGCTGACCGTCATGGTTCCCACCGAAAACGCCGGCAAGGCCGGGCTGCGCCGCGTGATCGACGAGGAGGAAATCAAAAAGGTCACCGCCGTCCTCACCGACGACGTCTCCGAGATGCCGAAAAACTGGAACAGGCGCTTCAAGTACAACCGCGAGAAGATCAAGACCGGCGACGTGTTCGAGCTGGCTGAGGTCGTCCGCAACCTCGCGCTCCGCGAGATGGAGAAGGGCCTCTCCACCGGTGAGAAGCAGATGTACACCCGGGCGAAGAAAATCCTCGCCTCGGAGTTCATGTACGCGCTTGACAAGGACGAGGAAGGCGCCGAGGAATACCTCGACGGTCTGTTGGAGGATCGTTTCGCCGCCACCGCCTCTGCCTGAGGGCGCCAAGCCTGCAGTGACCGCAGTCATCGCGGCCGCCGGCTCCGGGGAGCGCCTCGGAGCCGGCGGCCCGAAGGCGTTCGTGCCGCTTGGAGGGCGGCCGATGATCGCCTGGTCCCTCGACGCCTGCCTCGCCTGCGAGGCGGTGGCAGGCGTCGTGGTGGCGGTGCCCGCCGGGCACGAGCACGGCCTCGAGGGCGTCGTCGTCGTCGATGGTGGCCGTACGCGGGCGGAGTCGGTCGCGATCGCCCTGGCTGAGGTGCGGACCGAGTTCGTCGCCATCCATGATGCGGCGCGACCCCTCCTGACGGCGGCCCTTCTCGAAGAACTTGTCGCGGCTCTCGCCGCGGACCCCGAAGCCGCTGCGGTGATCGCCGCCGCGCCGGTGACCGACACGGTCAAGAAGGTCGACGGGGATCGCATCTCCGAGACGCTGGACCGCTCGGAGCTGTGGGGCGCCCAGACGCCCCAGGTCTTCCGGACCGATGCGCTGCGCGCCGCGCTCGACGCGCACGATGCCGCCACGGACGAGGCGATGCTGATCGAGGCAGCGGGAGGCAAGGTGCTGATCCACGACCCCGGCGCCCCGAACCTCAAGGTGACGACGCCGCTCGATCTGCGCGTCGCCGAGCTGTTGCTCGCCGAGCGGGGCTAGACCGGCGGACTGGAAAGGGACGCGGCCCTCTCGGCGGCGGCCCGGGCGGGCTGAGGCCGCCGCCGAGAGGGCCGGATCCGTGGGGGGTGCGGACTTCCGAGGGGCGCCCGTGAGGAAGCGGGGCCCTTCTGGCGCAGGGACGTGCGCCTTCGGGCTCCCACGTCGGCCCCGGATACGCGCTGCAAGCTTTGATGTGGCTATAGCAACATCAAGGCTTGCAGCGCGGGATCGACCTCCCGGGACGCGCACCGAAGTGTGTCCCCCTCCCGAAATGGACCGTCCCGGGTGTGTCGGAGGCGGCCTCAGCCTGCCCGGGTCGCCTCCGAGACGCCCGGGCCCGCCGTCCCTAGTCGACCGGGCCCGAATCAAGCCGTCCCCAGCCGCACCGGCCCGAACCCCACCCCGGGCGCGGCCCGCCCCGATCGCTAGTCGTCCGGTTCGCGGTCGCTCTTGCTGCTGAGCAGCACGTAGACCAAGGTCGCGCCGAAGGTGACCTGGCCGACCCCCAGGGCGGTGCCGAGATTCACCGCTCCCAGAGCCAGGGCGGCGAAGACGCCGAGGAAGAATCCGGTGGCCAGGATGAGCAACTGACGGCCCATTGCCCTCGAAGTCTAGGCTTCTCTCCCGTGCTTACCGACTACCACCTTCACCTGCGGCCCGACGAGGACGGGACGACATTCGAGCGCTACTTCACGAGCGAGAACGTGGAGCGCTATCGCGAGGCCGCCGAGGCGGTTGGGATCGAGGAGCTGGGCGTCTCCGAGCACGTCTACCGCTTCCGCGAGGCCCTCGACCTCTGGCGCCACCCGCTGTGGCTGGAAAACGCCGTGGACGACCTCGACGCGTACTGCGAGTTCGTCCGCGGGACCTCGCTGCGGCTGGGCATCGAGTGCGATTTCGTCCCGGGCGCGGAGGAGCGCACCGCCGCGCTGCTGGAGGCGCGCGACTTCGACTACGTGGTCGGCTCGGTCCACTTCGTCGGCGAGGGCGACGCGGCGGTCGACCACGACGGCTTCGACGTCTGGGAGGGCGACGCCGACGCCGAGGAGGTCTGGACGCGGTACTTCGACCACTTCGACCGCTGTGCCCGCTCAGGCCTCTTCGACATCCTCGCCCACCCGGACCTGGTCAAGGTCTGGGGCCGTGACCGGCGGCCGCTGCCGGAGGGCGACCTGCGGCGCTTCTACGAGCCCGCGGTCGAAGCGATCGTCGAGGGCGGCGCGGCGGTCGAGCTCTCGACCGCGGGGCTGCGCAAGCCGGTCGGTGAGCTCTACCCGGCGCGCGGCTTCGCCGAGCTGGTGGTCGAGGCGGGGGTGCCCTTCGCCCTGTCCTCCGACGCTCACCTGCCGGAGCAGGTCGGCTTCGCCTATGAGCAGGGGGTCGCCTTCCTCGATGATCTCGGCGTCGAGGAGATCGCCGTCTTCGAGGGACGCCGACGCCGGCTCGAGTCGCTCGGCGCCCGGGTCCGCTGAGGCTCCGCCTTGGTCGGGATCGGCTACGACTCGCATCGGTTCGCGGAGGGGCGCAAGCTGGTCCTCGGCGGGGTGGAGATCGACCACCCGCTGGGGCTCGAGGGCCACTCCGACGCCGACGTCCTCACCCACGCGGTGATCGACGCGATCCTCGGGGCCGCGGGCGGCGGCGACATCGGCACACTCTTCCCGCCGGACGAAGAGCGCTGGCGCGACGCCGACTCGATCGACCTGCTGCGGACCGCGATCGGGACGATCGCCGGCCGGGTGATCAACGTCGACGCGACGCTGATCTGCGAGGAGCCGAAGCTCGCCCCCTACAAGCCCCAGATGGAGCAGATCCTCGGCGAGGCGACCTCGGCCCGGGTCACGGTGAAGGCGACGACCAACGAGCAGATGGGCTGGATCGGCCGCGGTGAGGGCATCGCCTGCATCGCCGTCGCCGAAGTTCAAGACGACTGAACCGAGGCGGCGTGGGCCAGCCTCGCAAGGACGCAGGGAGTGAGCGAGGGGAGCGCACTAACAGTGCGTGACCCGAAGCGAGCGACCGAGGACGCCGCGAGGCGCCCCCACGCCGCCTCGGGCCAATAGTCTTCATGGATCGATGGCAAATACGGGTGACACCGACGTCCGGGGGGCCGTGTCGGATCTCCTCTTCGAGGGGAGGGTCCTGCGCGAGGCAGGCGTGATCGCGCCGATGCGTCCCGACAAGGCGCTGCGCGTGGCGCTCACCTTCCTGCGCTGGGGCGCCTCGCCGGCGACCGGCGTCGCCACCGCGGCGATCGAGCACCCGCACGAGATCGCGATCCTCGACGAACGCGGCTCGCTCACCTGGGAGCGACTGCACAAGCGCTCCAACGCGCTCGCCCACGCCTTCGCCGGGATGGGGATCGGGCCGGGGGACGGGGTCGGGATCATGGCCCGCAACCACCGCGGCTTCCTCGAGGCGACGCTGGGGTGCGCCAAGCTCGGCGCCTCGGCGCTCTACCTGAACACGATGTTCTCCGGCCCGCAGCTGGTCGACGTGATGAAGCGCGAGGGGCCGAAGGCGCTCGTCTACGACGAGGAGTTCGAGGACCTGCTGTCGGGGGTCGAGCCGGGAGTGCGGCGGATCGTCGCCTGGCACGACGGGGCGCCGCCAGCGGGGAAGACCACGCTCGACCAGCTGATGGCCGACGGCGACGACTCCGACCACCAGCCGCCGCCCGACAAGCCGCGCTTCGTGATCCTCACCTCGGGCACGACCGGGACGCCGAAGGGCGCCCAGCGGACCAGCCCCGACGGGCTGATGGCGCTGGCCGCGGTGCTCGACATGATCCCCTTCCGCAGCGGTCAGACGATGATGATCGCGGCGCCGCTCTTCCACTCCTGGGGCTTCTTCCACTTCGTCGTCAGCCTGCCGACCGCCTCGACCATGGTCCTGCGCCGGCGCTTCGACCCGGAGGGGACGCTGGCGGCGATCGAACGCAGCCGCGCCGACGTGCTGGGCGCGGTGCCGGTGATGGTGCAGCGGATCCTCGGCCTGCCGAGCGAGGTCCTCGATCGCTACAAGCTGCCCTCGCTGCGGGTCGTCTCGCTCTCCGGCTCGGCGCTGCCGGGAGAGCTGGCGATCGAGTGGATGGACCGCTTCGGCGACACCATCTACAACCTCTACGGCTCGACCGAGGTCGCCTATGCGACCGTCGCCACCCCAGCCGACCTGCGCGCCGCGCCCGGCACCGCCGGGCGACCGCCGCGGGGCACCGTGGTCAAGCTCCTCGACGACCAGGGCAACGAGGTGCCGCGGGGCGAGGTGGGCCGAATCTTCGTCGGCAACGAGATGCGGATGGAGGGCTACACCGGCGGCGGCAACAAAGAGTCGATCGACGGCCTGCTCTCCAGCGGCGATGTCGGCCACCTCGACGAGGACGGGCGCCTCTTCGTCGACGGGCGCGACGACGAGATGATCGTCTCCGGCGGCGAGAACGTCTTCCCGCGCGAGGTCGAGGACCTGCTCGCCGACCTCGAGGGGATCGCCGAGGTGGCGGTGATCGGGGTCGAGGACACCCAGTTTGGCCAGCGCCTGAAAGCCTTCGTCGTGCTCGAGGCGGGGGCCTCGCTGAGCGAAGCCGACCTCGGCGCCCACGTGAAGGCGAACCTCGCCTCCTACAAGACGCCGCGCGAAGTCGAGTTCCTCGACGAGCTGCCGCGCAACGCCACCGGCAAGGTCCTGAAGCGGGAGCTGCGCGACCGTCAGGCGAGCGGCCGGGAGGCCCAGTAGGCTTCACGCGCATGAGTGAACCGGCGAGGCAGCTGAAGGCGGTCCGCGAGGCGAACCGCGACATGCACGTCGTCGCCGCCCAGGCCCTGGAGTGGGTCAAGGTGTCGGAGGCGCGGGTCGCCGCCGCGGAGGGGTCGGCGGAGAAGCTCCGTGGCGAGCTCAAGGAGCGCGCGATGAAGACGCTGCGCGAGATGAGCGCCCAGGCGCGCAAGCAGATCGAAACCGCCAAAGAGGCTCAGGCCGCCGCCGAGTCGAAGCTGGCCGCCGCCGAGGCGGGGCGCGACCGGGCCGAGAAGTCTTTCGAGGAACTGCGCCGCACGTCGCAGGCCGAGCGTGAGCGGACGCTCGCCAAGGCATCCGAGGCGACCAAGGACGCCGAGTCTCAGGTCGAGGCGGCGGAGGCGCGGGTCGACGAGATCGAGGCGCAGGCGCAGCGCGAGGTCGACGAGGCGAAAGCGAGCGTGCGGACCGAGATCGATCGTCGGGTCGAGGAGGCGCGCAAGCGGATCCAGGCCGACGCCGACAAACGCGTCGCCGAGGTCGAGCAGCGCGCCGCCGAATCGGAGGCCGCGGCCGAGGCCGCCCACGAGTCCGCGATCCGGCTCGAGACCGAGATCGAAAAGCGGGTCATGGAAGGGACCGAGGAGGTCCGCCGCGAAGCCGAGGAGAGCGTCCGTCGGCTGGTCGAGAAGGTCGAGCGCGAGGCCGAGGAGACCGCCCGTGCCCGCGCCGAGGATCAGCTTCAGGCCGAGTCGGAGCGGATCAAGCAGCAGGCCCTGCGCCGCGAGGAGCGCGCCCGCGCCGCCACCGAGGAAGAGATCCGGGCCAGTGTCAGCAAGGCCCGTCGCGAGGTCCGGGCGGCCGCCGAGGACGGCGGCCCGACCTGGCTGCAGAGCTCCAGCCAGAAACCGCAGTCGCCCGCCGGCTACCGCACCTACTAGGAGGGAGCAGCGGAACTCCCGCGCACGCCTGGCGGCGGCGGACACATCGCGGTTCGGCGTCCTCGGTCGGCCAAATAGCGCTGCTATTCGGCCGACCCCCCGCCGAAGGCGGGGGTGCGAGGGCGCCAGCCCGAGTTCCTTGCCCCGCTTGGTCCGGCGCTCGCCAGCCGCACACGCGAGTTCCGCTACTCCCTCCTGGTCGCGACCGCCTGACCGATCGGCCGCCGGCCGGATAATCTCGCCGGATGCGCGAGGTGCGGATCAGGGACACGCTGAGCGGGGCGCTGCAGACGATCGACCCCGGCCACGAGGTCGGCATCTACGCCTGCGGCCCGACCGTCTACAGCCGCATCCACATCGGCAACGCGCGGCCCTTCGTCGTCTTCTCGCTCTTCGCCCGCTTCCTGCGCTCTGAGGGCTACAAGGCGCGCCTCGTCATCAACGTCACCGACATCAACGACAAGATCTACACCGCCGCGGCGCAGGCGGGGGAGGGCTCGGCGGCGTTCGCCGAGCAGATGACCGCCGCTTACGTCGAGGACACCGACCGGCTCGGGGTCGGGCGGCCCGATGCGGAGCCGAAGGCGACCGAGACGGTCGACGGGATCGTCGAGCTGATCGGGCAGCTGATCGAGGGCGGGCACGCCTACGAGTCGGGCGGCGACGTCTACTTCCGCGTCCGCAGCTTCCCGGGGTACGGCAAGCTCTCCAACCGCCGCCCCGAGGACATGGACCAGGGCGAGGAGGCGGGCTCGGCGAGCCTGAAGGAGGAGCGGCTCGACTTCGCCCTCTGGAAATCGACCAAGGAGGGCGAGGACACCAGCTGGGAGTCGCCTTGGGGCCCAGGGCGGCCCGCCTGGCACATCGAGTGCTCGGTGATGGCCGAGCGGGAGCTGGGGGCCTCGTTCGCCGTTCACGGTGGCGGCTCGGACCTTGTCTTCCCGCACCACGAGAACGAGATCGCCCAGTCCGAGTCGGCCGGGAGGCCGTTCGCCCACGTCTGGATGCACAACGGGATGGTCGACACGGGCGGCGAGAAGATGTCGAAATCGGAGGGCAACATCTTCCAGCTGAAGGAGGCGCTCGACCGCTACGGCAGCGAGGCGGTCGTGGCCTATCTCATTTCAGGGCACTACCGGCAGCCTTTGGCGTTCGGGGAGGTGCAGATGGAGGAAGCGGAGCGGCGGGTCGAGAGGTTTCGCAATTTTTTCCGGGAGCACCCCGTGGGGCGCGAGGAGGGGGAGGTCCCGGCGGAACAACAGCGGGGAGGTTCCGGCGGGACCTCCCCCTCCTCCCGCCTCGATGCCTTCAAGGATGCGCTGGCGGACGACTTCAACACTCCCAGGGCGATGGCGGAGGCGTTCGAGCTCGTCGCCGAAGCGAATCGTGACGATGTCCCGGGCGCTCCTGCCGTCCTGGCGGAGATGCTCGACCTCGTTGGCCTCGCCGACCTCAGCCGCCCAGAGGAGGTCGGCGAGGCCGACGAGGTCGCGTCCCGGCTGATGGAGGAGCGGGAGGCCGCCCGGGCCGATAGAGACTTCGCAAGGGCTGATGCGCTGCGGGATGAGCTCGCCGGGATGGGCTACGAGGTGCGGGATTTGGCGGACGGGCCGCGGCTCGTGCCGAAGCCTTAGTCGTGGCCTCGCAGATCATCTACGGCGTTCAGCCGGTCCAGGAGGCGGAACGGGGGAGACGGCGGCGGGTCCACCAGGTGTGGAGGGCTCCGGAGACCTCTGGGGCGGAGTTGGAGCGGCTGTGTGGGTCGCCGGATCACCAGGGGGTGGTCGCGGAGGTCGATCCTTATCCGTACGGTGATGCGGAGGGGATGCTGCGGAAGCCGGATGCGCTGATCGTGGCGCTGGATCAGGTGCAGGATCCGCGCAATCTTGGGGCGGTGTGCCGCTCGGCCGAGTCGGCGGGGGCGGCCGGGGTGGTGATCCCGGAGCGACGGGCGGCGATGGTCACGCCGGTCGTCTGCAAGACCTCGGCGGGGGCGGTCGAGCACCTCGAGGTCGCCCAGGTGCGGAATCTCGCCGACTGGCTGGTCGAGGCGAAGGAGGCGGGCTTCTGGATCTGGGGCGCCGACGCGGATGGCCAACAGCCGCCCTGGGGGGTCGACCTGACCGGCCCCACGGTGATTGTCTTGGGAGGTGAGGGGAAGGGTCTCCGTCCCCGGGTGGCGTCCAACTGCGACGCCCTGATCGCCCTGCCAACCCTGGGCCAGATCGAGTCCCTGAACGTCTCCGCCGCCGCCACGGCCCTCCTCTTCGAGTCCGTCCGCCAACGCTCCTGATCCCGTCTGCCGGTCCTTCTTGAGGCGGCAAATGCAACGGCGGTTGCAAAAAGTCGCAATTTGGGGTTGACAGAACTCCGCTGGCGCGTAAACTGGCGCCCTAATAAAGGGTGAACCTCAGCTTGAGTCTGAGGAAAGCCCACCGGATAAGTAGGGCGCCTCGGGGGAGGTAAGTGGCGCCACGACCCTTCAGCAAGGAGAAGGATCTGTGGCACTATTGACGCCTAAGCAGGAATTTCGGCCGACCACGGCGGGCCGTGGCTCGTCCATGGCCGTTCGAGCTAACCCTCAAGCTGAGCTTGATGATCACTATCTGGTCGCCCTCGCCAAGGACGGCCGCACCGATGCCTACGACGCGATCGTCAAGCGGTACCGCGGTTTCGTCCGCTTGAAGGCCTCGTCGTACTTCCTCCTCGGGGGGGAGAGCGACGATCTGATCCAGGAGGGCCTGCTCGGCCTCTACAAGGCGATCCGCGACTACCGCACCGACCGTGAGTCGAGCTTCCGCAACTTCGCCGAGCTCTGCATCACCCGTCAGATCATCACCGCGGTGAAGACCGCGACCCGCAACAAGCACACGCCGCTGAACCAGTACGTCTCGTTCAGCCAGACCCCCGCCGCCGGCGGCGACTCGGAAACGACCCTCGACGAGATCCTGCCGGGGCCGAGCGTCCACGACCCGGTCAACCAGGTGATCGCGACCGAAGAGCTGGAGAGCCTCGTCTCCTGCCTCTCGGGCGTCTCCGGGGTGCTCTCGGATCTGGAGAGCCGGGTGCTGTCGCTCTACCTCGACGGTCACTCCTACGAGCAGATCGCCGAGCGGCTCGAATGCGACACGAAGACGGTCGACAACGCCCTGCAGCGGGTGAAGCGCAAGGTCGGCGCCCACCTCGCCTCGCGCGAGGTCGCGGTCTAGTCGCGGCGTTCCAGGTCCGCCAGCACGTAATCGAGCAGCTCGCGCCCGTGGTCCGAGGCGACGGCGATGTCGTCGGCCTTGACTCGGACCCGGTGCAGCGACTGCATCCGCAGCACGTCGCCGTCGGCCCTGGAGTTGGGGAAGATTCCCGAGTAGCTCACGCCTAGCCGCTCCAGGTGGTCGGCGACGAGGGCG
>DATEDJ010000078.1:0-49087 GCA_035281725.1 Solirubrobacterales bacterium
ATGGGGAGACCGCGTCAGATCCCACGTCTTCGTGACGATCCGCGCGTCTCCGTGACGATCCGCGCGTCCATGTGACGCCTCCCCGGCGTCTCATGCACATCCCCACGAAACCCGGCCCTCTCGGCGGCGGCCTCAGCCTGCCCGGGTCGCCGCCGAGAGGGCCGGGTCCCTGGGCGTCCCTTACCCGGCCCCCGTCGGCCGCCCGCCCGCCGCGTCCCTCACCCGTCCCTTCCCGTCCCCGCCCCCGCCCCCACCCCCACGCACCATTCCTTGCAGCACCGCTTTTCCGCCGGAAGCGCTGCCACTATCGAACACATGTTCGTAGAGACTCATGACATAGACGCAATGGAGCTTCGCGACGGGGTCGCGGAGGTGGAGCAGGGTGAGCGGCGACCGGTCCTGCGGATCGTTCACGACGCCGACCGGGAGCGCGAGGCGCAGGCGATCATCCTGCGGCTCGTCCTCACAGAACGGCCCGCGGAACTGCGGATCGAGGCTGTGATGGCGCGGATCGGCGACGTCGAGATGGCCGCGCGGGCGATCACGGCGCTGGTCGAAGCCGGCCTGCTGCTGAAGATCGACGAGTACGTGCTCGCGACCACCACCGCCGTCAACTTCAACGAGCTCCGCAACGCCGAAGCGCAAGCGGCCTGAGCGCGGGGCCTGGCGCCTCAGCTTTCGCCGAGGATGCGGGCCTTCTGGGTGTTGAACTCCTCATCGGTGAGGAGTCCTTTCTCCTTCAGGTCGGCGAGCTTGGCGAGCTTGTCGACCGGGTCCTCACGCGGGGCCGCGGTGGGGAAGAAGGCGCTCAGGTCGGGGGTGGCACTGCCGCCGGGCGCGAACTGCTCGCGGATCTGACGCTGCAGGCCCTCGATATCGATACTGCCTCCGGACGACGCCTGTTCGACCATGTCGGCGATCGAATCGAGCTCGGGATGGTGGGTCTCCTCGGCGCGCTCGCGGATCTTGTCCGCCGCCAGCGACAGGCCGCCGCTCGCCGTCCGATCGAGAATCACGGTGTCATGGTCGTCGGGGTCGAAGAGCACGGCGATCTTGCCCCCCTGCCGCGGAAGGCCGAACTGCGAGAAGGTCATCTTGGTCTCCACCTCGAACGCCTCCTCGCCCTCAGGTTCCACGCGCAGCCTGAGCTTCATCGGCAGCTCGGTGTTGGCGGCGATCTGCGGATTGCCGGTCGTGACCGAGACCCGGCCACCGGAGATTTCCAGCACCGTTGCCGCCGCGCGGACGCCGCCGGCTTCCAGTCGTTCGCGGGTTTTCTTCGATCGGTGGCCGAACATGGGGCGCCTCCGTGGGGACGCTACCGTTTCGGGATGTCCCGGAGCGTAAAAGCGCCGCTTTTCGCCGCCCTCCTGTGCGCGGTCGCGCTCGTCCCACTGGCCGTCGCCGCCTACTCGTTCGGCCCGGTGGAGACCCTCGATCGCCATCTTCTGTTTGACCTGCGGCGCGAAGCCGGCGTCGGCCACGCGTTTGGCGCGGCATTCGTCAACCTCGGCGACGTGGCCGCGCTGCTGGTGATGCTGGCGGCGGTCTGCGCGATCGGGCTGAGCTTCGGGCGGCGCCGCGAGGTGCTTGCCGCCGCCGTCGTGGTCGCGGGCGCCAACGTCACCACCCAGGTGCTGAAGAGCGTGCTCGAACACGTGCGCAGCAAGGCGTTCGAACGCGGCTGGGAACTGCCCTGGCCAGACTCGTTCCCCAGCGGGCACACCACGGCGGCGGCCTCGATCGCGGTGGCGCTGCTGCTGGTCGTGCCCGCCGGCCATCGGCTGCTCGCCGCCGCGGTCGGGGCGGCGCTCACCACGGCGGTCGCCCTCGCGGTGGTGATCCTCGGCTGGCACTACCCGAGCGACGTGCTCGGGGCCTTGCTCGTCGTCGCCGCCTGGGGACTCTGCGCGGTCGCCTTCCTGCGCCGGCGGCGACTTATGCCGGAGGTGGGACTCGAACCCACAAGCCCGCAAGGGCAATCGATTTTGAGTCGATCGCGTATGCCAATTCCGCCACTCCGGCGCGACGCAGCGAAGGAACTCTAGAGCGGACTAGGCGGGTTGGGGCGCGGCGCCGCCCGAGGAGGAGCCGGCGCCGTAGTCCTCGCCGTTGCCGATCGGGCGCTCCTCCTCGATGTTCCAGCCCTGGTTGAAGCCGTAGAGCGCGGCGACGATCACCACCAGCTGGACCACCATCAGGATCAGCACGAGCACCCCGACCAACGACGAGGAGAGGCCCGCTTCGCTGAAGCCGGACTTGTCGCGGGCGAACCAGCTGTTGGCGCCGACCGCGCAGAAGATCGCCAGGATCATCGACAGCGCCGCCGCCAGCGGCAGGATCCCGCGCCGCCAGCGGGCGACGAGGAAGGCGAAGAAGGCGTAGAGGATCGCGTAGATCGCGCAGACGAAGCCCATGCCGTTGCCCCCCTGCAGCACCGACCAACCGCCGATCGTGATGATCGCGGCAAGCACGGCCGTGATGAGCAGAAGCAGGACGATCAACCACTTCGTCGTCACCGACGAAGCCTTCTCCCGATTCGGCCGCCACAGCTCGTAGCCCGGTCTGACCTCCCCTACAGGCACGCCCGGATCATAGAATCTGTGCTCGACGCGGCAATTGACCGCTCGTTAAGCCCATCCGGGCGCCGTGCGGGCGTGGCGGAATTGGTATACGCGCCAGGTTTAGGTCCTGGTGGGCTTCGGCCCGTGGGGGTTCAAGTCCCTCCGCCCGCATTTCCGTCGTCTCACGCGACATTTAACCCGCTCCAAGCGGTTTTTCATCTGTTCACATGAGCATCCGCCGGGTGCTTCATCTTTCGGCCATCACCCGCGATCCGAGACCTTGGATGAGGTTGGCGCGGCAGGCGCTTTCGGGTGGTATTCCCCTTTTGGCGGTCGCGCTGGTCGCCTACATCGTCCTTACGCGGGGCACCTCGGTGCTCGAAGCGATCACCGCGGTGACGCCGCTGACGATCGGCGGGGCGGTGGCGGCGCACCTGCTGACGCTGTCGCTGCGGACCGAGGGGTGGCGCACGGTGCTGCGGGCGGCGGGCGGGGAACGGCTCGAGCCGCGGGCGGTCCACGCCGCCAACGCGGGGGCGTTCCTCGCCGGCACGCTCCAGGGGCAGGCGGCGATGCCGACGCGGGTCGCGCTGCTGCGGCGCTACGGCGGGCCGGGCGCGCCGCCCGTCTCCCAGGTCGCCCTCGCCGACGCACCGATCGTGATGTTCGAGGTCGTCGCCTCGGCGCTCCTCGCCGCGGTCGCCTCGACCGCGGTCGGGACGATCCCGCGCTGGGCGCCCTGGGCGATGCTCGCCGGCGCGCTGGCGATCCTCGCCGGCCTGCGCTTCGCCTACTCGCGCTTTCGCGACAAGCGGCTCGCGGCCGGGCTCGGCGTGATCGCCGACCCGGATCTGCGCAACCGGCTCGCCCTGATCGTCGGCGCCTTCACCGCGATGGCCTTTGTCCGCACCTGGATCGTCCTCGCCGGATTCGACCTTCCCGCCGACCCGGCCCACGTCTGCCTCGTCCTCTTCACCATGGGCGCGGTCGGCCTGCTGCCGCTGGGGATCGGGACCGGCCCGGCAGCCACCGTCGCCGCGCTGGGGACGACGAACCTCGCCGGCGCGACCGCGGCGGGCATGGTGGTCAGCGCCGCGACCGTGCTCTCGGTGTTGATCTACGCGGGTGCCGTCTGGACGTGGCGGGCGCTGGTCCCGGAGCCGGTCCGCGAGATCGCCCAGGCCGACGCCCCGCCCGCCTGAGCCGCGTCGCCAGATGAGTTCGCACTTATCACCGCTATGCGGTGATAAGTGCGAACGCACTTGGTGGGTCGCGGGTTAGGCTGGACCGCCGATCGCATCGACGCAAAGGGGATGGGAATGAGTGGCGCGGGGATGGAGATGAAGCTCGAGGTGGTGTTGGTGCCGGTGTCCGACGTCGATCGCGCGAAAGCGTTCTACGAAGGGCTCGGCTGGCGGATGGACATCGACTACGTCGGCGATCAGCCGGGCTTCCGCGTGGTCCAGTTCACGCCGCCCGGGTCAGAGTGCTCGATCATCATCGGCGAAGGGATCACCGCCGCCGAACCGGGCTCCTACGAGGCCCTGCAGCTGACCGTCACCGATATCGAGGCGGCCCGCGAGGGGCTCGTCGCCAAGGGCGTCGAGGTCAGCGAGGTCTGGCACGACGCGGGCGGGATCTTCCACCACATCGGCGCCGCCAACCGGGCGCCCGGGCCGGCGCCGGAAAACGCCGACTACGGCTCCTTCGCCTCCTTCAGCGACCCCGATGGCAACGGTTGGCTCTTGCAGGAAATCAACACCCGCGCGCCGGGCCGCTGAGCGGCCGGCCGGACGAGAGGAGCAGACGATGGCGACGAGCTACGACTCGGCACCGGAGCTGGCGGAGGCGCTGCGGCGCGCCGCGGCGGCCCATGGGGAGCACGAGAAGCGGATCGGCGAAGAGGACCCGAACTGGCCCGACTGGTACGCCGAGTACATGGTGCGTGAGGCAGCCGGGGAAGAGCTGCCTCAGTGAGTGAGTACGACTTCGACGTGATCGTGCTCGGCGCGGGCTCGCCGGGCGAGCACTGCGCCGGGGCGCTCGCCGCGGGCGGGCTTCGCGTCGCCGTGGTCGAGCGCGAGCTGGCGGGCGGCGAGTGCACCTACTGGGCGTGCATCCCGTCGAAGTCGCTGCTGCGGCCGGGCGAGGCGGTGGCGGGCGCGCGCCAGGCGGCGGCAAGCGCCGAGGTCGATGTCGAGGC
This sequence comes from Solirubrobacterales bacterium, assembly GCA_035281725.1. Lineage (GTDB taxonomy): Bacteria > Actinomycetota > Thermoleophilia > Solirubrobacterales > 70-9 > VAYN01. The sequence continues at coordinate 4,768 of DATEDJ010000078.1, forward strand.
GGCGCTCGCCTGGCGCGACTTCATGGTCTCCGAATGGCACGACACCGGCGAAGCGACCTGGTTGGAGCAGCACGGGATCACCCTGATCCGCGGGTCGGGGCGGCTGGCCGGGACCGGCGCGGTCGAAGTCGACGGCACCATCCACACCGCCGCGCACGTGGTGCTGGCGAACGGGGCCGACGCGTTCGTGCCGCCGGTGCCGGGACTGCGGGACCTCGACGGCGTCTGGGGGACCCGCGAGGCGACCAGCATGAAGGCGGTGCCACGCCACCTGCTGGTGCTCGGCGGCGGCCCGGCCGGGGTGGAGATGGCCCAGGCGACGACGCGGCTCGGCGGCCGCGCCACCGTGGTCGACGGTGCGCCCCATCTGCTCGCCCGCGAACCGGCGCCGCTCGGCGAAGCGCTGGGGGAGGAACTGCGCCGCGAGGGGATCGAGCTCGTCCTCGGCGCCCAGGCGCAGGCGGCGCGGCGCGACGGCGAGGAGTTCGTCTTGGACCTGGGCGACGGCCGCGAGCTGCGCGGCGACAAGCTGCTGGTGGCCACCGGTCGTCGGCCCCGGGTCGAGGGCATCGGCCTGGACACGGTCGGGATCGAGCCCGACCGCAACGGGGTCAAGGTCGACGACCACCTGCGCGCGGGCGAGCGCCTCTGGGCGATCGGGGACGTCAACGGCGCCTGGCCGCTCACCCACGTCGGCAAGTACGAGGGCGAGGTCGTCGCGGCGAACCTCCTCGGCGAGGACCGCCCGGTCAACTACGACGCGGTCCCCCGCGTCACCTACACCGACCCCCAGGCGGCCGCGGTCGGCGCCAACGAGGCCCCCTTCAGCGGCACCGCGAAGCTGACCGAAATCGGCAAGACCGCCACCTACACCCACGCCTACGGGGAGTCGAAGGGTTACCTGACGTTGCTCAGCGACGGCGAGCGGCTGGTCGGCGCCCACGCCCTCGGCCCGGAGGCGGGGGAGTGGCTGGGCCAGGCGACGGTGGCGATCCGCGCCGGCATCCCGCTCGCCGTCCTCGTCGACACGATCCAGCCCTTCCCGACCTTCTCCGAGATCTACGTCGTCGCCCTGAAAGCGCTGCGCGGCCAGGTGCTCGCCGGCTAGTCGAGCTCGAACCGGCCGTGCGAGGTGAGCGGGGTCCGTTGTTCGACCTCAGGCAGGTACCCGTCGAGGAACACGCGGGCGACGAGCTCCTGGCGGGAGGCGACGCCGAGCTTCTCGAAGAGGCTCTTGACGTGGTCCTGGACCGTATGCGGTGAGAGGACGAGCGTCTCGGCGATCTCCGGGTTGCCGAGGCCGCGGGCGATCAGCGTCGCCACCTCGCGCTCGCGCACCGTCGCACCGTGCGCCTCGAGCCGCACGGTCGCCGCCCGGGGCCCGCCGGCGACTTCGATCACGATCGCGACTCGCGCTCCGACCGGGTCGAGCTTCGAGGCGTGCAGGGTGACCCAGCCGTCGCGCCCCGGCACCGTCACCACGTTGCCGCCGTCCGTCGTCGGCGCGTCCTGGGCGCGGACGAAGGAGGCGAGCGCCTGGATCCCCGACGGCAGGCCGCCGTGGCCCGGTTCGACCTCCTCGGTGCCGAGCGAGGCGAGCAGCGGCCGGGCGGGCGGCGTCACCATCTCCACCTCGTTGCCGGAGTCGACGACGATCAGGCCAGGCGCTTCGGCACCGGTGGCGCGCCGCGCCGCGTCGAAGCGAAGCGAGCCACGGATCCCCGCCGCGATCGCCGGGACGACCTGGGCGAGGACGTTCGCATCGCGCTGCTCGAAGGCGCCGCTCGCCTCGCGGCGGGCGATGTGGACGGCGCCCCAGACCCGACCCCGCATGACGAACGCCGCCCGCAGCTCATGGGGGATCCCGGCGGGCTCGAGCAGATCCCGGTAGCGGGCGCTCCGCTCCGGCCTGCCGCGGGTTGCCTGGGCGAGGATGCCTACGGGGACCCGGCGCGCGGCCAGTGCGGCGAAGCCGTTGGCGTCCTCGCCCACGTACTCGCTGTTGACGATCACTTCGCCGGCGGCGGCCGCCGTGTCGGGATCGAGGATGCCGCGGTCGATCAGCTCGCGCGGTTCGTCGCTGGTCAAGAGGCGGGTCTGCGGATCGATGGTGTGCCAGCAGCTGCCATCGCTGGGCAGGGCGCGTCGGAGGCGCGGCGCCAGCTCGGCGAAGTACTCCTCGCGCGAGAGCCCCCGCTCGCCGAGCGCGGCGATCTCGGTCTTCAGCCGGCCTGGCGACCATTCCGGCTCTCTCATCGCTCGATTATCGCGCCGCGACCCGGGTACGCGAAATATCCCCGCATCCGGGGATGGGAATCACGGCGCCCGCGCGCGAGCCTTTGGGTCACTCGACCATTCGAGACACGAAAGGCAGAAGAAGATGAACGGCAGCACCGACGCAGTGGCCCCGATCGTCGCCCTCCCGGACGCGGGCGAGGCCCTCTGGTTCCTCGGCATTCTCGCCACGGTCAAGGCCGACGGTGAGAAGACCGGCGGCACCTTCGCGCTGATCGAGCACCTGGCGCCGCGGGGCTCGGGGTCGCCCCTCCACGTCCATAGCCGCGAGGACGAGTGGTTCTACGTGATCGAGGGCGAGCTGACCTTCTGGGTCGGCGGCGAGACCATCGTCGCTCCGGCGGGCAGTTTCGTCTTCGGCCCGAAGGGCATCCCGCACACCTTCCTGGTCAGCTCCGACCAGGCTCGCTTCCTGCTCGGCGCCGAGCCCGCCGGATTCGAGGACTTCATGCGCGCGGTCGGCGGGCCGGCGGAGCGCCTGGAGATCCCGCCCGCGGCCACCGAGCCCCCGGACGTCGCCGGCCTCACCGCCGTCGCGGCCCAGTTCGGCATCGAGATCATCGGCCCTCCCGGAATCCCTGCCTAGACGGCGTCGGGCCCGGCGACCCCGGTGCGTTCGCAGTAATCCTCGCTATCCGGGGATTACTGCGAACTCATCGTGGGGGCCCCGCGCGGAAGCGTCACTTCTCGCGCCTTCGGTGACCTTCCTCGGCTGACCCGTGGGTCCTACGACGTCCCGCCGGCCGACTGCCGACTTGACCTCGCTATGGCGGGGTCAAGTCGGCAGTCGCCGAGGCCCCGTTATCGATGTGTGTCCTCTCTCAGCGTGCTCGACCCGACTCGGGGCGCGCCGCTAAGGCCGGTGATCCGGCCTTAGCGGCTTGCTCGAGGCCTTCGAGCAGCAGGTCGCTCGGCTGGGCGCCGGAGACGGCGAGGCGGCGGGCGAAGAGGAAGAAGGGCACGCCGGTGATCCCGATCCGCCCGGCTTCCTCGAGGTCGTCGCGGACCGCCTGCCGGTCGGCCTCGGTCGGCGTCGCGGCGGCCTCGCCGAGGCCGACCTCGGCGGCGAGCCGGGTCAGCACCGCGGGATCGTCGATCCGCAGGCCCTCCACGTGCTGAGCCTGGAAGAGGCGCTCGACCATCGCGTCGCCGAAGTCGTGGCGGGCGGCGGCGTGGGTCAGCGCGTGGGCGTCGAAGGTGTTGCCGTGTTTGCCGAGGTCGAGGCGGTAGTCGAGCCCGTCCCCCGCGGCCAGCGCGGTCAGCCGTCCCTGCATCTCCTCGACCTGGGCGGGGGAGAAGCCGCGCGCCGCCAGGTACTCACGGGTCGGCGCGCCCGCGCCGGGCTCGCCGAAGCGCGGCGCGTCCGGCTGCAGCTGGAAGGAGCGCCAGACGACCTCGACCTCGTCGCGCCGGTCGAAGCGCTCCAGCGCACTCTCCAGGCGCCGCTTGCCGAGGTAGCACCAGGGGCAGGCGATGTCGGACCAGATCTCGACCGTGACGAAGGCGGGGGCCATCGCCGCCCATGCTAGGGAGGCGGGATCGTTGGCCTCGCCGCTCTCTTATCGCGGGTACGATCGCCGGATGGCGGTGGAACGGATGGAGCACGTCGGGATCGTCGTCGACGACCTCGCGGCGGCGGTCGCGTTCTTCGTCGCGCTCGGGCTCGAGCTTGACGGCGAAACCTCGGTCGAGGGCGAGGTGGTGGACCGGATGACCGGCCTCGAAGGCGTCCGCTCGGACCTCGCCTTCCTGCAGACCCCGGACGGCCACGGCAAGGTGGAGGTGGTGCAGTACCGCTCGCCTGCGCGCGCGGGCGATCCGGAGCCGCCGCGGCCGAACACGCCGGGCCTGAACCACCTGCTCTTCGCCGTCGACGATGTCGAGGCGACCCTCGCCCGCCTGCTTACCCATGGGGCGGAGCTCGTCGGCGAGGTGATCGACTACGGCACCAGCTACCGCCTCTGTTACCTCCGCGGGCCGGGCCGGATGATCATCGAGCTGGCCGAGAAGCTCGACTGACCGGACTCGGGCGGCTTCTTCCGCGCGAAGAGCTTTCGCAGGACCGAGCGTCGCCGCCAGCCGACCCGCGAACGCGGGTCCTGCCTGATCCAGCCGGTGCTCTCCGGGTCGAAGGGAAACGTGGGTTCCCACCGCTCGAGGTCGACGACGCCGACGTTGGTCCACTTGCCCCCGGCGGCGTCGAACTGGAGCTCGACCACCGCGACCTTGGCGGCCAGCAGCTCCCGGGTGAACGTCTCGTTGTAGGCCTCGCGGACGTCCGCGGGCCAGTCCTCGTCGTGCTGGCGCCACCAGTGCCGATGAAAGCCGGTCGTCCGGGCCTGGTGCTCGGCGCCGTCGGCGATCCCCACGATCGGCTGCGTGACGCCACCGGAACGGGCGGCGTCGATCGCCTCTTTCGAGTCCTCACGAGCCATGTCTTCGGCTTCGACCGCGGAGGGATGCGCCACCGTCCCAGCCTAACGCGGCGGGCCGGCGGTCACCCGCCGAGGTCGGGCGGCGAGCCGCTCGCGATCAGGGCGCCCATCAGGACGCCGAGGAGAAGGTCGCGGAGCTCGTCGCGCCCGATGTCGCGGTGCTCGAGCCAGTCGAGGCAGGCGCCGTCCATGAACCAGAGCCAGCCGCTCACCGCGGCGCGGGCCTTCGGCGGCGCCCCGTCCGGATAGATCCCGGCGAGGATCCGGGCCGCGGTCTGGCGGCGGACCTGTTCGATCAGGTCGCCGATCTCTGGCGCGGCCGCGGCGCTGCTGATCAGGTTGCGGTAGGCGACCGCGTTCTCCTCGATCAGCGCGAGGAAGGCGCCGAGGGCGGCGGTCAACTGCTCGGCGGGGGGGAGGTCGGGGTCGGGCTCGGTCCGCGTCCGCAGCTCCTCGGCCCAGGCGCCCAGGGTCGCCTCGAAGAAGGCCTGCTTGCTCGGAAAGTAGTGGTAGAGCAGGGATTTCGAGATCCCTGCCTCGGCCGCGATGCGGCTCATCGAGAGCTCGTCATAGCGGTGGCTGGTGAACAGCTCGGCCCCGCGTTCGAGCAGCTGGCGGCGGCGCTCGTCGACGTCGAGGCGCCGGTAAGAGGGCTCTGGCACACCTCCAGTCTACTTGTTGACCGCCGGTCTACAAGGCTGCTACGGTTATCGACCAATGGTCAACAACGACGCACGGGAGGTTTCGATGACGACCGGAAGCAGGGCGGCCTGATGACCACCGAGAGCAGGCTCAGGCAGGTCGAGAACGAGCTCGCCGACGTGACCTCGCGGCTGCGGCGCCTGGAAGTCGAAGTGGAGCTGCCGGAACCGCAGCTGCCGCCCGACTGGGGGCACGCACCGGTACGTCAGATGAGCGCCGAGATGGACCTCGACGAGCTCGCCTGGCCGAAGGCGAGCACCACCACGACCGCGAGCGCGACCCAAATGTCGCGAACCGCGGTCGACTTCGAGGCCGTCTTCGGCGGCCGCGTCCTCGCCTGGATCGGCGGCGTCGCGATCCTCGTCGCCGCCGTCCTCTTCCTTGGCATGGCGATCAGTCGTGGCTGGCTCGACGAGGAGACGCGGACGATCATCGCCGCGGCGATCGCGCTCGTCGCGCTCGGTGGCGGCGTCTGGCTCCATGAGCGTCGCGGTCGCACCGAGGCCGCTCGGGCGCTCGTCGCCAGTGCGATCTCCGGGCTCTTCGGCACGATCGTCGTCGCCACCCAGGCCTACTCGTTGATCTCGCCCGCGCTCGGCCTCGCCTGCGGGGCGGCGGTCGCCGCGGTCGGCTTCCTGATCGCCGTCCGCTGGAAGTCCTCGGTGGTCGCCGCGATCGGCTCGCTCGGGGCGTTGACCACGCCGGCGCTCGTCGGCGTCGATCCCTCCGGCGCGTCGATCGCCTTCGTCGCAACCGCTCTCGCCGCCACCGTCGGCATCCTCGTATGGCAGCGCTGGGACTGGCTTGCGCTCGGCGCCTTCGTCGTCTCGGTGCCACAGCTCATCGTCTGGGCCAGCCTCGAGCGTCACGACCATCTGGCCTTGGTGATCGCTGTGTTGGCCGGGTTCTGGGTCCTCTACGCAGGAGCCGCGCTCGGCTACGAGCTGCGCAGGCGCACCCAGGAGGTGCTGCCATTGGCGTCCTGGCTGCTGCTGTTCGGCAGCTGCTGGGCCTTCGTCTGGCCCGGTTTCCGGGCCCTCGACGGGGCCGGCCACCACACCGCCGCGGTGGTCCTGCTCTTCTGCTTCGCCGCTCTCCAGATCGGCCTCGGGATCGCCTGGATCCGGCTGCGGATCCATCGCGAACTCGGCGCGCTTCTGGTCGGGCTCGGTGTCGCCCTGACCGCGATCGGGATCGGCGAGGCGCTCCACGGTCCCGCCTTGGTCTGCGGCTGGGTGGCCGCCGGCATCGTCCTGGCCGGGCTGGGCTCGCGACTCGACGCGACGCCGAGCCCGGCGCTCTCGAGCGCCGAGCGGATGCTGGTCGCGGCGGGCGGCTTCCTCGTCCTGGCGGTGGGCCACACGTTGATCGTCGAGGCGCCTCCGAGCGCGATCTTCGACGGCGTCGCGAGCCTAAGCGGAGCCGTGATCGCGATCTCCGCCTGCGCCATCGCCGGGTTCGCGGGCGCCCACTTCGCGCGGCGGGTATCGCCCGAGGGGGCGAAGGTCGCCGCCCTCGTGGGTGCCACGAGCCTGGTCTACCTCGGTTCGGTCCTGATCGTCGACACCCTCGGCGTCTACGGCCTCGGCGAAACTCGCCAGTCCGGCCAGGCCTGGCTCTCCGCCTTCTGGACCGTGACGGCGATCGGCGCGGTCATCGTCGGCCTCGTGCGCCGCCAGGCCGCGGTCCGCCTCGGCGGTCTGGCCCTGCTGGCGGTGGCGATCGTCAAGGTCTGGACCTACGACCTGGCCGAGCTCGACGAGCTCGCCCGCGTCCTCTCCTTTGTCGGCCTCGGCCTCTTTTTGCTGGTCGGCTCCTTCGCCTACGCCCGGATCAAGCCGGAGGCGAGGGAGTAGCGCCGGAGGAGATGGCCAGCGGGAGCGGCCTCAGTGTCCACTCCCTCATGCGCGATGGGGATTCCTGCCTATCCTGGGAGGCATGGCAACCGCCGGATCGCTGGGGGCATCCGAGGCAAACGCCGCGCTCGCGCTGGCCGCCGACCTCGCGGTCTGCGGGAGCCCCGCCGACCTGGAGGCGGTGCTGTTGGGGCTGCCGAGCCTGGTCGGTGCGGAGTACGTCGGCGCCGGGGAAGTGCGCCTCGGCGGTGGCGACGGGGAGATCGGGGTGCTGCCTCAGATCACCCAGCCTTATGTGTTCGAGGCCGAGGCGCTGGCCGAGTGGGCAGCCCACATGCACCAGCACCCTGTCTTCGCGCGCCAGCTGGTCCGTCCCAATCCCGAGGTGCAGAGCTACTCCGACTTCATCCCCGCCCGCGAGTGGCGGAAGCTCGGGATCTACTCCGCCTATCGGCGCCTGGGCCTGCGCGGCGAGCTCTCTCTGCATCTGGCCTGGGACAGCCGGCGGACCGCCGCCCTCACCGTGCACCGGGTCGACCGCCCCTTCGGCGCTCGCGAACGGGCGCTGCTCGACACGCTGGCTCCGCACCTGCGGGCGGCCTACGGGCGGCTCGAGCTCAATCGACAGGCCGAACGTCGGCGGGCGGCGCTCGAGCGCGGCCTGGAGCACGCCGGGGCATGCGTCGTCATGGTCGACGCGGAGGGCGGGATCGCCGATCCGGATGCCGGTGTCGAAGAGGTGCTGCGCCGTTGGTTCGACGGCCGCTCGAAGCCTGGACTCCTGCCTGCCGAGCTGGCCGAGTGGCTCAAGGCCTCCCGTGCCTCCGTTCGTCCGCCGCGGTTCGTCCGCACCCGGCCCGATCGCCGCCTCGAGATCGTGCTCGTCGGCGGTCCCGGTGAGGAGCGGCTGCTGGTGTTGCAGGAGCGACGCACGGGCCCGCCCGAGCCGGCGGAGCTGCTGGAGGCGCTGCCGGTCACCCGTCGCCAGGCGGAGGTCCTCGCGCTCCTCGGGGAGGGATGCTCGGACGCCGAGATCGCCCATCGGCTGGGGATCAGCGTGCGGACCGTCGGCCACCACGTCGAGCACATCCTCCAGCGGCTCGGGGTGAGCAACCGGACCGCCGCCGCTGGTCTCGTCCACGGGGAGCTGCGACCGCGCACGTAGGCGTCGGTCACCGGGCGTCGCCTGGGGAGAATTCCCCATTGTGGTGGTGGTCGTCGAACAGCACCATGCCGGGCCATGGACCGGACCGCCGCACTCGTCGCCACCGTGGTGCTGTCGCTCGTGCTGCTGTGTGGGGCAGGCGAGGCGCTCGCTGCGGACCCGATCGACCTCGGCCCCGCCGACAGCGCCGGTCCCGGTCTGGCGCTCACCGCCGGCGGCAGCGCCGCGCTCACCTATGCCGCCGAAGAATCGCCCGGGGTCGACACGCTCCACTACTGCCGCATCGATCCCGGCGCCGGCGGCTGCTCGGCGTCCGCGGTGCTCACCAGCCCGCTGTCGGAATTCAAAACCGACGTCGCCAACCAGCCGCTGGTCGAAGGCGGCGTGATCCGGGTCCTCCAGACCCGGGCGAAAGGGGCCGCCGCCGAAGATCACTTTCTATGGAGCGGCGAGCCGTTCGGCGCAGCGACGACGCTGGGGACGACCGAAGGCATCCCCGGCGCCCAACTCGACTTCGGCGCGGCCGTGCTCGCTCCGGCCGGGACCGTCAACCCGACCGCCACCGTGATCGCCACCGTCGGCACCGGCCCTTCGGTCGCCCCGATCCTCACCGCGACCGCGCTGACGGCGGCGAGCGGGCCCGGCTCGACCTTCCACTTCACCACCGACTCGACCAGCGACGCGACGATCTCGGCCCAGGGCGCGCTGCTATCCCTCGCCTACATCGACCAGACGCAGGGAGACGCGGTTCTCTGGCGTCGGTACGTCGGCGCCACCGGCACGCCGGCCTCGATCCAGTCGGCCGCCGGCTGGTCGGCGCCGCTGAGCATCGGCGAAGCGATCGGCGGCGGCGACCAGGTGCGGATGGTGACCGGCCCGAACGGCCTCTACGTCGCCTACGTGCGCCCCGGCGACAGCGCCGTGGTCGCCCAGCGCTACAACGGGGTCACCTTCGAACCGCAGGTCGCGATCAGCCCTCCGGGCGCCGAAAGGTTCGCCATCTCCGAGGACTCCGCCGGGCTCCTCCACCTTGCCTACGGCGGCCTCGACGGCTTCCACTACCGCTACGCGAAGGACGCCACCAACACCGTCTTCAGCAATCCGCAGACCCTGCCCGAACATGCCTACCGCGAAATGCGGATCGTCACCACGGCGGCCGGCGACGGTTGGCTCACCTACTGGGACAACGACAACGGCCATGACTTCGCCCTGCCGCTGGCGGCCGGCGAACCGGCGCCGCCGAGCCCACCCGCGCCAGGCGGCGGCGGTGGCACGGGTGGGGGAGGCGCGCCGACGCGGCCGACGCACCCTGGCGGTGAAGGCGCGCCGAGGGCGGTCACCGGCTCACTCGGCCACGGCCTGGTCGGTGAATTGACCACGCCCAGGCAATGTGTCCCAGGCGGCCAGATCTTCAAGGCCAAGGTGGCCGTCAAGCGCAAGGGGTCCAAGGCCCACAAAACCGCCTACACGGTGAAGCAGGTGACCTTCTATCTCGGCAAGAAGAAGGTCGCGACCGACAACCGCAAGCCGTTCGAAACCAGCTTCGCCACCAGGGGGGTAGGCAAGGGAGCCACACTGGCCGTGGCGGCGAAGATCAGCGTGATCCTCCACGTCGGCCATCGCCACACCACCGTCTCGAAGACGCTGAAGACCACGGTCACGACCTGCAAGTAGGACCTTCCCGTCTCAGCCGCCCGTCATCGCGGCGAGGTTCTCGGCGACGACCGCCAGCGTCCGCGCGTACTCGTCGGTCGGGCTGAACTCGACGATCTCGGTACCGGCGGTGACGACCGGGACGTGGCCGGGTGGGCCGTAGTAGGCATCGCCCGCCGCGTAGGTCTCCTCGCGGTCGGCGTAGCGGAAGGTCAGCTTGCCGGCCAGGACGTAACCCCAGTGCGGGCTTTGGCAGCGGTCTTCGGGCAGGCCGCGGAAGAAGGGCGTCGCGTCGGCGTCCTCGCGGAAGGTCGTGAACTCGACGGTGTAGCCGCCGAGCTCCTGCGAGCGGCTTTCGAGCACGCCGGCGTCGTCGATTTTCGAGGCGGTCTGCTTCGAGGCTTTCGGCATCTCTCCATCTCCCATGGTTGACACGGCGTCTAGATTCAACGTCGCTAATGTAACCGACGACAGATGCGTTGTCTAGACTCTCCATCCATGCCCGCCGCCGCCTATCGCTCCCGCCGTCCCGACCGCTCGCAGCAGACCCGCGAGCGGATCATGGGCGCGGTGCGCGAGCTGCTCGCCGAGGGGACCTTCCACGAGGCGCCGGTCGAGGAGGTGGCCGAACGCGCCGGGGTCTCGCGCGCCACCCTCTACCAGCACTTCCACTCCCGGGTCGACCTGGTCGACGCGATCTGCGACACCTTCGCTGTCAACCCGGCCCTGCGCGAGCTGCGCGAGGCGGTCGGGCTCGCCGACCCCGAGGAGGCACTGGCCGAGACCGTCGCCCTCGCAATCGCCTTCTGGGCCTCCGAGGATGCCGTTCTCGATCAGCTCTACGGGGTTGCCGCGATCGATCCGGCGGCGCGCGCTCTGGTCGAGCGCCAGCGCGCCGACCGCCGTGGCGAGATGGAGCGGCTCGCCCGTCGCCTCAGCGCCGGCGGCCGGCTGCGCGCCGGGATCGGCGAGCGCCGGGCGCTACAGCTGCTGATGGTCCTGACCAGCTACGAGACCTTCCGTGAGCTGCGCCTCGCCGGCACCGCCGAGCGCGACCTCGCAAAGACCCTGCAAGCGAGCGCGCGGACGCTGCTGATGAAGGGCTGAAGGCGCGCAGGAAGGGTCAGCATCAGGCGGCGACCCGGTAGTGGAGGTGGACGACGCCGTTCCCGAACCGGCGCTCGTCGAGGAGCTCGAGTTGGGTGCGGACGCCGGCCGGCAGGGCGCGCTTGCCGCCTCCCACCACGACCGGGAACAGGAACAGGTGGCATTCGTCGACCAGCCCGGCGCCGATCGCCTGGCCGGCGAGCTCGGCACCGCCGACCGAGATGTCGGCCGCCGAGGACCGCTTGAGGCCCAGGACGGCGTCCCGATCGAACTCGCGCTCGATCCGCGTCTTCGCACTGGAGACCGTCTGCAGCGTCCGTGAGTAAACGACCTTCTCGGCGTCCCGCCAGATCCCGGCATAGTCGTCGAACACCGGCGGGTCGTCGGCAGCGGCGCTCGCGGTCTCCCAGAACACCATCGTCTCGTACATCCGGCGCCCGTACAGGTAGGTTCCGATCGGCCGCTCGAGATCGTTGACGAACGCATGCACCTCCTCATCCGGCATCGCCCAGTCGAACTTGCCCGCCTCGTCCTCGACGTACCCGTCGAGCGATGCGATCGCCGCATAGATCAGCTTGCCCATCTCCACTCCGATCGGTAGGTCACGGTGCTGAGACTGCCGGCCGCGGCCAAACTCATCGGTCGAGCATCGCCGCGGTCGGCGCGGCGATGCTCGCGAGTCGGAGCGACCTCCTACAAGCTCAGTTCCTGAAGCTGAGCGACAGGCCGTGGGCCGTGCAGGTCCCGGCGCTCGCCGGCACGACTTTGCAGGCCGAGTTGTTGGTGTAGGTCGAGGTCTCGATCGTGTACTCGACGGTTGCCTTGGTGCCGACGATGTCGTAGGTCAGCTTTGCCGCGTAGGTGTAGCCGAAGGAGTACTTGAGCTCCCAGGCATGGGGCGCGCCGTCCGGGGTCAACAGGGTGCCATTGGCGGGACGTCCTTCGAAGTCCATCGGCTGACCGGTCTCGACGCAGATCGTGGCGTTGCAGACGAAGCCGGGCAGCGGCTTGGCGCTCTCCACTCTCAGGGTGTGGCTGCTCTTGTTGTCGAGTCGGTAGCCGCGGCTGGCCGCGCCGGCCGGTCCGGCGGTCACCAGCGCCGCGGTCGCCGCGCAGGCGAGCAGGACCGACAGCATCCTCGTGCGAGTCTTCATGTTCTTCATCCATCGCCTTTCGAGCTTCGATTTCCTTGTCGGGCGAGGCTTGCACGCCGACGGCGTCGCCACAGGGGGTTCAGACCCCCTCTGGAGGGGGCTCAGACCCATCGAAATGACCGCCGTGGCCGGGGACGATCCGCGGATGATGAGAAAGACGATGTTCATCCTGGCCCTGGTTGCGGTGATGGCGCTGATGCTGGCGGTGGTCGGCTCGGCGAGCGCCCGCACTCGCGGCTTCTCCGTCTACAACCTGACCAGCCAGCCGATGAAGATCGCCGAGGTCGAAACGTTCGCCACCCCAGCGGGCGAACCGGTCTTCGAACAGGGCTCGGTCAAGCCGCACAAAGGCGTTGTCCTGCAGACCGGCGAAATGCTCCACTTCGAGCTCGAAAACCCCTACGGGTACACCCGCCGCGCCACGCTGACCTTCGAAGGCGGCGGCAATCGGATCTCGCTGGTCGCCGACAACTACTTCGAAACGCGCTGCAGCGCCACCGGCAACTACCAGTGCAGCATCCAGTCGGGCGGCCGGATCAGCCTGCTCGACCCATCGGGCTCCAAGAACGTCCTCAAGTCAGAAGACATCCAGGGTCAGGCGAAGATCCTGAAAGCGCTCTGCAGCAAGGAATACAACTGCGAATTCGAACCGACCGAAAGGCGCTCGACCACGGCGGAACAGAACGTGATCGGCTCGAGCGTCATCAACTGCAACGAAGGCGACGTCAAAACGACGATCGGCGTCCACGAAAAGACCGGCATCACCAACAGCGTCGGCGTCGACGTCACGGCCGGGGCGAGCTTCTTCGAACTCTTCAAGGCGAGCGTCACGCTCCACTACAAGGTCACGGTCAGCAACGAGCGGGAGTTCGACCAGAGCGTCGACGTGTCGGTGCCGGAAAAAAAGATTGCCTGGATCACCCTGAACTACCCGGTGATCCGTTACGAAGGCAACTGGACGCTGAAGGCGGGCAATACCGAATGGCTGCTCGAAGGCGTCTACTTCGACACCCCGAATCCCGACCCGACGAAGGCGGCCCAATACGTCGTCCAGAAGCGTGCGCTGACGGAAAAGATGCTCAAAGAAAAGTGCAGCGCCCCGCCGCCCGAAGGGGCCTTGGTCCACGCCTCGCTGGCGTCCGTCAGCACGGAAGACCACGGCACCGACGCCGCCGACTTGATGATCGGCGGCCCGGAAAGCAACACGCTGCGCGGCTTCGGCGGTCATGACGTGATCCGCGGCGGCGGTGGCAACGACGTCATCTTCGGTGGTGGCGGCAACGACGCGATCAAGGGTGGCCCGGGCGCGGACACCCTCAACGGCGGTCCCGGTGCCGACCGGATCCAGGACCTCAGCGGCCCGACCACGGTCAACACCGGCACCGCTGCCGGGCCGGCCCGCGACTGGGTCGATGTCGCCGACGGCGAAGGCGACGACACGGTGATCTGTGGATCGCCGCTCAGCACCGTCTACGCCGATCCGGGCGATCAGGTCGGCGCCGGCTGCGGACGGGTGATCCGCGCCGCGCCGGGGGCGGGCAGCAGCTGATCTGGCATAGCTGATTCGTCCACTTCGACGCGGAGGGTGGTTGGGAACCGCGGTGTTTAGTTAGGGTCTTCGCACCTTCATCCGGCCTGAAGGGCGGCCCTTGAGCTTCGAAGATCCCCCGCGAACGGCGCGCCGCGCCGCCTGGATGCGTTTGCGTCCCGGCGGCGCCGTGCTCGCCCCGGCGATCGTCGGGATGGCGGTCGCGCTCACCGCCTTCGCCGGCCTCGAGGCGGTCCTGCTGGCCGAAGGGCCTTACGAACCGCTCTGGGCGCTCCTGCTCTTTCCCGCCTACGGCCTGCTCTACGTCGGCGCCGGCCTGCTCGCCTGGACGCGGCGGCCGAGCAACCGGATGGGCGCCGTGATCGTCGCCGGCGGCTTCGTCTGGATGGTCGCCGGCCTCCTCAACACCGGCATCCCGGCGCTGATCGCGGTCGGGCTGATCGTCAGCACCGTGCCGCTGGCGATCGCTGTCCACCTCCTGCACGCCTTCCCCTCGGGCCGCCTCCGCGGCCGCGCCAGCCGGCTGACCGTCCTCGGCGGGTACTTCGTCGCCGTCGTCCTGCAGGCCCCCGTCTACCTCGTCGGCCAGGGCGCCGAAGGGCCGAACACCGTCCTCCAGATCGCCAATCGCCACGACCTCGCCCACGTCGGTCAGTGGGCCCAGTCGATCGCCGGCGCCGCCGTGATGGTGGCGACCGCGGCGATCCTCTTCGTCCGGCTGCGTCGCGCCGAGCCGGCCCGGCGCCGGGTGCTCGCGCCGCTCGACGCCTACGGCATCCTCGCCGTGCTCTTCGTCCCGATCGCCAGCATCGCGGTCCAGAACTGGTTTCCGGAAGATGGCCTCGAACTCGCCGTCGCCCAGTTGACCGTGATGGCCGGGCTGCCGGTCGCCTTCGTCGCCGCGATGCTCCGCGGCGGCTTCGCGCGGACCGAGGAAGTGCAGGAGCTGGGCGCCCTGCTGAACGCCGAGGAGGGCCGCCCGGCGCTGCGGGCGGCGCTGCGCCAGGTGCTCGGCGACGACTCGCTCGACCTTCTCTTCCGGATTGCCGCGCCGCCGCGCTGGGTCGACCGCGACGGGGTCGAGGTCGAGCTGTCTGGACGGAGCTCGGAGCGCTCGGTCTCCGAGGTGCGGATCGGCGGCCGGCTGGTCGGGGCGATCGTCTACGACGCGACCCTGATCGCCGACGACGAGCTGGTCGCCGAGGCGGCCCGGGTGACCGCCCTGGCTCTCGACAACGAGCGCCTGACCGTCGAGCTGCTGGCCAGCCGCGAGCACCTGCGGGTCTCGCGCGCGCGGCTGGTCGAGGCGACCGACGCGGAGCGTCGGCGGATCGCCCGCGACCTCCACGACGGCCTGCAGACGCGGCTCGTGCTGCTTGCGATGGAGGCCGGCCGCGCCGCGGCGGGCGACCAGACCGCGGCGGCGCTGAGCGGCGGATTGCAGGAGGCGATCGTCGAGTTGCGCGAGCTGGTCCAGGGAGTCGTCCCGGCGGCGCTGACCGAGCGCGGCCTCTATGCGGCGGCGGTCGACCTCACCGACCGGATGCCGATCCCGGTGGAGCTCGACCTCGAGCCCCTGCCCGGCGAGCTGCCGGTCGGGGTCGAGACGGCCGGCTACTTCGTCGTCTCCGAGGCCTTCTCCAACGTGGTCAAGCACGCGCGCGCCGGTGAGCTCCGGCTCAGCATCTCCCGCCCCGACGGCAGCCTGCGGATCGAGGTCGTCGACGACGGTGTCGGCGGCGCCCACCTCGGCGGCGGCCTGCGCGGCCTCGCCGATCGGATCGACGCGCTGAGCGGCCGCCTCACGGTCGAGAGCCCGCCCGGCGGCGGCACCCGGATCCTCGCCGAGGTCCCGTGCGGATAGTC
Organism: Solirubrobacterales bacterium; assembly: GCA_035281725.1. Taxonomy (GTDB): domain Bacteria; phylum Actinomycetota; class Thermoleophilia; order Solirubrobacterales; family 70-9; genus VAYN01. The sequence continues at coordinate 20,550 of DATEDJ010000078.1, forward strand.
GTCGCCGAGGACCAGGCGCTGATGCGCGAAGGGCTCGTCCTGCTGCTCGAGCAGGACGGCGCCGAGGTGGTCGGCCGCGCCGCCGACGCCCCCGACCTGCTGCGCAAGGTCGGCGCCCACCGCCCCGACCTGGTTGTCGCCGACATCCGCATGCCACCGCGGAACGCCGACGACGGGCTGCAGGCGGCGCTGCGGATCCGCGCCGAGCATCCCGAGACCGCCGTCCTCCTGCTCTCCCAGCATGTCCAGCGCAGCTACGCCGCCGAGCTGGTCGAGCAGGGGACGGTCGGGGTCGGCTACCTGCTGAAGCACCGGGTGGCCGACGTCGCCTCCTTCCTCGCCGACGTCCACCGGGTGGCCGCCGGCGGCTGCGTCCTCGACCCCGAGGTGGTGGCGACGATGATGGCGCGGCCACGTCGCGACGACCTCCTCGACCAGCTCACCCCGCGCCAGCTCGAAGTCCTCTCGCTGATGGCGGAGGGGCGGAGCAACGGGGCGATCGCCGAGCAGCTGACCCTGACCACGAAGGCGGTCGGCCGCCACGTCACCCATATCTACGAAACCCTCTGCCTCGAACCGGCCGACGAGGACCATCGCCGCGTCCTCGCCGTGGTCCGCTACCTCTCCCGCTGAGCACTCGGAGGGACGCTCGGGTGGCTCAGCCGGCCCGGGCAATGGCTGCTTCGAGCTGCTCGGTGCTTTCCGGGGTGTCGAGGAGTTCGAGGCCGTCGGTCTTGGGTCCTTCGATCGCGAAGGAGGGGGTGGCGTGGAAGCCGAGCTTGCCCTCCGCCGATTCCGTCGTCTTCGTCGCCTCTTCGTGGACGGCTTTGCTCTTGCGCCGCTTGTTCCAGGTCGTCATGTCCTTGACGCCGGCGGCGCGGGCGACGGCTTCGAGGAAGTCTTCGGTGACGTAGCCGGAGTTCTCCTCGGCCTGGTTGCGGTAGAAGGTCTCGATGTAGTTCCAGCCGCGCCCCTGTTCGCCCGCGGCGATCGCGGCGGCGCCGGCGGGGAGGGAATCGGGGCCGATGATCAGCAGGTTGCGGAAGGTGATCTTCGCCTTGCCGGCGTCGACCGGACCTTCGATCACCGCCGGGATCTCGGTTTCCGAGAAGGCCTTGCAGTAGGGGCACTGGAGGTCGCCGTACTCGAAGAGGTGGACGGGCGCGTCCGCCTGGCCGATCGTCAGCCGCTGCTGCGGGGACTTGGCGAGGAGCGCGTCGACGGCGCCCGCTTCGACGATCTGGGTCGGGTCGCCGCCCTTGGCCGAGCCGGATCCGGCGATGATCACGACGACGACCACCGCGAGCACGGCGAGGAAGCCCGCCCCGGCGGCGAGCTGGAGCACCCGGTGGCGGCGGTCGGAGGCCGCCGCCACGGACTCGGCCGCGATCCGCTCGGCCCGGCGCTCCTCGCGATCCTTCCGGGCGCTCATCTCAGAGGACTTCCTGGGCGACGACCTGGTGCTGGACCGCGGCCGCGCCGAAGTAACAGATCCAGAAGGTTTCGACCGCATTCTGGGAGCGACAGCCGCCGTTGACCTGACCGCTCGCGTCGACGGTGCGGACGACCAGGCCGACCCGGAGGGACTCGGCGAAGGCGCATTCGTATTCGACGCCCGCGCGGATCGCCGTGCAGGTCGGCTGGGTGGCGGTCATCACCGTGGATCCCGCGGGCAGGCCGTTGGCGGCTGCCCGTTCGGGACCGGTCAGGCCGGTGGAGATGAGGACGCCGGGGACCGCGACGGCGATGACGAGGAAGGCGAGGGCCAGGCGGCCGCGGGCCGTGCCGAAATGCAGGCGACTCCTTCGATCCGGAGAGGCGCTTACGCAGGGCGGCGAGACCGCGGTGGACGCGGACGCGAGCGGCCGACTCGGTGGTGCCGAGGGCGTCGGCGACCTCGTCGTAGTCGAGCTCGTCGACGATCCGCAGCCGGATCGCAGTGCGCAGCGTGGGGGGCAGAGATTCGAGCAGTTCGTCGGCGCCGTCAGCCCAGCCCGACTCCGGCGCCGCGGTCGCGTCGCCTGGCAGGTCGAGACGTTCGAGCACCCCGAGCCGTGTCGCCGTCGCCCGCTCGACCGGTCGAGTGCGGTGTCTTCGCTCGAGGCGCGGCGGGTGAAGTAATCGAGGAGGCGCTCGGCGTAGCGGTCGTAGAGCTCGCCGAAGGCATCGAGGTCGTGTCGCGACGCCCGCAGCAGTTGGGCGTCGTCTCGCGTCTCCGTGGGCACGCTCATATCCGGTCTATTGCAACGGGCCTCTCCCTTGTTACATATAAATTTCCCGAGGGGGACCTAGAGGCGCGGATCGACCGGCTCGCTCTCGAGGGCGAGGATGCCGAAGACGCATTCGTGGACCCGGTAGAGCGGCTCGGCACGGGCGAGTCGCTCCAAGGCCTCGACGCCGAGGCCGAACTCGCGAAGGGCAAGTGAGCGCTTGCGTCCGAGATTGCGGTTGCGCAGGCGGTCGAGCTGGCTCGGCTCGAGGTACTCGGGGCCGTAGATGATCCGCAGGTACTCCGCACCTCGGACCTTGACCCCCGGCTGCACCAGGCCCCGCTTCCCCTGCGCGATGAAGGATGCGGGCTTGACCACCATCCCCTCACCGCGGGCGGTGGTCATTCCCTCCCACCAGGCAGTCGCGGCAGCGCGGCTGTCGGGGTCGTCGAGCCGGACGAAGCGGCGGTCGGTCCGTTGGAACCAGTCGGGTGCCGCGGCGACCAGCCGGTCGAGGCGCTCGAGGTGCCAGACGTGGTCGCGTTCGACGAACGAACGGCCCTCAGCGGCGAGCAGGTGGAACGGGGCAAGGCGCAGGTCCTCGACGCCGTCCACCGGCCAGACGTAACGACGATATGCATCGGCGTAGCGCTCGACGTGGTCGAGCCGACGGCGCTCGGCGGCGATGAGGTCGGTGACGTCGAGGCCCCGGTCGGCGGCGCGCTCCAGGGTTGCGATCGAGGCGGTGAGCCCGTTCCGGGCCGCGGCCCCCACGGATGCGTATTGCTCCCGAATCAACCCGCCGGCCTTCGCCGACCAGGGGAGGAGCTCGCAGTCGAGCACCAGCCAGTCGCTTTCGAGCTCGTCCCAGAGGCCCGCGGTTCCGACGGCCTCGCGGACTCGCCCGAGCGCCTCATCCCGATCCTCGTCCGTCGCCAAGAACGGTCTCCCGGTGCGGGTGTAGATCGCTCCCGTCTCGGCGGCGTCGACGCCGAACCGACGCGCGGCCGTCTCCCCATCGCGGCAGACGACCACGATCGCCCGGGAGCCCATGTGCTTCTCCTCGCAGATGACCTCCTCGACACCGGCGGCGTCGAACTCCTCGAACGCCTGGTCGGGGTGCTCGAGGAGGTCCGCCCGGCGGGAGGTCGCGCAGGGGGCCATCGTCGGCGGCAGATAGACGAGCCAGCGCGGGTCGATCGCGAAGCGGCTCATGACCTCGAGCGCCGCCGCGGCGTTCTCCTCGCGGACGCTCACGGTCCGCGACAGTCGCGTCTCGACGACGCGCTTGCCCGCTACGTCCTCGAGGTCGAGCAGGAACGGCGGGCGCTCACGGTCGGCGCCCACGGCTTCGCTCGCTTCGCCATCTTCCTCTGCCGTTCGCAGCGGGCGCTCAGGCTCGTAGTACGTGCGCGATGCGGGGATCGAGACCAGCTCGCGCTCGGGCCAACGCAGCGCGGTCAGGTGGCCGCCGAAGACGCATCCGGTGTCGATGTCGATCGTCTCGTTGACCCACTCCGGCTCGACGACCGGAACGTGCCCGTAGACGACTGCGGCGCGGCCGCGATAGTCGGCCGCCCAGTCGACCCGCACCGGCAGGCCGAACTCGTCGCTCTCCCCGGTAGTTTCGCCGAACAGGGCGAAATCCCGCACCCGGGCCGAGGAACGCCCCTGGTAGGACGCCTTCATCCCGGCGTGGGCGACCACGAGACGACCGTCATCGAGGACCACATGGCTGACCAGCTGCTGGAGGAAGTCCGCCACCTTCTCCCGGAACTCGCCCGGCTCCGGCTCCAGCTGGGCGAGCGAGTCGGCGAGGCCGTGGGCGATCTTCACCTCGCGCCCCTTCAGGGCGCGGGAGAGCTTGACGTCGTGGTTGCCGGGCAGGCAGATCGCGTCACTTGCCTCCATCATCGACATCACCAGGCGGAGGACCGACGGCGTGGCGGGACCGCGGTCGCAATAGTCGCCGACGAAGACGGCGCGCCTGCCGGGCGGCGGGGTCGCCGAGAGGCCGTCCGCGGCGACCGCGTACCCGAGCTTGTCGAGCAGCGCGACGAGCTCGGCGTGGCATCCGTGGATGTCGCCGATGACGTCGAAGGGCCCGTGCTCGCTCCGACGGTCGGTCCAGAGCGGCGTGCGGTGGAGCTCGACTGCGTCCACCTCCTCGACCGAGTCGAGGACCCAGACCCGGTGGAAGCCCTCGCGGCGCAGCTTCTTGGCCGACCCCTTCAGCTGCGAGCGCTGTTGACGGACCACGTGCGGGCCGAAGTCCCGGTCGGACCTCGACCGATTGCGCTCCTGACAGATCGACTCTGGGAGATCGAGCACGATCGCGACGGCGAAGAGGTCATGCTCGCGGGCGAGCTGGAGCAGCGGCTTGCGGGCGGAGCGCTGCACGTTGGTCGCGTCGACGACGGTGAGGCGAGGCTGCTCGAGCCGTTTCCCCGCGATGAAGTTGAGGACTGCGAAGGCGTCGGCGGTCGCCGCTTGGTCGTTTTCGTCGTCGGCGACGAGCCCTCGGCAGAAGTCCGAGGAGATCACCTCGGTCGGCGCGAAGTTGCGCGCGGCGAAGGAGCTCTTGCCCGAGCCGGAGGCGCCGACGAGGACGACGAGGCTCGGATCGGGAAGGTCGATCCTCATCGGGTGAACACCGCCATCTGGGTCGGCGCGCCGACCTCGGGGTCCTCGGGTCCGACCGGCACCCGACGGACCGAGTAGCCGTGGCGGGCGGAAACCGCCTCCGACCAGGAGGCGAATTCCTCGCGCGTCCACTCGAAGCGGTGGTCAGGGTGTCGGAGGCCGCCGTCGAGACCCGACCAGCGCACGTTGTACTCGGCGTTCGGGGTGGTGACGATCACCGTCGCGGGACGTGCGGAGCCGAAGACGTTCTCCTCCATCGCGCCGAGCCGCGGCGGGTCGAGGTGCTCGATCACCTCCACCAGCGCCGCCGCGTCGAAGCCCTCGAGGCGGCGGTCGCGGTAGGTGAGCGGGCTCTGCAGGAGTTCGATCCTCGACCGCTCGGCGTCGTGCATCGTCTCCAGGTCGAGTCGTCGCGCCGCCCCTTCGAGGGCGCGGATCGAGACGTCGATGCCGACGACCTTCTCGTAGCCGTCGGCCATCAATCGGCGCAGGAGAGCGCCCGAGCCACAGCCGAGGTCGAGGACGCGACGGGCCCCGGAACCCTGGAGCGCGGCGAGCACCGCGTCGAGCCGTTGCTCGCGTAGGGCGGGGGCCTCGTCGGCGCTCGGGTCGCCGTCTTCGTCAGCGCTCGGGACCTCGTCCTCGAGCAGGGCGAGGGCTGGGTGGAAGAGGCTTGCCTGGTTCTTCAGGTAGCGCCGGGTGATCAGCTCGCGCTCCGGATGTCCCGCAAGCCACCCCTCCCCGCGGCGCATTAGCTTGTCGATCTCCGACTCGTCGACCCAGTAGTGCTTATCGTCGTCGAGCACCGGCAGGAGCACGTAGAGGTGGGTGAGCAGGTCGGCGAGCCGGACGTCCCCGGTGAGGCGGAGGTCGACGTGGCGGTCGGGGCCCCACTGTGGGAAGCGTGGGTCGAGCGCGGGCGCGCTCGCCTCGACCCGGTAGCCGAGCGGCTCGAATAGCGACCGGGCGAGCCCGGCGCCGCCACGGGCCGGGACGACGGGCAGCCAGGCCTCGAGCGGGAGCGGGGAGGAGGCGAGCTCCTCGTAGCCCTTGCAGGTCCCTGCCATCGCGCTCTTGAAAACACTCACCAGCGCCACAGACATGAAGGAGGAGGCGACGTAGGGGCGGTCGTTGACGTACTCGGCCAAGGCGAAGCCGCCAGACCCTCGGCCTCGTCTGACCAAACCCACCGGGTCGATGTCGAGCATCAGTGCGACCGTGCACCGCTCCTCCGAGGCCCCCGGATAGAACACCCGAGCCGTTCCGAACGGCAGCGAGAAGCTCTGCACCCGGTCGGGGTGCTTGTGAAGGAGAAACCCGAGGTCGGTCGCCGGGCGGTGAGCAGTCGAGAGCGTCAGAAGCACTCAGGCGAGGCTAGCGAGGGGCCGCTCCGATGGTTCTCTCGGTACGTGAGGTATGGTCGGCTCGTGCTGGGGGAACTGCCGCTTGCCGTCAATCAGGTTCCAGTGGGATTTTTCTTGGCTGCCGCCGCCCTCGCTCCGATCGGCGTGGTGGTCGGGGCTGCAGTGGTTCCCCTCAGTGAACGAATAGCTCGACGAGACTCTCTGAAGAGTTATAAGCGCAACGTCTATCGGAACTTCCTCGACCACGCCTATTGGTATCGGAGGCTTCCGGACGGGGCTGAACGCCAGAAGCGAGCTGTGAGTTACGTAGCTGACTGGCACCGAATCCAGCTGATCACCGAAGACGCCGACGTTCTCGCTGCGGTCGATGGATTGCAGCAGGAGGGCAGCTTGACTGAGGAGATGGAATCCAAAGTCCTCCGGGCGTTCAAGAAGGAGCTCGGTACCAAGGGCCTGACGGAGCCCTGACGCGGCGGGCGGCAGGAGACGGGGCAAGTCAGGACTCGAACCTGGTTATACGGAGGGTGTCTGGGAGCGCCGCTGACGAAGTCGGTCATGTCCCTGGCAGCAGCTGCTCGTCTCTGACCGCGAAGCTTCGTGAGCAGGTATGCAATCAAGCTGACGCCGGTGACGATCTCACCCACCTCGATCAGGACCGGGAAGGTGCGGGCGTTCGGGATGATCGTGCCGTCGAGGAAGCTGCGATACAGTGAGCGGAGTCCCGGGACTCTTCGGTGAGGTCGGCCGCGAGGCCCGAGACGAAGTCCCCGCTCGTGACCTTGGTGATCCCTGAGGTGAGCCACTCGTAGCCGATGATGATCTGCACCGCGAGGAGGGCCACCAGGGCCGGCCGACCGGTATCGGTCGAGGTTCGAGTGTGATCGGTGGACGTTTCGGCAACGTTGTTCATCGGTCGTCCTCCGCTTCATCGCCTCCCGTCGGTTCGCCGGTGAGCGTGGCACGGCGCCGTCGGTAGTCGTCGGGCGAGATATCGCCGCTCGCGAGGCGATGGTCCAGCACCTCGGTGGCGCTGCCCCCGCCGTGGTGCCCGCCGGTCGCCGAGCGCACCAGCCAGACGAGTCCGACGATCACCAGGCCCCAGAAGGCGACCATCAGGACCGTCATCAGGATCCACCAGCCGGCTCCCCAGTCACCCATGTGGCTGCCCCAGCCCATGTCACCCAGAATCGTCAGCGTCATCATCGTCATCCGCCTCCCAGCAGTCGTTTGCGTTCCTGGAATTCCTCGGCGCTCAGCTCACCGCTCGCGTAGCGTTGCTGCAGGATCTCCAGGGGAGAGCGAGCGCTCGGGCGGCGGCGGCCGAGGAAGAAGACGGCGATCCCGACGGCCCCGATCAGGATCGCCATCATCGCGATCATCGCGCCGGCCGAGGGACCGTTGAAGTCGCTGTTCCCGGAGTCCGATCCGTTCCAGGTGCCGCCCATCATCGAGCCGTAGGAGCCGTAGCCGGCCCCTCCGTCGATCCCGCCCATCATCCCGCCGCCCATCATGCCCATCGCATTGAGGGCTCCCATCATGCGGCCGAAGCCGGCCGGGAGTTGGCCCCCGCCGCAGCCGGCGAACCGCCGGCCCATCGCTTCGTGAACCTGGGTCTCGTCGGAGGATCCCATCATCCGGGCCATCGCTTCGTCCATCGCTTCGTGTGAGGCGGCGGAGGCGAACATGCGGCCCATCGCGTACTCCCCGATGTGGTCGAAGTCTTCGCCGCTCAGGTCGGAGCATTCGACTTTGCTCGCCTCCATTTCGCGCAGAACCTGTTCGCCCTGGCCTTCCTCCTGCGCCGTCGAGGCGCGGGCGATGGGTGCGAGGGCAAGGAGGGAGGCGGCGATCACCAGGGTCATCTGCAAGATCCGCCTCCCGAGACCCCGTTGCTTTTCGATCGTGGTTTCCATGCCGCCGAAGCTATTCCGACATCTCCTACGCCGCGTCGGGGAAGAGCCGCCGAACGGGGTGCGGGCTACTACGGAGGGCCTCGATCTCGGTCTTGTCCTTACTCGCCCATGTTCATCCCTTCCATCGAGCCGCCTTCCATGCCGCCCGTTCCTCCGCCTTCCGGGCCACCCATGCTCCCGCCTTCCATCGTCTCGCCGTTCGGCATCGTGTGGCTCGGGCTGCTTTCGCCGATCGAGCTGGCGATCAATGCGGCCGCGCCGCCGACCACGAGCACGACGACGATCAGCGTGATCAGTGCGCGTTTGGTCATTCTCCGTGGACACCCTTCCGTGTTGCGTTCGTTCTATCCGGGTCGTTCGGTCTCGTCGTCGGGTCAGCTCGCTTCGATCACCTCCATCAGCCCGCCCGGCGACTCACCGTCGTTGGTCATGTGGTGGCCGATGTGGCAGTGGAGGATCCAGCGGCCGGGCGGCAATCGGAAGACGACGTCGGCGCGTTCGCCGCTGGCGAGTGAGATCGTGTCGCGTAGGCCGCTGTCCGGTACCGGGTGTCCGTCCTCCGCGACGACCCGGAAGGCGGTGCCGTGCAGATGCATGGGGTGGGTCAACTGCCCGGCGTTGATCAGCCGCAGCAGCACCGGTGCGCCGGCCTTGACGTGGATAGTTTCGGTCGCCGGGTAGCTCTTGCCGTTGATCGTGAAGAAGTTCGGCAGCATCCCTTCCATGTCCATCACGCCGCGGGTTCGCCCGCTGGCGGCGTCGGCCGTCCACTCGGAGAGCACCAGCGTGCTTTCGGTCTGGTATTCGGGCTGCGGCCCGGGCGGTTCGATGATGAAGGCGCCGTAGAGGCCGGCCGCCATCTGTCGATCCTCATCGACGTGGGAGTGGTAGAGGAAGGTGCCGCCGCCGTTCGGTTCGCCGGCCGGACGGGCGGTGAATTCGTAGGTGTATTCGCCGCCCGGCGGGATCGCCTTCTGGGTGACGCCGGGGACGCCGTCCATCGAGTTCGGCACGCCGATGCCGTGCCAGTGGACGGTGGTATCGACCGGCAGATCGTTGGTGAAGCGGATGCGCACCCGTTGCGCGTTCTTCACCCGGATCGTCGGGCCGGGGACGATCCCGTCGTAGGCGTAGGCGTCGAGCTCCTGGCCCGCCAGGATCGGCCACCGCACCGGCCGGGCGTCGAGCTTGAATTCCAGTGCGCCGTCGCGCTCGACGCCGTGCAGTTCGGTCCCGCCGGTGCTGCTCGCCGCGGCACCGATCCCCTTCATCGGCAGCGGTGCCATATGGGCCATGTCCTCGCCGCTCATGGCGCTCATCGTCGAGCCGGGTTCCGTGCCGCTCCCTTGGTCGCCGGATCGGCCCCGGGCGACGACGGCGAAGGCGAGCGCTGCCACGGCGACGATCAGTGCTCCCGAGGCCAGCCAGGGCAGCACGTTCAGCTTCTCCTCTTGCTTATCCGCCATCAACGCTCCTCTCGAAGATCAGGTCGGCGGCGAGGCTGACATCGACTTGTGAAGGTTGGTGTAGCGCCGCTTTATCCTACAGAGCGTAGTAGAACGTCGTCCGTGGCCACCTCGAGCGCGACGGCTATCTCGTCTACGTCGTGCTGAGCGCGGCAGCGCCTAGGTCGCCAGGAGGATCCCGGTGAGGATGCTGCCGCCGACCCAGAAGACCTAGTTGCCGGTCGTCAACTCTGGCAGTGGTCCACGGCGCTCGCTTCGCCGAAGGAGATGGCGCCGGCTTGCGCGAGGGCCGGGGTGGCGGCCGCCGTCACCAGGGCCAGGGTGACCATGGCGATGACCAGGGCACGACCCGACGCCTCCGCCCAGGCCCGAGGGCGTACCGCGGTGCGGTCAAGCAGGAAGCGCAGCCTCGCCGCCGTCCCGACGCCCGCCAGGCCGGCGAGCGCCGGGCTGGTCGCCGGTTGGCCGGCGGCGGCCTTGCAGATCGCGCTCGCCAGCGAGACCGGATCGCCCACGCGACCCACTGCGTACTCGTCGGCGTCGCGCTCGAGGCAGAAGCGGAGTCGTCCGAGAGCGTCCTTGCTGCCGGGAAGCACGCGCGCCAGGGCGAAGGCGACGCTGCCCGCCAGCGCCAGATACGGGTGACGGCGGGCGATGTGTCCGCGCTCGTGCTCGAGCCCGGCCGCCAGCTCCTGCTCGTCGAGCTTCGCCAGCGCGCCGGTCGAGACGATCACCCTGGCGTTGCGGATGCCGGCGGCGGCGACGACCACGTCCGGACCGCCGACGATCAAGCTCTGGCGCGGTCCCTCGCCGAGGCAGTTGCGGCGGAGCCAACGACGAACGGCGCGGGCCGTTCGCCAGACCGCGAACACCGCCCAGATCAGCGAGAGGCCGAGGACGAGACCCGGCAGCAGCGTCGCCGCGTCGCCGAGCCGATGGCCCGAGAAGCCGAGGTGGGTCGCGAAGAAGGGGACGACCGCGTGGATGCACCAGTGGGTGGTGAGTTGGAACAGCCCGGTCGCCGGCAGGTAGAGGACGAGGACCAGGGCACCGACCACGACGAGCATGGCGCGCAGGACGAGCACCGACAGCCAGAGCGCCGCGCCCGTCAGCGGCGTGATCGCATCGCGGGGAAGGAGATATGGAGCGGTCGTCGCGACCACGAGCAGGCCGGCTAGGACGATCATCTCGACTTCTTGCCCTCGCGTCTGGCGGCCACCTCGCGGGCGAGCGCCTCGATCTCGCCGAGCTCACCCGGCTCCATGTCGCCGAAGAGCTGCGCGAGCGCCGTGCGCCGGGCGCCGTCGGAGGCCGAGGCCAAGGTCTCCTGCACCGAGCGCGAGTAATAGTCGCCCTCGCTGACCTTCGTCGCGTAGAAGATCGCCTTGCCCTGGCGCTCGCGGACCAGCAGGCCGCGCCCGGCGAGCCGGTTGAGCACGGTCTGCACGGTCGTGTAGGCGCCGCGATGGCGGTCGGGGAGCTCGTTGCGGACGTCGTCGACGCTGGCGGCGCGACCGAGGCGCCAGAGCGCCCGCATCACCTCGATCTGTAGCTCGCCCTGTAGCTGGACGGGGGTTTCGCGGGCCATCGTCAAAGAGCCTACAGGGCGTCGGGGAGGCGCCCCGGTCGTCCCCCTGCGTTCGACCCGCAACGCCGATTGCATGCGCTCGCGGCGAAACTCCCCGGCCCAGACCTACTCCTACAGTGAGTAGGGATTGAGCCACCTGGCGTGCAGACCCGGCAGGGCTGTCGTCCACCCACGGCTCGATCGCCCCTTCCTATGGCAGCCGAAAACAACAGACGAACGTCGGCCCTGGCGGCGATCATGTTTGCCCTGCTCCTGGGCGGCGCGCTGATCGTCGCGGCACTCGACTCCTCGCCCGTTGCCGGTGCGACCACCCGGTCGCGGCTCGAAAGCGTAAAGGCCAAGCTCGAAAAGGCCGAAGATCGCAGGGGGGTCTTGACCACGACCCTGGCGCGCTTCGACGACCGGATCGCCGGCCTCGAACGGCGGACGGCGGCGCTGCGCGAACGCGAGGCGGCCCTCGGAGAGGAGCTCGCCGCCCGGCAGGCCGAACTCGAAAGCGCCGAAGCCGCAGTCGAGGAGGCCAGGCGTCATCTCGAGACGGTGCGTGGCCGCCTGAGGCGAGCGCTGATCGTCCTGCGGGATCGGCTCGTGGCGATCTATGAGTCCGGGAGCCCGGACATCGTCAGCGTCCTCGTCTCCTCCGGCGACGTCTCCGAACTGGCCGCCACCAGCGAATACATCGCCCGGATCCAGGCCGCCGACCAGGCGATCGTCGACCACGTTCGCACCCTGCGCGATCAGACGGAGCGCACGACGCTGAGACTGCAGGCCGGCGCCGAGCAGATCGAAGCCGCACGCGATCAGATCGCCGCCCGCGAGCACGACCTGGCCCAGGCACGGGCCTCGGTCGAGGCGCGCCAGGCAGAGCTCCAGGCCACCCGTGCCGACCGCCGGCACACGCTCGATCGGGTCGAAGTCGAGGCCGACCACTTCGGCTCCGATGTCAAGGCGCTGCAGCAGAGGATCGCCGAAGAAATCACCCAGGCCTCCTCCGTGGCTCCACCGTCCGCGGGACCGTCGGCGGGAGGGGTCAGCTCGAGTGGCCTCATCTGGCCGGTGGAAGGTGTGATCACCTCGGGGTTCGGGCCGCGTTGGGGCAGCTTCCACCCCGGCATCGACATCGGGGTGCCGGAAGGCACGCCGATCAGGGCCGCGGCCTCGGGCACCGTGGTCCTCCTGCAGTCGGAGTCCGAAAGCGGCGGCTACGGGAACTACACCTGCATCGACCACGGCGGCGGGCTCTCCACCTGTTACGCGCATCAGACGGAATTCGCCACTTCCCTCGGCGCCAGCGTGAGTCAGGGTGAAGTGATCGGCTATGTCGGCAACACCGGCTTCAGCACCGGGCCTCACCTTCATTTCGAGGTCCGTATCAACGGCGAACCGCACGACCCCCTGGGCTACCTATAGCCCCGGTGACCACGCACACCTTCATCTTCGCCGACATGTCGGGATTCACGGCGCTGACCGAGGCGCACGGCGACGACGCGGCCGCCGACCTGGTCGCCGCCTTCTCCGCCGCCGCGCGGCCGCGGCTCGAGAGGCGCCTGGCCGAAGAGGCGAAGAGCATCGGCGACGCGCTGATGATCCGCGTCGAGGACGCCGCCGAAGCGATCGGCCTCGGCCTGGAAATCGTCTACGAGGTCGGCGGGCAGGATCGCTTCCCGACGATCCGCGTCGGCATGCACACCGGCCCGGCGACCGAGCGGGAAGGCGATTGGTTCGGGTCCACCGTCAACCTCGCGGCGCGGGTGGCCGGCGAGGCGGCCGGCGGTGAGGTGCTCGTGTCGGAGGCCACCCGGGCGGCACTTGCAGCTGCCCGGATCCACTCCAGCAACGCGCTCGTCCAACGATTCCTCCAGTAGCAGTCAGTCCGAAGTGGACCTGGTTGGCGGCGGTCGCCTTCCTCAAGATCTCGGTCTGTCGGTCGAACACCCGGACGGGGTCCGTGTCTGGGCCCGTCGGTTGTTCCCTCAACAGAAAAGGACCCATGAAACACCTCTTGAGCAGGCTTTCATACGCAAACGTGATCTCCACGCTGTGTCTCGTCCTGGTGCTGGGCGGCGGCAGTGCCTACGCGGCGACGCAGCTCGCCAGTAACAGCGTCGGCACGAAGCAGCTGAAGAACGGGGCGGTCACGCCCGCGAAGCTCAGCGGCGCGGCGAAGCAGACGATGACCGGTCCGACCGGGCCGACCGGGGCGAAAGGCGCGACCGGAGCCAGGGGAGCGACCGGCGCGACCGGCGCCACCGGTGCAAAGGGCGAGCGGGGCGAAAAGGGAGAGCAGGGAGTGGCCGGCGCTGCCGCCACCAAGCTCTTCGCCGAAATCGGCGAAAACGGCGAACTGCTGAAATCGAGCGGGGTCACCGCGGCGGCCTTCAAAGGCACGCTGGGCGCCTACTCGGTCACCTTCAACACCAACGTCTCCGCCTGCGTCGCGATGGTGACGGGCGTCGGCCAGGAACCCGGCATCTTCGGGACGGTCGAACGGACCGGTTCACCGGACACCCTCGAAGTCTTCATGCACAAATCCGAAGCCGCATTCATCGACGCTGGTTTCTCGATCGCGGTCTTCTGCTGAGCCAGAAGACCTGACTGCGCCGCACTCCCGAGCCGACCGGCTCGGGAGTGCGGCCTCGGCGGCCGCTACCGCGACCTCGGCCGGATCGGCCGGCAGCTCGACCTCCAGCGACTCGCGGTTGAACGCCAGCATCAGGCCGAAGAAGATCGCGCCCGCGGCGATCAGCCCGAGGTCGATCATCACCGGCACCCGTGCCGCGTGGGGGGCGACGAGGACGAAGAGGGTGATCGCCAGCCAGACGAGAGCGAGGATCGCGACCGTGAGGTCCCAGCGACCGAGGGAGAAGGCACCGTCCTGCGACTCAAGGCGCTTGCGCACCGCCAGGTAGAGGATCACCGTACCCCCGTAGATGATCACCGGCAGGATCGTTGCCGCGGTGATCAGCTGGATCAGGGCGTCACCCGGGATGAAGAGCATCAGCGCGACGCCGCCGGCGAGGATCAGGAGGGTCGCCGGGATCGGCGTGCTGGTGGACGGGCTGATCCGGCGGAAGGTCGGGTGGAACGGGAAGCGGCCGTCGCGGGCCATCGCGTAGACGAGGCGGGCGCCGGTCGCCATCGTCACCATCCCGGCGGCGAAGAAGGAGAAGGTCACCGCGACCAGGAGGGTCTTCTCCACCACCGGCCCGAGTTGGTCGCGCATGATCTGCGCCACCGCCGAGTCGCTGAGGGTGACCCTCTTGATGTCCTTGATCGAGACGGTCAGCGCGATCAGGAAGACCATCCCCGCGATCGCCGCCGCCACCACCGAGCCGATGATCGCGCGGGGAACCGAGCGAAAGGGATCCTTCGCCTCCTCGGCCAGGTTCGCCGCGGCGTCGAAGCCGACCAGCGTGCAGAGCCCCATGATCGTCGCCAGCATCAGCCCGCCGCCGAGGCCGAAGTAGTCCGGCACGTGCTCGGCGACGCCACGCGAGGTGAGGTTGTCGGTCGAGCCGTGGCCGGTGATCAGGGCGACGACGATCAGCGCGATCGCCAGCCCCACGATCAGCGCCAGCTCGACGACGACCGCGCTCGAGTTCAGCAGGGCGACGATGCGCACCGAGGCGATCGCCAGAACGGCCTGGATCGCCAGCACCCCGAGCGTGATCAGGCTGGCGGTTCCCTCGTCCGCGTGGATGCCGAAGAGCGGCATGAAGGCCTGGCTGGCGAGCGCGTTGTCGGCCGCGACCACCCCGATTCCCAGCCAGCAGAAGGTCAACCAGCCGAATCCCCAGCCGACCTTCGGGTTGGCCAGGCGCGAGGCCCACTGGTAGGAGGAGCCGGTCAGGGCGATCCGCGCCGCGAACTGCGCGACCACCAGCTCTTCGGTGAAGAAGCCCGGTCAATCCTCCGAGCCGGAGCTGAAGCGGACGCTCGGCTCCTTCCAGGTCGTCGCGATCTCCTTCGCCTTCATCTCGGTCGCGGTCGGGATCTTCGGCACCTACGACAACATGCTGCGCGACGGCGGCCCGCTGGGGATCTGGCTGTGGCCGATCGTCGCGGTCGGCCAGGGGCTGGTGGCGTCTCAGGCAGCCATAGGCTCGGCTGCCCGCCCGGGTGCTGCCGCCGACGATAGCCGAGCGCGGTCGGCTCACATGGTCCGTTCGATCAGTTCGAGGCTGAACGTCATTTCGAGGCGATCGTTCAGCGTCCGTTTGGAGATCGGGCGGCCGCCGGTGACCCAATAGCGACGCTGAGGCTGGCCCCCGCCGTCGAACTCGATGATCGCGAAGTCCTTCTTCGCGATCGGACGGCCTTCGATCGCCGTTTGGTACCACTGGTCCAGAGTGAGGCTTGCGTTCATCGGTTGGCCGACCGAGAGCGTGCAGACCGCGTCCGCGCAGTCGATCCGATAGGCCCGGACCGTGGCGATCGAGACCGAGTCGATGAAGATCTGGGCGGAACCGTTTTCGGCCAGGTAGTTCACCGGATCGAGCAGGCTGACAGCGGCGGCGTCCCCGTCAGCACCCGGTTCTCCTTGCAGACCAGCCGCCCCCGCGGCGCCCGTCTGCCCCGTCGCGCCCGCCGCTCCCGTCGCGCCTGGCTCGCCCTTTGCCCCGGCCACTCCGTCGGTGCCGGCCACCGGCAACGCCCCCGGCGCAAAGTCGGCCCTCTCCAGCGTGCCGTCCTTGACCTTGACGCCGGTCACGGCATTGGCCTTGAGCTGCTTCGCGCCGACGCTGTTCTCCGGCAGCGCGGTGACGGCATACGAGACGCCACCCAAAGCCACGAACAGCGCGAGCGAGGCAACGACATTGGCGTACGTGACCTTGGAACGGATACGTGCGAGCACTCCCAGCCTCCTTAGCTGTGCCGAAACGAGCGATCGAGCCGGGGCGGAAATATTCCACGGCCGCCAGACGACGGCACCGACCGCTACGCCCAGGGCAGCCCGTCTGCGTACATCTCCGTCGCTTCGTCTCGAGGTCGGCCGATCGCGCGGCGCACGTCCGGGGGGCATCGTGAGCGGCGTCGAGACTGAGGAGCGTGACGTCGGAGTCGCGGGCGGCAAGCCCGATCAGCGCGACATAGACGGCGCGATCGGCCGGATGGCGCCGGCTACCGACCTCTTGACTTCCCTCGAAGCACTTGATTGCCTTCCTCGTCGGAGGAGGCGTCGAACCGCTCGTAGCAATTTGGTCGCCATTCGAGCGCGGAGCCAGTGGCGAACCCGACCTCTCTATCGTCTTGTCTCGTCCAGAGTCAACGAGAAGACCAGGAGGTTGACGTGCCGAATCCACGCGTTACGCAATTCTCCGTCTCCCTCATCCTCTCGCTGCTTTTAGTCGTCTCCACGCACGGCCTCGCAACTAGCGCTGTCGCGAAGCCCGCGACCGCCCCCGGCGTGTGGATGCTGCGCGATCCAGGTTGCGGGGGCCAGCACCTTGCGCGCCACCCAAAGGAGTTTGGCCTTACTTGCGATCCGGTTGCCTGGGTCGAAAAGGTGCACTGGCGGACCTGGGGCGGCGCGAAGGCGCGAGCAACGGGCACCATCAACATCGCGGATCTGAATCGCGGGAGCAGCGTGGCGGATGCGCCTCGGCTCCGCTTCGCAGCGACCATCGTCGCCTCCCAGATCGTGCCCTGCGGCCGCCATCGTGTCTACGGGCAGGTGAGAATCCACTACAGGGACAAGGGAAAGCCGCGCGTGGCATCGCTGCCGCCACCGTTTGAATGTCCCAAGAAGGAAGCGGAAGGGGCAGGGCTGGAAGAGTTCTCTTCGCCAGATCGACACGTCTCGTGCTACCTGGGAAGCAGTCCCTCTGCCGCTAGCTGCTACGCCTTTCTTTCGAGGGGTGCCGAACGGGTCGGGACCGCCCAGATCTTCATCAACTCGACGAAGGACCTGACCTACAGGGCCAGCCTCGATGAACGCGGAAAGGTGAGCTTATGTTCATCGCCGTCCCCCGAAACCCCCGCCTGCTTTCAGAAGTACATTCTGGGCCTGCCCGTGCTCCGCTACGGCCAGTGGACTGAGGTAGGCGGTGTGCGCTGTAGCTCATCCCAAGCAGGCATTACCTGCATCAAGGTGTCCGGCGTCGGTCAAGGTCATGGCTTCCGGGTGAGCAAAGACGAAGCGGTGGCGGTGGAAGCATGAGTCCTCGACGCGCCAAGTTGGCTGGCATTCTGTTGGTGGCGCTCGGCTAAGCGAGCGCGCCCGTTGGGACCGCGTTTTACCGGCGCCGAAGTCTCCTCCCTCGTACGGTGACCATTGAGGGACCGGACCAGCCCTGTCAGTTCGCGACCGGCAGGCCTATGCGCGGGGTTAGATAGCAGCGAGTGCCGGGGCGAGATCGTCGGCGCTTGCCTCGATCGGCTCCGGCATCGTGACGGTGAGGTTCCCGTCGCGGTCGAGCAACCGGCGGGCGCCGAGAACGGTGAGGCCGACGATGTTCTGGGTGCCGGGCGCAAAGCGGAGGACATGGCCCTCCGGCGTCTCCTCGCCCTCAGCTTCTTGAGGCTCGCCTGCATGCAGATAGAGCACGTCCGAGTCGGCGTCGTAGTCGGCGTGATCGAAGGTGACGGCGCCGATCTTGATTTTCACTTGCTCCATGAACGTGGATCCTTCCGGTTGGCGAACGCGGTGATTAGTCGCGCCGGCTCTTGTACTTTCATCCTTCGCCGGGGATCGCGACGGTGCGGGCGTGGGAGCCGCGGGCCTGGCGGTGGCGGTGTAGGGAGATCAGCTTGCCCTGCGGAGTCATGCCGCCTTCACCGGAGGGGAATTCGGTTTCAAAGGCAAGGTCGCCGTTCCGCTTGATCGAGATCCCGAACAGCTCGCTGACGTGTGGGACCGGGTATTCGACGACGCCCCCGTCCGGCGAAAGGTGGCCGATCGCGCACGACGGCCTCACGTGGCGCGCCCAGTGGGTGAACCAGAGGTCACCGTGGCGGCCGAGCGCTATCGCGTCGACGAATCCGTCGTGGGGGATGGGGAAGACGTGTCGCCTGCCGTCGGCGCCTATGTGGACGATCTGCGGGCCCGCCCCCGAGAACCAGATGCCGCCGTGGCCATCCGGGGTGAGCGCAGAAGGTTCGGTGCCGATCGTATAGCGACGGAGCTTGCCGCCCGATTCGACCTTGTCCAGCTCGGCCGTGCGGGAGTAGTCGCTGCGCGGGACCCAGAGTTCTCCACGCCGCCCGATCGCGGCTTCGTAGGTTGGGGACGGCCCCGCAGGCAGGTGGACTTGTTCGAGATTCCCGTCGGGGGAGAGGCGGCCGAGCACCGACAATGCGTCTTCGTAGTGGTACTCGCTGAACCAGAGGCCCCCCTGGGCGTCGAAACCGATCGGGACCGGTTCGGCGCTGAGGCCGGGCACGACGACGGTCGAGACGTCTCCCGTGGGCGAGATCCGGGTGAAGCGCCCGACGTCGCCACCAGCCCAGGTGAAGCCGTCGGGCGCACGCTCCCAGCCGTCCGGCTCGATGTTTTCCGGAAGCGGCAAGAGCAGCGGGTGGCCGGGCCGGGGCGTGGGAAGCTTGGGGGCGCGGAGCACGTCGAAAGGCCCCGCCTCAGGCTGCCGGGAAGGGAGTACGTCGTCCTGAGGGGAAGCCTCGACGCCGGGATACTCGTAGAGGATTGGCTGTCGCCATCCTCGCCCAATCTGATCTGGCCCGAGGACCGTGCCTGGTTCCTCGCCAGCGAGATCGACTTCGACTCCACGCTCGTGGGGGGCACCGAGAACCTGACCCAGTGGATTCTTGAGGATCGACGGTTCGAGGCATTCGAGGTCGGACCCGACGACCTCCTCACCTGGGACGCGGACAAGATCAATCCGCCGCTCCCTGAATGACGTTGACTTGATTCGTGCCTCGGGCGTCAGCCCTTCTCGAGCGCGTCCTGAACGTCTTGTCCTTGCCGTACGTCGTGCCGCCCCGGCTGTGTGCCACCAGCCGGAAATGGTAGATCGTCCGGGGTCGCAACTTGGGGATGGCTTCAAGGACGTTGACCCATCCGAAGCCCCGGACGGCTTCTTCGTCGCTGAGTTCGGGTGAGATGCCGTAGGAGGTGGTCGTTCCCAGTTCGTAGTGGTAATCCGTTTTCTGCCCGCGTGGCGCGACCCAGCCTTGGAGCACGACAGTCGTCCCCCCGACTTCAAGCACATCGCCGGTGGCTACGCCCGGGGCCTTCGGCGGGAAATTCGTAGCCGCTGTCGAGACGTCAACCGACAAGAGCAGAGCGCTGCAAACCATCGCCGTGCCGAAGGTCGCCAGCCTGGTCCCGGAGCCGCGCACGAATCCTTCATACCCACCTGGTCAGTCGGGTAGTCCGGCGGGCATCGTTTGGCGAGACACCTCGATTTCTCGTTCGAAGCTTCTTCTGTGGATACTTGGCAGATTGAGGATGAGCACGCCATGCGCCCATCGTCTCGCATCAAACCCGCCGCCACGGGTAATCGCTCAGGCGATGCTGAAACGGATGACCATCCTGACGGTGATCGTGGTGGGCATGGTCCTGGTCTTGTCGGCAGGGGCGTCGGCGGAGGCGCCGCCCGAAGAAGAAGTGGGAAGCACGGCTGCGAACCCGTACGCGTCGCCCCTCGGGCTGGCGATCCGTTCCTCGAACGGCTACTGGCTGTCGGTCAACTCAACGAGGGGGCACCGCGTTGAATTCGAGGCGTCCGGGGCCGACGGGTCGGTCACCTACACCGTCCCGGGCACCGTTTCGGACGCGGGCATCCATGCGAATCTCGGGAAGTACGGGCGGATCGATATGCGCTGGGTTCCGAACGGGCGGGTGCGTGAGGTGCGCCTGAAATGCCATGAAAAAGGGGTCATCAAGCATTTTTACGACGCTGGCTCCTACGTCGGCAGCCTGCGATTTCGGGGCGGTGGCGGCTTTACGTCCGTCCATCTCCACCGAGTTGCCTGGCGTCGATCTTGGTACTCGCCTCTGGGGGCGTGCGGATATTCCCTCAGCACCGCGGAGCCGGGCGCGGGCATCGTCATAGAAGCGGGGGAGCGCGGCCACATATCGACCCCGGTCCACTTCTTCGCCTACAAGCCCCATCGAGGTGCGAAGGTCGAATACAGCGCCCACTCGGACCAGAAGACCGGCCGGATCGAGATCACGCGCCACGCTTTCGCGGACGGCGGGACGCATTCGCTCACGGCGGCGGGGGAATACCCTTCGGTGACGGCGACGATCAGCCCACCGGCCCCCTTCTACGGCACTGCGACATTCGAACCGTCCGGGCCGGAAAAGGGCACTCTGACGGGAACTTTGGGCGCCGAATTCCCCGACCACACGAAGGTCGCGCTTGCCGGGAAAGACTTCGAAGCTGACCTGCGTCAGGAATCGATCAACATCATCCCTGGGTAGCCCGGCACTGGTCGATCCACGCATCTCGTTTGCCGTCATTTTCGGTGCGCGCCCGCGACCTGCTCCACTGACGGATCATCCCGCCGCTCGCCACCGGGTCAAGGTCGTGACGAAATAGGCCCCGCTGGGTAGGTCCGTCAGAGGCTGATGCGACTCCCGAAACTCCTCCCGATCCTGGTCGTCGCCGGCTTGGCCTCGGCCATCGCGGCGGTCAGCGTCGGTGTGATCGGTGCCGGATCGATCGCGGTCGCGTCGGCTGGGCCGCCCGACGGAGCATTCAAGACGCCGTTCACGGTATTTCGCGGCCGGACCACGAACGTCAAGATGTCGATCAGCCTGGTCGAACACCGGATCGGTTTCGACGCCCATGCTCGGGTCAGCTGCGCCGACGGATCGAGCCATTGGCAACTGCTGATCGAAGGGGGCCTCGGAGGTCGGGTCGATGGCGCGGGGCGCTTCCACCACACCGAATACGAACCAGCCGAAGATGGCGAAGTTCCTCCCGTCACCCGGCGGGTCACCATCGAAGAGGAAGAAGAAGGGGTCCGCTACGGCTTTCCAGCCGAACTCAGGGGGATCAAAGGGCGCGTCCTCCCGAATCGGGTGGTCGGGTCGATCCGATACTGGGAGGGGCCGGGAAAGACTCCGAAAAGCGTTCACTTCAGATGCGGGACCGCGACCCCGGAAGGTGACTGGCTCAAGTTCTCCCTGCCTCGGGTGAACGGACCGGCACAAGCCGACTGAGACGGCCGACCGGGACCGGACATGAGCAACATCCCGTCGTTCGGGGTCGCGGGGCTGATCGTGATCGGGGTGGTCGTCCTGATCGTGGTCGAGGTCGCCAACTACGACGGTCGGACGGCGGCTGAAATCGCCAGGGACGAACGTGGCGAAAATCCGGCGTCCTTGAGGCATTGCCCGAAATACGAGCTAGGGAATTCCGAAGAAGAACATGATCCAGGAACCGAAGGGAAGGCCGTCCCACCGAGACCAACGTCGGCGTTGATCTGTAGTTGGACTTACCGAGGAGTCGGCGGAAGAAGGCCGAAGCCCGTCCAGAGCGAAAAGGTCCTTCGCCACCGCGTCGATCTCACCAAGCTGACCGATGCGCTCAACTCGCTACCGCCGGTGACGCCCCTGCCGGAAGGCGAATACGCCTGCCCCTCGGAGGAAGACTATTACATCCTCGTGGGCCTTCGCTATGAAGGATCGTCCGAAGTTCACGTCGGCATCGGCCCCCAAGCCTGCCTCGGCGATACGGCCTTGAACCTTCAAGAAGAAACGGAATTCGCGGCAAACAGGAATCTCCTACGCCTCCTCTATCGGCTCGTTGAAACGGGGTCCTGATGCGCCGCATTGCCGTCGTCGGTCTGATCATCGCGGCATTCGTACTGTCTGGCTGCGGCGGCGGTGGGTACACGGCGAGCGAGGTGGCGTCCCTGATGGAAGCCCAGAAAGGCACGAGGAACGTCATCTGCAAGCACCGGGATGTCGACCGGGCATCGGTCGTTCGCTGCCGGGCTCACAGCCGGTCAGCCCGCCGCGGGAATGATGGTCGAAATCGACGCCTCTGGAAGGCCGGTCATCTGGTCTTGCAGTGCGGTGCATTGGATTGAGCATCCCCCTTCCGCCTACAAACCACCGTGCATGGGGATCAACTTCGGGAGGACCCTGCATTCGTTTGTCGAGGCGGATGGCAAGGCGGGCCCGTAGTCCTCCCCGCCTCGACGTGGACGCACCACTTAGAGCCGCTGGCCCGAAAACGTAAAGGCCCGTTGCGTTCTTAACGGATTTCGCCGGGATGCTTGGCAAATCGATGGGGCGCCCGTTGCCGAGCAGGATCCGCCATCGGCGCGGCCGTATTTCTCTAGGCCAGTCACCGCTACGCTAGGACGCGTCTACCTAGGGTCCTTGGGACCCCGTCGGGTCGAGTTGCGTACGGCCCGCGGCTTACGATGTTCATATGGCCGACAGACTGAATGGCTCATCAACTGTGCTTGCCTCCGGGGAACGTGAGGACATCAATCGGATCGCCGCTGCTCACGGGGCGCGGAACGTCCGCGTGTTCGGGTCGGTCGGTCGCGGCGAGGGGACCAACTCCAGCGACCTCGACCTGCTTGTCGACATGTCGGAGGGGCGAAGCCTCCTCGACTTGGTGGCACTAGGCGACGATCTAGAGGAGGCGCTCGGTGTCGCCGTCGATGTGGTCACGGAGAAGAGCCTTTCTCCGTACCTACGGGATCGGATCCTGGCCGAGGCGGTCTCGCTCTGAAGGACGAACGGGTCTACCTGCTCCACATCCGCGACGCCATCGACAGGGCGCTCGCGTATACCGAGCCGGGACGGGACGAGTTCTTCGTCTCGCCGATGATTCAGGACGCCGTCGTCAGGAATCTGGAGATCGTCGGCGAGGCCGCCAAGCGCGTCTCGCCGAGCTTGAGAGAGCGGGCGCCGGGGGTGCCATGGCGTGAGATGGCCGGCATGCGAGACAAGCTCGCTCACGACTACTTTGGTGTGGACCTCGATCTCGTCTGGGACGTCGTGGCGGCTGAGCTGCCGACGGCACGGACTCGGATTATCGCTCTGCTGGACGAACTCGAAGACGGCGATAACCTAGGCCAAGTCTGAGCCTTCTGCATCTGGCGCGATAAGGACGCGGCCTTCGCGCAGGGCGTCGTTGAGCATCGTGCCCTCGAAGTGTCCCCATTCATCAAGGTGCGTAGCGGGGACGACGACCAAGTCGATCGGGACGCCTAGGTTGCCGAGCGCCTCGCGGAGACGGACGAACTCTGCGCGGCGACTCTTGACCTCGGCCTCGATGACAAGGAGATCCAGGTCGCTGTCGGAGCGAGCATCGCCGCGAGCATGAGAGCCGAAGAGGATCACTTTGGCGTCGGGCGCCGCGTCGGCCAGCCGGCGGCTCGCCTCGGCGATCAAGTCGTCGTTCGTCATCGTCCTCATGATGGAAGCGTAATCGCCAGCTGCGATGACGCCGGCAGTCACTCCGAGCCTGGGTGGGCGCTCCCTAAAAAGCGGAGGCTGGCGAGGTCGGCGTCCTCGCCTGGATCGACCGCGACGTCACCGGGCCGCTCACCGGCGCTGTGATCGCCGGCGCCGTCCCCTAACTCCTGCGTGGAACCGGGCGGCGGCAGGTCTGGATCCGGCGCGGCGCAGGGCGACCTCTTCACCGAGGAACAGCGGCCCGGTCTCGTCTTCGCGCTGCTCTACTGGGAAGTGGACGGCGGTGGGTCCGTCGCCCGAGCGCGCCGGCCGCCCCAGTACCCCGACCTCGCGTTCCCCCAGCAGATGAATCCGCAGCTCGCTCCGGCGGGCTGGCGGCCGATGTTCATCGACGACCTCTACCTCGGTTTCACCAACGCGCTCGCCTTCAGCCCCACCGACGTGATGCCACTGGTGCCCTGGGCGAAGTTCACCATGGCACTCGAGTCGATGATCTCGCTGGCGATCCTCGGCCTGGTCGTCGCGCGCGCGGTCAACATCCTCCAGTGAAGCGATTGCCCCGGTCGCCTTCGAAGGAGCTGTGATTCGCCTGCAGGCGCTCGAGTTCGAGGCGCAGAGCCGGAAGGAAGACCGAGCCGGGCCTCACCGATTCGACCATCTCCACCGACTCGCGGTAGTGGGCGATCATGCTGCCGACACTGGTGCCGAGTCGGTAGTCGAGTTGATCGCCATAGATCCCGATACCGCGGCGCAGGCCGCGGATGTCGGAGAGCTTGTCGGCGGCGTAGACCGTCGCGGCGAGACCTCCCCCGCTTTCGACCTGGTGACGCAGCCTCGCCTTGCGGCGATCGAACGAGGCGATCTTGGGGTCCTCGCTCAGCGTCAGGACCAGAGCGCAGATGCTCGCTCCCATCTTGGCTTGCAGCTCATCCTCGCCGAGCGTCCCCCGCTCGACTGCGTCGTGCAGGAGTCCCACGGCGACGAGCTCACCGTCGCACCCGACACGCTGAAGCAGCTCGGCGACCTCGACCACGTGCTGGAGGAAGTAGCGGCCATCCGAAGCCCGGCGCTGGGTGCCGTGGGCCGCCGCGGCGAGGGCATAGGCGTCGATCAAGAGCGGGGAGCGATCTGTCCAGACAGGTCGAATCTGCCGCGAGGGAGCGGCCACGCCAGGCGAGCTGATGCCCTCGCGACTAGCCACCAGACGAGTATCCATCTTTTCCGCATCCTCGTTACATCTTTTTAACCGCAACAGCCACGGCGCCCGCCGGAAGACGGCCGCAACGCCCCTGGACTTCGAGAGGTCCCGGTGAGATAGTCGGACGGGTGGGCGCGAGGCAGGCGCCCGCGCCTCCCGCTGGGTCATGTCTGCGGTGGCAACCAAAACCCAACCGGTCAACCTCGATTCCGAGGCGGCCGAAAGGGCTGCCGCCGGGGGTGCGGCCCGCAAGAAGACCCCTCGTTCGAGCCACGCGGAGTGGGAGCCGCCAAGGACCCGGAAGGATCCGGTCAAGGTGCTCGAAGGCCAGGCCGAGAGCCGCGTCCCGGAGTTGGTGCCGATCCGCTACGGGCGGATGCTCGCCTCGCCCTTCGCCTTCTTCCGGGGTGCGGCGGCGATCATGGCGATGGACCTTGCGAAGACCCCCGACGCGGGGTTACGGGTCCAGGCATGCGGCGACGCGCATCTGTCCAACTTCGGCGTCTTCGCGGCACCGGACCGGCACCTGGTCCTCGACGTCAACGACTTCGACGAGACGCTGCCGGCGCCCTTCGAGTGGGACGTGAAGCGCCTCGCCGCCAGCTTCGAGATCGCCGGACGCGATCGTAACTTCACCCCCAAGCAGACCCGCAAAGCAGTTCTGAGCGCAGTTCGCGAATACCGCGAGGCGATGCTCCGGTTCGCGCCGATGGGGAACCTCGAAGTCTGGTACGCACGACTCGACGTCGACGCACTGCTTGCGGAACTGGCGAGCGTAGCCCACCGCAAGCAGATGAAGGCGATGGAGAAGAACGTCGCGAAGGCGCACAAGAAGAACAGCCTGAAGGCCTTCGATCGCCTGATCGAGGAGGTCGACGGGGAGCCACGGATCATCAGCGATCCGCCTCTGCTTGTCCCGGTCCGCGAGCTGGTCGCCGAGTATCAACGCCACGAGCTCGAAGAACGACTCCAGGAGATGCTCGGCCGCTACCGGGAGAGCCTCAGCGGAGACCGCCGCCACCTCTTCGACGGCTACCGGTTCGTCGACATGGCCCGCAAGGTGGTCGGGGTCGGCAGCGTCGGGACCCGCTGTTGGGTCGTTTTGATGATGGGCCGCGACGGGCAGGACCCTCTGTTCCTGCAGCCAAAGGAGGCCGAGGCCTCGGTGCTCGAGCAATACGTCGGCGCAAGCGATTTCGACAACCATGGCGAGCGGGTCGTGGAGGGCCAGTGGCTGATGCAGGCCGCCAGCGACATCCTCCTCGGCTGGCTTCCTGCCTTCGGCATGGATGAAAAGGAACGTGACTTCTACGTCCGCCAGCTCTGGGACGGGAAGCGATCGGTCGACGTCGAAACCCTCGCGCCGAAGGGACTGGCCATCTACGGCCAGGTGTGCGGCTGGGCCCTCGCCCGAGCCCATGCCCGCTCCGGCGATCGCATCGCGATCGCCGCCTACCTCGGCAAGGGCGAGAGCTTCGACCACGCGATCGCCGATTTCGCCGAGCAATATGCAGATCAGAACGAGCTCGACTACGCGGCGCTCGCCGACGCGGCGAAATCGGGCCGGGTCGAGGTCGAGACCGACCTCACCTGACTCGATTGGAGCGACAAGCCGGACGCCACGGCAATCAGCGCCACAGGCTCGCGATGGTGATAGGACAGGTGCGTGGATCGGCTGTCGAGGATCTTCGAACTCAATCCTGAAGGGCTGAACTGGCGCCGAGGGGTGATGTTCTTGGACGTCGCGCTGGTTCCGCTCGTTGTCCTCTGGGCGATCGGGGAAGAGAGATATCTGCTCAGCGCAGTCTTTGGCGTGGTATTCACCGGTGTGATCGATCCTGGAGGGCCCTACGGCTCTCGCGCGTCACGCCTCGCAGTCTTCGCTCTGCTCGGCGCGCTGCTCACGGCGCTCGGTTTCGGCATCGGGAGCTCGAGCTGGGGCTGGCTGGTGCTCGCCGCTTTCATCGTGACTTTGGCGGCCGGATTGGCCGTCAAGTTCGGGCTGCACAGATTCGTCGCTGCCGTCCTCCTCAACGTGTGGTTCTTCATCGCTATGGCTATCGGGTTCAGCGCCAATCAGGCGCAGAGCAGCAGCCACACCTGGGCTCAAGCGCTTGCCTGGCTCGGCGGGTCGGCGCTCTGGATCGCCGTGACTTTCATCGCGTGGTGGCTCCGAGGGCGCAAGGACTCGCCTCCGACGCTTCCCGAGTTACCAGGTGAGGTCACGCCGAGGGAACTCACCCGGCCGTTGATCATGTTTGCGGTGATCCGGGCTCTGGTGATGGCGGGAACCTCCGTATTTGCCTTCGGCCTCGACCTGCAGCACGCCGACTGGGTGCCGATCGCAGCCATCGTCGCGATGAAGCCCAGCCTTGAACAGACCACGCTCGTGGCCGAGCAGCGCCTGGCCGGCGCACTGATCGGTGCCGCTGTCGCAGCGCTGTTCCTCCTCGTGGCCGCCGGCGAGCACGGCGCCAGACTGATCACGTTCGAGCACGCGCTCTTCATCATCGTGCTGGTGCTGATCATGCACGCGATGTCCATTCGCTTTTGGAACTACGCGCTCTATTGCGGGGCAATGGCAGCGGCGGCTTTGATCGCGGTGGACCTTCCGCACCCGTCCAACTATGCCGCTGAGGGAGACCGGGTGCTCTACACGTTTTGTGGCGTGGGAGTCGCGGTGCTGGTCATGTTCCTCGCAAATCTGCTTGCCGGTCGCAGCGCCAGGACGCAACCGCAGCCGAACTGACATCGCGCGGAGTGCATTGACTTCGTTGGAAACTCAAATCGGCGACGATTTCGGCTCAGCGAGAAAACGACCCTCTCGCGCGGCGTGGCTGCCGGTTCTCGCCTTTGGAAAGCGGAGGGTTGGACGTCGATCTGCCGTCCAAGGGAGGGCCGAAGGGAAAGGCCGGGGAAAGAAAGGGACAGACGGAGACCGCCGTACCGCATTCCAGGGCGGTTTCGCTGGCGCCGTCGAAAATCAAAACCGGAGCGCTTTAGCCCCTGCGTTAAGCCAGCGATTTGGCTCTAGCACTGGGTTTGCCGAGACGGGGCAGCCAGGACTCGAACCTGGAATCGCCGGTTTTGGAGACCGGTGACTCGACGAGAGGCGCCGCCCTAACAAGCCGAATGCGGCACCCGATTGCTTCAAGGGAAAGGCAAAGGGAAAGAAGCGACCGCGAAATCCCGAGCCTCAGGTCGCGAAAGCGGAGGCTCGGATGACGCAGCTTGCGTTTGGCAATTTCCCGGCCCCCGCTCGGCTACTCTTGATTCATGGCGCTGGACCGAATCACCGTGGACCCAAACCGGATGCGAGGGCTTCCCTGCATCCGCGATACCCGCGTGACCGTCAGCGCCGTTCTCGGTCAACTCGCGGCTGGCGCGAGCGTCGACGAGGTCTTGGCCGACTATCCCTACCTCGAGCGCGACGATGTGCTCGCCGCGTTGGAGTACGTGGCGACCGACGCCCAAGAGAGAGAGCTCCAAATAGCAGCCTCGTCGTGAGGCTTCGCTTCGAAGCCAACCTCTCGCCTAAGGTTGGATAACGCTTGAATAGCTCGGGCCATGAAGCGATCCACGTCGCCGACATCGGCCTCCTGAGCGCGTCGGACCCAGACATCATGATCGGCAAGTTTGCAGCGAGAAGATCGGCCTGTTAGCGAGGGCGAAAGATGGTCGGCCGGACGCGGGAGCCGTGCAGGGTCGTGGAACGTGAGCTCGCGCCCGTGGCCCACCGATAGAGAGCGCACCTCGCCACGGGTGAGGTGATCGAAGCGAAGGCGAGTTCCGAACGACTCCGTCCGCGGC
>DATEDJ010000079.1:0-8075 GCA_035281725.1 Solirubrobacterales bacterium
CCGCGGCATCATCATCGCGGACACCAAGTTCGAGTTCGGCGTGGATCGCGACGGCCGGCTGGTCCTCGGCGACGAGGCCCTCACGCCGGACTCCTCCCGCTTCTGGCCGGCCGACAGCTACGAGCCGGGCAGGACGCCCCCCTCCTTCGACAAGCAGTACGTGCGCGACTGGGCCACCGAGCAGGGCTGGGACAAGAAGCCGCCGGGGCCGGAGCTGCCGCCGGACGTGGTCGAGCAGACGCGGGCCAAATACGTCGAGGCCTACGAGCGCGTCACGGAGCGCTCCTTCTAGTGCCGCGGGCCCGAGTCCTGATCCGGCCCAAGGAGGGGATTCTCGACCCCCAGGGCAAGGCGGTCGAGCGGGCGCTGCCGGCGCTCGGCTTCGAGGGGATCGAGCACGTGCGGGTCGGCCGCATGGTCGAGCTCGAGGCCGAGGACAGCGAGCGGCTGGGCGAGCTCTGCGAGAAGCTGCTCGCCAACCCCCTGATCGAGGACTACGAGATCCAGCCCCTGTGATCTGGGGCGTCCTCCAGTTCCCCGGTTCCTGTGACGAGCGGGACGCGCTGCACGCCTGCGAAGCGGTCGGCGGCGAGGCGCGGCTGATCTGGCACGAAGACCGCGACCTCGGCGGCGTCGACGGGATCGTCGTCCCGGGCGGCTTCTCCTACGGCGACTACCTGCGCGCCGGGGCGATCGCCCGCTTCTCCCCGGCGATGGAGGCGGTCGCCGAACTGGCCGCGGCGGGCGGGCCGGTGCTGGGGATCTGCAACGGCTTCCAGGTGCTCTGCGAGGCGGGCCTCCTCCCCGGCGCCCTGCTGCGCAACGAGGAGCTGCGCTTCATCTGCAAGCAGGTCGACCTGCTCGACGACGAGGGCAAGGCGCTCTCGATCCCGATCAAGCACGGCGAAGGGCGCTATTACGCGCCGGAGGAGATGCTCGACCGGCTCGAGGCAGGTGGCCAGATCGCCTACCGCTACGCTGACGGTCACAACGCCAACGGCTCGGTCCGCGACATCGCCGGGGTGCGCAACGAGCGCGGCAACGTGGTCGGGCTGATGCCCCATCCCGAGCACGCGGTCGATCCGCTGACCGGCTCGACCGACGGGCGCAAGGTCTTCGAAGCGCTGGAAGGCTTCGCCGCGTGAGCGCTGTCGCCACCTAGCCCGGTATTCCGACGATCCCGACCAGTCGAGTTTGGAATCTCACCCAATCCTCCCCTTCACGGGCGAGAATCTGGGTCGCGTCGAACCACAGATTCGTCGTGGGCGAATCGCTCTTCAAGACATCGACGTCGAGGCCCTTGGTCGCGATCACCGTCCAGCATTCCGGGTATCCGAGCGCCTTCGCTTTCTGGTGGGACTTCTCCGCCTCGCCCGCTCGGTTGTGCGCGTTGCTTCGGTCGGTCCCGCCCTTTATCTCGATCGCCAACCCAGGACGCAATTCCGCGCCGAACTCCTCCTCGAACCGGACATCCGGGTCGGCTGCCAATCGGATCCTGACGTCCCGACCGGCAGCGTTTTTCACCACGATCGTCCCTGAACTCTCCTTTGAGATGTGCTCGGCGACGATCTCGTGGATGGCGAGGAAGACCTCTTCGGTTGCGGCTTTGCCGATGCGATTGTTGTTCGATCCTTGAAACTGCGATCCGAGGGTGAGAAGCGGCAACTGCTCTACATCTCTCTGCGTCACACGAGGGGAGATCTGGTCGATTAGGTCAGCCAACGCCAGGGTCATGGCCTTGCAGAAATCTTCGAGCTGCTGATCCGCGCGGCCGCTGAGGTTTCCCTGCGTCTCCATTGATTTGAAGATGCCCAGGCCCGAACCGGATGAATAGAACTGCTTCTGCGAGGAGCCCAGGAGGAGTCGGTAGTAGCCGATCAAGGTCGGCCTCTTACGGAGAATCGACGGGACCGGGAATACATCCTCGTCGCGGATACCGGCCTGTGCCAGCAATTGTTGCGCAGCCTCCGGGACGATGCTGCTGATCTCTTCCTTGATCGCCGCTGGTGCCACTTCGCCGACGGCCTCTCGGAGCGCTTCGATGAGGACGGTTTTGCGGGCCGCCACCAGCAGCTCGTGGAACCCGATCTGGCGACTTGGCGCAGGAACCTGGATGATCAGGCTCCCTCGTCGACAAGGTTCAGGCGATTTTCGGCGATGGCGACGTAATCGGGGTTTATCTCCATCCCCACGAACCTCCTTTGGGCGCGCAGCGCGACGAGACCAGTCGTGCCGGAGCCGAGGAACGGATCGAGGATGAGATCCTGATCGGACGTGCTGAGAAGCACTGCTGGGCTGATCAACTCGACTGGGAAGGTCGCGAAATGCGCCTCCCGATAGGGCCGGGTCCTGACCTCCCAGACAGTCCGAAGGTTACGCTCGTTGGGACCTCGGACCGCTTCGGCGTCGTACTTGTATCGCTCGCTCTTGCTGAAAAGGAAGAGGTACTCGTGCGCGCGGGTGGGACGGTCCTTCACCGACTCTGGCTGGCAGTTCGGCTTGTGCCAGATCAAGTCCGAGCGCAGGTACCAGCCGGCTTCTTGCAGCGCGAAGGCCAGCCGCCACGGTACCCCGATCAGATCCTTCGGCTTCAGGCCCGGCGGGGTAGGTGGCCTGGTGTCCATCGCTCGAATTGGATTCTTCTTATCGGGCGCCCGCCAGGTACGGCCTCCTGAGGTATACGAGTCCCCTATGTTCAGCCAGAGAGTTCCATCGTCCCGGGTCACCCTACGGACTTCGTCGAATAGCTCGACCAGATTTGAAATGTAGGCTTCCACCGAGTTCTCCGCGCCGATCTGCCCCTCGATCCCGTAGTCACGGAGAGACCAGTACGGCGGCGACGTGATCGTCGACTGGAACGAGCCGGTCGGAATCTTTTTCAGAATGGCGAGCGCGTCGCCTAGCAGGATCGCCGAATCGCGGGCCTCTCTTCCAAAGACTCCTTGCCATTCGCTGGAGTCATGCGGGTCATGCGCGATGACGACCTTGGAAAGGTCGGGACTGGCAATCGACTCGGTCGCGGTGGCACTCTCCATCGAGTTCCGGATCTTTCCAGGCCGTCCGGCGACACTCAGTTCGAGCTGGCGTTGGCGCATGCGGAGCATCGTGGCCCCGATACACGCGCGTGTGGCGCCACAAGTCGAACGGTTTGGTATCCGCATGGTCGCGTTCCCCGCGCGATGAACGCCGGAGCTTGTCGCGATAATCGTCGTATGGAAGCTGACAAAAAGGGGCGCCACCGCGAACTCGGCCTCACCGACTCCGAGTACGAGCTGATCCTGGAGCAGCTGGGGCGCGAGCCGAACGCGGTCGAGCTGGCGATGTTCAGCCTGCTCTGGTCCGAGCACTGCGCCTACAAGCACTCGCGCAAGCTGCTGCGCCGGCTGCCGACCGAGGGGCCGCGGGTCGTCATGGGACCGGGCGAGAACGCCGGCGCCGTCGACGTCGGCCTGGGCTACGCGGTCGCCTTCAAGGTCGAGTCCCACAACCATCCGAGCGCGGTCGAGCCCTTCCAGGGGGCGGCGACCGGGGTCGGCGGGATCCTGCGCGACGTCTTCGCGATCGGCGCCCGGCCGATCGCCGTCCTCGACAGCCTCCGCTTCGGCGAGCTCGACTCGGTCCGCTCGCGCCACCTGCTCGACGGCGCGGTGCGCGGGATCGGCCACTACGGCAACTCGATCGGCGTGCCGACGGTCGGCGGCGAGATCTACTTCGAGGAGCCCTACGAGCACAACTGCCTGGTCAACGCGATGTGCATCGGCTTCGCCAAAACCGAGGAGATGGTGCGCGCGGCGGCCGCCGGGGTCGGCAATGCGGTGGTGCTGATGGGCGCCTCGACCGGACGCGACGGGATCGGCGGGGCGAGCGTGCTCGCCTCGGCCGAGCTCGGCGAGGGCGACGACTCGAAGCGCCCGACCGTGCAGATCGGCGATCCCTTCGAGGAGTCGAAGGTGCTCGAGTGCTGCCTCGAGCTGCTGGAGAAGGGGCTGCTGGTCTCGCTGCAGGACCTCGGCGCCGCCGGCCTCACCTCCTCGGCGGGCGAGATGGCCTCGGCGGGCGGGGTCGGAATCGACATCGATGTCGCCAAGGTGCCGCTGCGCGAGGCCGACATGGAGCCCTTCGAGATCATGGTCTCGGAGTCCCAGGAGCGGATGCTGGCGGTGGTCGAGCCGAGCCGGGTCGACGCGGTGCGGGCGATCTGCGACAAGTGGCAGACCGGGTCGGCGGAGATCGGGATCGTCACCGACAGCGGCTACATCCGCATCCTCAAGGGCGGCGAGGTCGTCGGCGACATGCCGGTCGAGGCGCTGGTCGACGGCTGCCCGCTCTATGACCTCGAGCCCGAGGCGCCCGCGAAGTGGATCTACGGCAACCGCGAGACGCTGGCGCCGAGCGCCGACTCCGCGGCGACCCTGCTGGCGCTGCTCTCCGCCCCGAGCATCGCCTCGAAGAAGTGGATCTTCCGCCAGTACGACTCGATCGTCGGCTCGCGCACGGTGCGCCGCCCGGAGAGCGCCGACGCGGCGGTCCTGCAGCTGCCCGAGTCGGGCAACGCGATCGCGGTCTCGATCGACGGCAACGGCCGGCGGGTCGCCTGCGAGCCGTTCAACGGCACGGTCGAGGCGGTGCTCGAGTGCGCCCAGAACCTCGCCTGCGTCGGAGCCGAGCCGCTCGGCCTGACCAACTGCCTGAACTTCGGCAACCCGGAGAAACCGGTCGCCGCCTGGCAGCTCGACCGCGCGATCAGCGGGCTTGCCGCCGTCTGCGAGGAGCTCGAGGTGCCGGTGGTGGGCGGCAACGTCTCCCTCTACAACGAGGGGCCTGACGGGCCGATCTACCCGACTCCGGTGGTGGCGATGGTCGGCGAACTGCCCGACCCCGAGCGGACCGCGCCGATGGGCTTCGCCAAGGCGGGCGACGCGATCGCCCTGCTCGGCCCCTTCTCCCCCACCCTGCACGGCTCCGAGCTGGCGAAGCAGCGCGGCGAATTGGCGGCCGGCCTGCCGGAACCCGACATTGCCGCGGTCGCCGCCGCCTGCGAAGAGGTGCGCGAAGCCGTCCGCGCGGGCCGCGTCGCCTCCGCCCACGATGTCTCCGACGGCGGCCTCGCCTGCGCGCTGGCCGAGTCGGCGATTGCCTCCGGCCTCGGTTGTCGCGCCGACCTGCAGGACCTGCGCGAGCGCGGCTGCTCGCCCGAGGAGGCGCTCTTCGGCGAGGGCGCGGGCGGCTTCGTTCTCAGCGGCGGCCGGGCCGAGCTGGAGGACCTCGGCGCGCTGGTGATCGGCGAGGTCGGCGGCACGACGATCGAGCTCGCCGCCGGCGACCGCAGCCTGGTGATCGGCCTGGTCGACGCGACCGAGGCCTGGCGCTCGCTCGACGCGCGCGCCGAAGCGATGGCTTAGCCTGCTCGACAGGATCTCGTCGGTTCACTATCTTCGCGGGCGTGCTGGGGAGCGCGCAAGCCTCGTTCAAGCTGTTCGCGCCGGCGGCCGTCCTCGTCGCCGCGGTGCTCTGCCTGCTGCCCGCGGGCGCCTCGGCGGCGGTGCAGTTCGGCAGCGAATGCACGGCGAACAGCACGAACCCCTCCCCCAACCGCTTCATGGTGCAGGTCGGACGCAGCAGCGGGCAGGCGGTGGCGACGAGCGCACCGGGGGTCGTCACCAAGTGGGCCGTGCACACCGCGGGCCAGGGCGGAATCGAAGAGAAGCTGAAGGTCCTCCGGCCGCTGAGCTCCTCCTCGTTCGAAGCCATCGGTGAAAGCGGGCTCGAGTCGATCGTAACATCCGGGACGAGCGAATTTACGACCCGAATCCCGGTGCCGGCGGGCGCCATCTTCGGCGCCGCGGTGACGTCCGGCCACGTTCCCTACTGCACCATGGTTCCTGGGCTCACCGAAGCCGACAAGACCAAGAACCGGTCCGAAGACATTCCCCTGAACGGCTCGGGCACGCAGGACAGCGAATCGTTCATCGTGGCGATCGCCCTCAGGGTGACGGTCGAGCCCGACGCCGATGGCGACGGCTACGGGGACGAGACCCAGGACCAGTGCCCGACGGACAAGGCCGTCCAAGGCCCCTGCCCGACGAACGCGCCGGTGCCCGGCGGGGGCGGTTCCGGCGTGAACAACCCACCGACGCCGGCGACGCTGAAGATCAGCTCGGCGAGGCTGGAAGGCAACACGGTCGCGGTCAAACTCGGCGCGAGCGCCCAGGCCAGCGTCACGGTGACCGGCTCGATCCGCGGCAAGCCGGCAGCCCCGGCGGCGACCGCCACGATCCAGCCCGGCGCGATCGGCCGCGCCTACCTGACCTTGTCGAAGCCGACGCTGCAACGCCTGGCGAAGCTGCCCCACAAGCAGCATCTGACGCTGGTGATCGAAGCGCAGAGCACCGGCTCGGTGCCGGTCAGCCGCGAACTCGCGCTCCTCGGGCGTAAGAAACCACGCCACCAGCACCACTCCTGACCATTAAGGTGCCCTCTGTGCGGCGCCTTGCCCTCGCTCTCGCGGTTCTCGCCTCGCTCGTCCTGGTGGTGACCAGCGGAGCCGTCGCGGCCAATTCGGGCCCGCATCTGGCGATCAAAGGCGCGGCCCACGCGAGCGGCGGCCGGCTGCAGGGCGCGTTCACGGTGCAGAACACCGGCACCGCGAAAGCGGCGGCGCTGACCGCCACCGTGAAGCTCGTCAGCACCGGGAAGAAGCCGACCAGGCTGACGGCCCAGCGCGCCTCGGTTCCCGCGCTCGCGCCCGGGGACAAGCGACAGGTCAAGGTCAAGGCGACGGTCCCCGGCAAAGCGCAGCCGGGGTGGTCGATCCTCGCCTGCGCCGGCCAGTGCGTGAAGATCGGCACGCTCACGGCCCACGGCGGCGCCGGGCCGCGGCCGAAGAAGGCCGTCGCGCCGAACGCGCCGACGGTGCCGACTCCAAGCCCTCCGACGCCACAGCCGCCCGCCCCACCGACGCTCTGCCCCATCCCCTCAGCTGCGATCAACTACGTCGCCGACGAACCGGTCCAGCATGCCGGGTGCGGGGTCGAATATTGGGTCCTCGTCCCGAGCTCCTACAACGCCGCCACGCCAGCACCGCTGCTGATCTGGCTGCACGGCTGCTTCGGCGAAAGCTTCTACGACGTCAGCACGGTTAGTCCCGCCACCGAAGGAAAAGCGCAGGACTGGATCTCGCTCACCCTGATCGGCCGCGAAGAACCGGGCAACGAATGCTGGACGCCGAGCGTCGACGAAACGAAAGTCCTACAGGCGCTGGCCGACGTCGAGACCCACCTCAACGTCAACACGCATCGGGTGATCCTCGGCGGCTACTCCTCCGGTGGCGACCTCGCCTATCGGACCGGCTTCCGCCACTCCTCGACCTTCGCCGGCCTGCTGATCGAGAACAGCTCGCCCTTCCGCGATACCGAATCGACCCAAGCCGAATCGCTCGCCGCGGCGACGACGAAGTTCCACATCGTCCACCTCGCCCACCGCCAGGACACCACCTATGCGCTCGCCGGAGTTCAGAGCGAGACCAACGCGGTGAAAGCCGCGGGCTTCCCGCTCGAACTGATCGAACGCGATGGCACGCACTACGACGAACCGGGAGAAATCGTGAACGGGAACCCGGTCCCCGGCACCGACGCAGACCTGCGCACCTACCTCCTGCCCCATATCGACGACGGCTGGACCTCGCCGTAGCTCAAACCCGCCGGGCGAGGTAGGTCGGATGGGGACGGCGTGATTCGGGGGCGGGGCGGCCGGGGACGGGTGGCCCGGGCCGGTGCGGCTGGGGACGGGGCGATTCGGGGCGGGGCGGCCGGGGACGGTAGGCCCGGGCGTCTCGGAGGCGACCCGGGCAGGCTGAGGCCGCCTCCGAGACGCCCGGGACGGTCCATTTCGGGAGGGGGACACACTTCGGTGCGCGTCCCGGGAGGTCGATCCCGCGCTGCAAGCCCTGATGTTGCTATGGCCACATCAGGGCTTGCAGCGCGTGTCCGGGGCCTATGTAGGAGCCCGAAGGCGCACGTCCCTGCGCCAGAAGGGCCCCGCTTCCTCACGGGCGCCCCTCGGAAGTCCGCACCCCC
>DATEDJ010000080.1:0-5966 GCA_035281725.1 Solirubrobacterales bacterium
CCACGACCGCCGTCGTTGCGCCCGCCGGGGCCGCCGCGACCGGGCCCACGACCGCCGCCCGGGCCACGACCGCCGCGGTCACGGTCCCCACGGCCGCCGCGATCACGGTCGCGATCGCGTCCGC
The DNA here is from genome assembly GCA_035281725.1 of Solirubrobacterales bacterium. Lineage (GTDB taxonomy): Bacteria > Actinomycetota > Thermoleophilia > Solirubrobacterales > 70-9 > VAYN01. The sequence goes on from DATEDJ010000080.1 coordinate 125, forward strand.
CGCCACGGCTGGGCGCCGCCTCGTCGGGGTTGATGATGTCGGAACGGAAGCCCTCGGGCATGACTTCGCCCTTGTTGATCCAGCATTTGACGCCGATCCGGCCGGTCGTCGTGCGGGCCTCGAAGAAGCCGTAGTCGATGTCGGCGCGCAGCGTGTGCAGCGGCACGCGACCGTCGGAGTAGCTTTCGGTCCGCGCCATCTCGGCACCGCCGAGGCGGCCGGAGACCTGGACCTTCACGCCTTTGGCGCCGGAGCGCATCGCCGAGGTCAGCGCGCGTTTCATCGCCCGCCGGAAGGCGACCCGGTTCTGCAGCTGCTCGGCGATCGACTGGGCGACCAGTTTGGCGTCGAGCTCGGGGCGTTTGACCTCGCGGATGTTCACTTTCACCGGGCTGCCGGTGAGCTTGTGCAGCTCTTTGCGCAGCGCGTCGACTTCGGAGCCCGATTTGCCGATCACGATGCCCGGCCGGGCGGTATGGATGTCGACCGCGACCTCGCCGCGGCGCTCGATCGTGATCTTCGAGAGGCCGGCGTGCGAAAGCTTGTTTTCGATGTGGTCCCGGATCTGCAGGTCTTCCTGGAGAACGTCGGCGAAGTTTTTCTCCTCGAACCAGTTCGACTTCCAGTCGTGGATGTAGCCGACCCGGAAACCCTCGGGGTGGATCTTCTGTCCCATAGCGTTATCAGTCCTAGTCTTCGACGGGGGTCAGCGCCACGGCGATGTGGCTGGTCCGCTTGTTGATCGGGGTGGCCCGACCGAGCGCCCGCGGGCGGAAGCGGCGCAGGGTCGGTCCTTCGTCGACCGTGATCGAGGTGATCTTCATCTCGTCACCGATCAGGTCGTGGTTGTTCTCGGCGTTCGCCGCCGCCGAGTCGATCAGCTTTTGGATGTCGCGGGCGGCGCCGCGGGGCGAGAAGGCGAGCAGCGCGCGGGCCTGCTCGATATGCAGGCCGCGGACCTGGTCGGCGACCAGGCGCGCCTTGCGCGGGGCGACGCGGACGTATTTGGCGGACGCGCGGACGACGGGCAGCTCCTCGGAGTCGCGCGAGCGACGCCGACGCGACGGGGCGGGTTTTTTCTCCTCCGCTTTGGCGTCGGCTTTTTTGGCGCGACGGCGCGGTTTGGCGGATTTCTCGCCTTTGTCCTCTTTGCCTTTGGCCGCATTTTTGTCGGCTTTTGGCTCAGCTTTTTTGGAAGCTGCTTTTTTCGGCTCTTTTTTCGCCGGTTTCTCGTCGCCGGAGTCTTTTTTCTCCGCCTCTTTTTTGGCAGCCGGTTTCGACTCTTTTTTGGCAGCGGGTTTTTTCGCCGGTTTCTCGGCTTTGGCCTCGGCGCCTTTCGACTCTTTCGAGTCTTTTTTCTCTTTGTTGTCTTTCTCGTCTGCCATCAGTCAGTCCAGGTGCTTAGTCGCGACCGCCGTGCGAGCGGAAGGTGCGGGTCGGGGCGAACTCGCCCAGCTTGTGCCCGACCATCGACTCGGAGATGAAGACCGGCACGTGTTTTTTGCCGTCGTGGACGGCGATCGTGTGGCCGACCATCTCGGGGAAGATCGTCGAGGTCCGCGACCAGGTTTTGAACATCTGTTTTTTGCCGGCCTCGTTCATCGCGTTGATCTTCGCCATCAGGCGCTCTTCGACCCACGGGCCCTTTTTCGTCGACCTACCCATCGCTAACGACCGCCCTTCTTCTTGCCGCGACGTCGGCCGCGGACGATGTAACGGTCGGACTGCTTGCCCTTCTTGCGGGTCCGGTAGCCGAGCGTGGGCTTGCCCCACGGGGTGACCGGGTGGCCACCGGTGGTGTGGTGGGCCTCGCCGCCGCCGTGCGGGTGGTCGACCGGGTTCATCGCGATGCCGCGACTCTGCGGGCGCTTGCCCTTGTGGCGGCTGCGTCCGGCCTTGCCGACCTTCATGTTCTGGTGCTCGGCGTTCGAGAGAACCCCGATCGAGCCGCGGCACTCGGCGCGGACCATCCGCATCTCGGTGCTCGGCAGGCGCAGGGTGACCATGTCGCCCTCCTTCGCCACCAGCTGGATCGCGGTGCCGGCGGAGCGGCCCATCTTGCCGCCCTGGCCCGGGATCATCTCGACGTTATGGACGATCGTGCCGGTCGGCATCTGGCCCAGCGCCATCGCGTGGCCCGGTTTGATATCGGCCTCAGGACCGGATTTCACCGAGTCCCCCACTTTCAGCGCCGCCGGGGCGAGGATGTAGTCCTTGTGCCCGTCGGCGTAGTGGAGCAGGGCGATGTAGCACGACCGGTTGGGGTCGTACTCGATCGTCGCGACCTTGGCCGGGACGCCGTCCTTCAGCCGCTTGAAGTCGATCTTCCGGTAGCGCCGCTTGGCGCCACCGCCGCGGTGACGGGCGGTGATCCGCCCGTTCGAGTTGCGGCCGCCGGACTTTTTCAAGCCTTCGGTCAGCTTTCGTTCCGGCTCGGAGGCAGTCACCTGCTCGCGCAGTGGGTAGGTCGCGAAGCGGCGGCCCGGGCTGGTCGGTTTCGTTTTGCGGTTCGGCATCTCTAAAGCTCCATCCCTAGGCGGTCTGTCCGCCTTCGAACAACTCGATCCGCTCGCCCGGCGCGAGCTGCACGACGGCCTTCTTCCAGGCGCGGGTGCGCCCTTTGGTCAGGCCGCGACGCTTCGGCTTCGACCGCACCTTGGCGGTCCGGACCGCGGCGACGTTCACGCTGAAGACCTCTTCGACCGCCTGCGCGATCTGGGTCTTGTGGGCGCGGTCGTCGACCCGGAAGGTGTACTTGCCCTCGGCGATCAAGGCGTAGCTCTTCTCCGAGATCACCGGGCGGATGAGGATCGTGCGGGCGTCCATCAGGCAGCCGCCTCCTCTTTGGCCCCTGCCGCGCCGAGGCGCTCTTCGAGCGACTTCAAGGCGGTCTCGGAGATCACGATCGCGGCGGCGCCGATCACGTCGGCGACGCCGGTCGCGCCGACCTCGAGCACGGTCGTGCGGGGGATGTTGCGGAAGCTCTTCATCGCGCCGGTCTCCTCGGCGGTGAGGATGACGAGGGTCGGGCTCTTGGCACCCCATTTGGCCAACGCCTGGGCGGCCGATTTCGTCGACGGGGTCTCAAAGCCGCCCGCGTCGAGGACGGCGACCGAGCCGCGCTCGGCATGGACCGAGAGGGCCGAGCGCATCGCCCGGCGGCGGGCTTTGCGGTTCACCTTGACCGTGTAGTGGCGCGGCTTCGGGCCGAAGGCGACACCGCCGCCGAAGCGGTTCGGCACGCCGAGCGAGCCGACGCGGGCGCGGCCGGTGCCCTTCTGCCGCCAGGCCTTGGCGGTGGTGAAGGCGACCTCGCCGCGGGTCAGGGTCGAGGCGGTGCCGCGACGCCGCGAGGCGAGGTCGGCACGGGCGGCCTCGTGGACCAGCGACTGGTGGAACGGCTCGGCGAAGAGCGCGTCCGGAAGATCGGTTTTGGTGGTCTTGCCGAGCACGGCAGCTTTGCTAGCCATCGGTGCGAACCTCGACGATCGAGTTCTTGGCGCCGGGGACGGAGCCTTTGATCAGGAGCAGGTTGCGGTCGGCGTCGATCGAGGCGATTTCAAGGCCGCGCTGGGTGCGGCGCTTGTTGCCCATCTGGCCCGGCATCCGCATCCCTTTGAAGACCCGGGCGGGGAAGGCGCTGGCGCCGATCGAGCCCGGGGCGCGGACGTTGTGGGAGCCGTGGGTGACCGGACCGCGGCTGAAGTTGTGGCGCTTGATCCCGCCCTGGAAGCCCTTGCCGATCGTGATCCCGGCGACTTTCACCTTCTGGCCCGCCTCGAATCCCTCGACCGTGACGTCGTCACCGATCTTCGGGCCCTCCTCGGCGCCGAGGTCCTCGTCGCGGAACTCGACCAGGTGGCGGAGCGGCGGCGCGCCCGCCTTTTTCAGGTGCCCTTCCTCGGGCTTCGAGAGCTTGCCCTGCTTGACCTCGCCGAAGGCGAGCTGCACGGCGGAGTAGCCGTCGCGCTCGTCCTCGCGGACCGCGGTCACCTTGCAGGGACCGGCTTCGATCACGGTGACGGGCACCAGGGTGCCGTCCTCCTGGAAGACCTGGGTCATGCCGAGCTTCTTGCCGAGGATCGCCGCCATCGTCGCCCTTACAACCTGATCTCGATGTCGACGCCGGCGGGGAGCGAGTCGAGCCGCTGCAGCGAGTCGACGGTTTTCGGCGACGGCTGGAGGATGTCGATCAGCCGCTTGTGGGTGCGGATCTCGAAGTGCTCGCGCGAGTCCTTGTCCTTGAACGGCGACCGGATCACGCAGTAGACGTTTTTCTCGGTGGGCAGGGGCACGGGACCGGACACGGTGGCGCCGGTGCGCTCGGCCGTCTCGACGATCTCGCGCGCAGCACGATCGATCGCGTCATGGTCGTAGGCCTTCAGCCTGATTCGAATTTTCTGTGCCGCTATGGCTGCCACTTGGAAATCTCTCTCTTCTTCGTCTTAGGGCGCAAAGAGGGCGGGGCCCCTTGTGTTTGGGGCGCCGCCCCGGTCGTATGTCTTTGCGGTTGTCCGCCCCGGAGGGCGGTCGGGGCGGGCGTCACGGCCCCGCCCCTGGCACTGCTGGGGGATTGGTTACTCGATGACCTCGGAGACGACCCCCGAGCCGACGGTGCGGCCACCCTCGCGGATGGCGAACCGCAGACCCTGATCCATGGCGATCGGCTGGATCAGCTCGATCGTCATCTCGACGTTGTCACCCGGCATCACCATCTCCGTCCCCTCGGGGAGGTTGGCGATGCCCGTCACGTCGGTGGTGCGGAAGTAGAACTGAGGACGGTAGCCGGAGAAGAACGGAGTGTGGCGACCACCCTCCTCCTTCTTCAGGCAGTAGACCTCGGCTTTGAACTTGGTGTGCGGGGTGATCGAACCCGGTTTGCAGAGAACCTGGCCACGCTCGATCTCCTCGCGCTTGGTGCCGCGGAGCAGCGCGCCGATGTTGTCGCCGGCCTGACCCTCATCGAGGATCTTGCGGAACATCTCGACGCCGGTGACGGTGGTTTTGCTCGTCTCCGGGTGGATGCCGACGATTTCGACCTCGTCGCCGGTGTTGACGATGCCCTGCTCGATCCGGCCGGTCGCGACGGTGCCGCGGCCGGTGATCGAGAAGATGTCCTCGATCGGCATCAGGAACGGCTTGTCGAGCTCGCGGACCGGCTCCGGGATGTAGGAGTCGAGCGCCGCGGCCAGCTCGAAGACCGCTTTCTGGGCCTCCTCGTCGCCTTCCAGCGCCTTCAGCGCCGAGCCTTTGATGATCGGCGTCTCTTCGCCCGGGAAGTCGTACTCGTTGAGCAGGTCTTTGACCTCCTCTTCGACGAGCTCGACGAGTTCGTCGTCGTCGACCTGGTCGATCTTGTTGAGGAAGACGACCACGTGCGGCACGTTCACCTGACGGGCGAGCAGGATGTGCTCGCGGGTCTGCGGCATGACGCCGTCGGCGGCGGACACGACCAGGATCGCGCCGTCCATCTGCGCGGCGCCGGTGATCATGTTCTTCACGTAGTCGGCGTGCCCGGGGCAGTCGACGTGCGCGTAGTGGCGGTTCTCGGTCTGGTACTCGACGTGGGAGGTCGCGATCGTGATGCCGCGTTCCTTCTCCTCCGGCGCGTTGTCGATCTCCTCGAACGACTGCGCCTCGGCACCGCCCACGGTCGAGAGGGTTTTGGTGATCGCGGCCGTCAGCGTCGTCTTGCCATGGTCGATGTGACCGATGGTGCCGACGTTCACATGCGGCTTATCGCGCTCGAATTTCTCCTTGGCCATCTCTTCCGTTTGCCCTTTCGAAGGTCGTTGTTTCTGTCTGGTTTAAGTGCTTGAGTTTGTTGAGCGGTGCCTGGCAG
>DATEDJ010000081.1:0-8149 GCA_035281725.1 Solirubrobacterales bacterium
TCCGCGACCGCGTGGATCCCAACCGGGGCTGGGCGGTTTTTCTTCGCCAGAATCCCGACGAACCGAGAACTTTCGCAATGAGCTCAGTCATCGACAGCATCGAGCGCGACCAGCTGAAGAAGGGCCTGCCGCCCTTCGATCCCGGCGATCGCGTCCGCGTCCACTTCCAGGTGATCGAGGGTTCGCGCAAACGGACCCAGGTATTCGAGGGCGTGGTGCTGCGCCGGCAGGGCTCCGGCGCGCGCGAGACCTTCACCGTGCGCAAGCAGTCCTTCGGCGTCGGGGTCGAGCGGACGTTCCCGCTCCACTCGCCGAAGATCGAGAAACTCGAGGTCGCGGCGCGCGGTGACGTGCGACGGGCCAAGCTCTACTACCTGCGCGGCCGGATCGGCAAGGCGGCCCGGGTCGCCGAGCGGCGTTGGGGCATCGACGAGGAGATGGTGTCGAGCGCGCCGCCCGCCGCCGAGGAGTCGACCGCGGTCGACGCCGAGGGCGTGAGCCAGGAGGAGGCCGTGCCGGAGGCTGGCCCGACCGAGGCCGAGCAGGCCGAGGCGCCGGAGGCGGAGGCTGCCGCCGAGGCGCCTGAGGCAGACGCCGCCCCCGAGGCGGAGGCCACCGAGGACGCGCCCGAGGCTGAGGCCAGTGAGGGGGCTCCCGCCGCGGAGGCGGAGGCCGCCGATGCACCCGAGGAGCCCGAGGACGAGGAGCCGGACAAATCCGGTGACTCCGACGAGGACTCCGCGGGCTGAAACTTTCGCTGCCCAAGCCGAAGAGCAAAGCGGGCGGCCTGATCGAGTTGGTCGTCATCGTCGCGCTTGCCCTCGGGCTGGCGCTGGCACTGCAGGCCTGGGTGGTGAAGCCCTACCAGATCCCCTCGGGCTCGATGGAACCGACGCTCGACGTTGGCCAGCGGGTCCTCGTCAACCGCTTCATCTACCACTTGGACGAACCGCAGATCGGCGACATCGTCGTCTTCCACCCGCCGGCGGGGGCCGAGTCGGCGACCGAATGCGGGGTCCAGGTGTCGACGCGTGAGCCCTGCCCGAAGCCGACCCCGCAGGAGTCGAGCCAGAACTTCATCAAGCGGATCGTCGCGGTCGGCGGCGACACGCTCTCGATCAAAGACGGGCACCCGGTCGTGAACGGGGTGGAGAAGACCGACGAGCCCTACATCCGCCCGTGTGGGTCCGCCACGGTCTGCAATATGCCGAAGACGATCACGATCCCGAAGGGCTACTTCTTCATGATGGGCGACAACCGCGGGGCCAGCGACGACAGCCGTTATTGGGGGCCGGTGCCGAAGGAATGGCTGATCGGCGAAGCGTTCTTCACCTACTGGCCGCCTGACCGGATCGGCACCCTTTAGGCGTTCTTCGCCTTTTCCGTGGAGAATCGCGCGCGGTGAATTTCAGGATCCCGAAACCGAAGTCCAAAGCGGGCGGGCTGATCGAGCTCGTGGTGATCGTCGCCTTGGCCCTGGGCCTGGCCTTGGCGATCCAGGCGTGGCTGGTGAAGCCGTACCAGATCCCCTCCGGGTCGATGGAGCCGACGCTCGACGTCGGCCAGCGGGTCCTCGTCAACCGCTTCATCTACCACCTGCACGAACCGAGCATCGGCGACATCGTCGTCTTCCACCCGCCCGCGGGGGCGGAGTCGAGCAGCGAATGCGGGGTGCTGGTGAAGAACCAGCAGCCGCTCGAAACGGGCGAGCCCTGCCCGAAACCGACCCCGCAGGAGTCGAGCCAGACCTTCATCAAGCGGATCGTCGCGGTCGGCGGCGACACGCTCTCGATCAAAGACGGGCACCCGGTCGTGAACGGGGTGGAGAAGACCGACGAGCCCTACATCAACCCCTGTGGGGGTGGTTATGAGTGCAATTTGCCAAAGACGATCAAGATCCCGCCCGGCTACTTCTTCATGATGGGGGACAACCGTGGCGAAAGCGACGACAGCCGCTACTGGGGACCGGTCCCCAAGTCGTGGATCATCGGCGAGGCCTTCGCGACCTACTGGCCCCCTGATCGAATCGGCATCCTCTAGCTCCGCGGGCGCAGGCGCCCGGTGACCGGCAAGCTGCACAAACGCCGCCTGCGGCGCAGCCAGCGGCTCTTCGACTTCGATCGCGGGCTGGCCCACCGCTTCGTCGCCGGGACCGACGAGGCGGGGCGCGGCTGCCTTGCCGGGCCGTTGGTCGCGGCCGCGGTCCTCTTCGATTACGAGCGGCTCTCGATCAGCGACCGCCGCATCCTCGGCGGCCTCCACGACTCGAAGCAGATGACCGAGCAGGCGCGCCTCGAGATGTACCCGTGCGTGCTGCGGGCGGCGACGCGGGCGGCGATCGTGATCCGCTCGGCGCCCGGCATCGACCGTCGCGGCCTCCACGTGACCAACTGCGAAGCGCTCGGCGACGCCTTGGCCCGCCTCGAGCCCGGCCCGGAGGCGATCTGCCTGGTCGACGGCTTCCGGCTGCCCCGCTGCGAGGTTCCGCACCGTCGCGTCGTCGGCGGCGACCGCACCAGCGCTGCGATCGCCGCTGCCTCCGTCCTGGCCAAGGTGACCCGCGACCGCTACATGCATGAGGCCGCCGAGCGCCACCCCGGCTGGGGCTTCGACGAGCACGTCGGCTACTCGACCCCCGAGCACCGCGCCGCGATCGACAAGCTGGGCATCTCACCGCTTCACCGCCGTTCCTTCGCCAGCGTCGCGTACACCCAGTTGGGCCTCGACGGCGGCTTCGAGGGCGAGTTGGTCGACGACGACATGCTGGAGGAGCTGGAGGAGCTAGAAGGCATTGGGGATGTGCTCGAGGTCGACGACGCCGTCGGCGCGGTCGAGGACGACGCCGACGGCGTCGAAGCGGATCTCGGCGTAGCGCGGGGTTGAGCCCGCGGCGCGCCGCTCGGCCATCCAGGCCGCGGCCAGGCGACGAACCTGGAGCTGCTTGCGGGGGGTGACCCAGAGGACCGGACGCTCGGGGCCGACCTTGCTCCCGGCGCGGACCGCCTTCACCTCGACGAAGACGAGGGCCGGGCGGTCGAGGGCGACCAGGTCGAGCTCCCCGTATTTGGTGCGGGCGTTGCGGGCGAGGATCTCGTAGCCGAGCGAGGCGAGGTGTTCGGCGGCGCGCGCCTCGGCGATGCGGCCGGTACGGAGGCGGGTGATGGTCATGGCGGGGACCATCGCCCACCGGGGCGCCGTTTTGGGCGGGCGTCACCCAATTGGCACAGAGACGGCGCCGAAGATTTGCTTTCTGCGTGCCACGCGTGTGGTTCCTCGACCTAGCGTCGTCGTCGTGCTCGCCACCGCCCACACCTTCACCCTCGACGGCATCTCGGCCCGGCCCGTGCGGGTCGAGGTCGACGTCCACCGGGGCCTGCCCGGTTTCGCGATCGTCGGTCTACCGGATGCTGCGGTGCGGGAGGCTCGCGAGCGGGTCCGCGCCGCGCTGGTCAACTGCGGCTTCGAGTTTCCGCTGCAGCGGATCGTCGTCAACCTGGCTCCTGCGAGCCTGCGCAAGGCGGGGCCGGGGATGGACCTGGCGATCGCCGCGGCTCTGTTGAGCGCCTCGGGCCAGCTCGACTGGCCGGCGATGGAGCGGGTGGCGCTCGCCGGCGAGGTGGCGCTCGACGGTCAGGTGCGGCCGATCAACGGGGCGCTGGCGATCGCCGAGGCGGCGCGGGAGAGCGGGGCGGAGGCGGTCGTCGTGCCGGCCGAGAACGGGCCGGAGGCGGCGCTGGCGGGCGGCGTCGAGGTGGTGCCGCTGGCGAGTGTCGCCGGGCTGCCGGCGCTGGCGGCGGGGGAGAGGGAACCGTCGCCGCTGCCGCTGCGGACCGGGCCGGCGGCCGGCGCGCCGGACCTCGCCGACCTGCGGGGCCAACCGCACCTGCGCCACGCGCTCGAAGTGGCTGCGGCCGGAGGTCACTCGCTGCTCATGGTCGGGCCGCCTGGGGCCGGGAAGTCACTGGCGGCGAGTCGCCTGCCCTCGATCCTGCCGCCGCTCGGCACGGAGGAGATGCTCGAGGTGGCGAGGATTGCGAGCGCCACCGGGCGGCTTGGCGGCGGGCTCCCGGCCGGGCGGCCGTTCCGTGCGCCGCACCACACGATCAGCGCGGCCGGGCTGATCGGGGGAGGCACTCCGCCCCGGCCGGGCGAGATCACCCTGGCGCATCGAGGATGTCTGTTCTTGGATGAGCTCTGCGAGTTCCGCCGTGACGTGCTGGAGGCGTTGCGGGCGCCGCTCGAGACCGGTGAGGTGGCGATCGCGAGGGTGGGAGGGAGAAGGCGTCTGCCCTGTCGGTTCATGCTGGTCGCCGCCTCGAACCCGTGCCCATGCGGGCGCGGTGAGGACGACCCCGCCTGCACCTGCCTCGCCGCCCAGGTGCAGCGCTACCAAGGGAAATTGAGCGGGGCGCTGGCCGACCGGATCGACCTCTTGGCGGCGGTGGCGCAGCCGTCGGCGGCGGAGATCGGAGGCGAGCCGGGGGAGCCCTCGGCGGCGGTCCGCGACCGGGTCTGCGCGGCGCGGGAGCGTCAGGAAGCGCGGCTGGGGCCGGGGCGCTGTAACGCCGAGATGACCCCGGCCGAGGTTCGCGGCTGCGACATCGACCCGGCCGCCGCCGCACTGCTTGCCGATCTCTACGCGCGGCGCCGGCTCAGCGGTCGCGCCCACGACCGCGCCCTGCGACTCGCCCGCACGGTGGCCGACCTCGCCGGGACCGGGCGGATCGGCGAAGAGGAGATGGCCCAGGCACTCCAGCTGCGCCGGAGGGACCGTGTCTGAGGTGTCCGCCTGCGTCGAGTGCCTGCGCCGGTCCTGGCTCCTGGCGCTGCTCGGCCCTTACATCGAGAGGACGGCGACCGGGTCGATCGGGAAACGCTCGCCGGAACTGCTGCGGCTCGGCAATGAGGATCTGATCGAGGTGGTCGCGCCGAACGCCGCGGGACGGTTCCTCGGCGAGGTCGAGGCACTCGACGAGGCGGGCCTGTGGGGGCGCCTCGAGGCGACCGAGTGCTGGTCGATCTGCCGGCACGACGATCGTTACCCGCCCGGCCTGCGCGATGCGGCCGACGCGCCCTGGGCGTTGATCGGCCGTGGCGACCGCGCGCTGCTCTGCGACCTGGAGCCGCAGGCGGCGGTGACGATCGTCGGCTCGAGGCGGGCGACCTCCTACGGTCGCGAGGTCGCGCGGGAGCTGGGGAAGGAGGTGGGCACGGCGGGGCTGGTCGTGGTCAGCGGCCTCGCCTTCGGCATCGACGCTTGCGCGCACCGCGGTGCGCTCGACGCCGGCCGGCGCACGGTGGCGGTCCTAGGTTGCGGTCCGGACACCTCCTACCCGGCCGCACACCGCTCGCTCTGGCGTCAGGTCGTCGAGACCGGCGCGGTGATCTCCGAGCTGCCGCCGGGCTCGACGCCGTGGAGGTGGAGCTTCCCGGCAAGGAACCGGGTAATGGCGGCGCTTGCCGGGATGACCGTGGTGGTCGAGGCGGCGGCTCGGTCGGGCTCGTTGATCACCGCCGACCTCGCCGCCGACCTGGGCCGCGACCTCGGCGCCGTCCCGGGCCCGGTCACCTCGCGAGCCTCGGCCGGGCCGAACGAGCTGCTGGCGGGCGGCGCCTGCGTCGTCCGCGACGGCCAGGATGTCCTCGACGCCCTGCTCGGCGCCGGCGCCACCCGCCTCCAGCGGTTCGGTCCGGTACTCGACCCGGAGCTGGCCGCGGTGTTGGCGGCGATCGAGGGAGGAGGGCGAGCCGACGGCGCCGCGGTCGGCGCGACCACGCCGACCGCCGACGCGGTTGCCGCCGCCCTCGAGCTTCCCGCCGCCCGCGCGTCGGCGGCGCTCGCTCGGCTCGAGCTCCTCGGCTATCTCGCGCCAACGCCTGTCGGCACCTTCACCCGCACCCTCCTCATCCCGCCGGCGCGGCCGGCCGAGCGCTAGACCCGTGTTCTCCGCTTGCTCATCTAGGCTCCATGGATGACGGATAAACCGGTACCCGCGGTGCTCTCGATCGCCGGCTCGGACTCGGGCGGCGGCGCGGGCATCCAGGCCGACCTGAAGGCGTTCGCGCGCTGTGGTGTCCATGGGATGACGGCGATCACGGCGCTGACCGCGCAGAACACGGTCGGCGTCGAGGCGGTGGAGATGATCCCGCCCGAGATGATCATCGCCCAGGTGCGTGCGGTCGCCGAGGACATCGGCGTCGACGCGGTGAAGATCGGGATGCTCGGCAACGCGGCGACGGTCGAGGCGGTGGTCGAGGCGCTCGTCTACATCGGCGAAGCCCCCGTCGTGCTCGACCCGGTAATGGTCGCCGAGTCCGGCGCCCGCCTCCTCGACGACGATGCCTGCGACACGCTGGTCGAGAAGCTCCTGCCGCTGGTCACGATCGCGACGCCGAACATCCCCGAGGCGCGCGTTCTCTCCGGCCTCGGCGACGACGCATCGCAGGAAGACCTCGCCCGCGCCGTGCAGGTGCTCGGCCCCGCCGCGGTGGTGGTCACCGGCGGCCACTCGGCGGCGCTGGTCGACCTCTTCTTCGACGGCGACGAACCGGTCGAGATCCCCGGCGAGCGCCACCCCGGCGAGGCCGCCCACGGCTCTGGCTGCACGCACTCCTCCTCGATCGCCGCTTTCCTCGCCCGCGGCGCCGAGCCGCTGCAGGCCGCCGCCGCGGCGCGCCAGCTCGCCTCGCTTGCGGTCGGTGCCGGTCTCGATGGGCTGGGCAAGGGCGCCGGCCCGGTCGACGTCTTCGACCTGGCGGCCTCCGCGGCCGACCGGCGGCGTCCTCAGGAGGCCAGGTAGTTCAACTAGCTGGCCTCCTTGCGTCCTTGCCGGATCGACCGCGGAGCCTCGCCAGTAAGTTTCCTTTCATGACGATTGATCGGACCGCCGCGACCAGCCTCCCACGCCCCCGCTCGGCCAACGTCTTCGACGGCCCCGACCGCGCCCACGCGCGCGCCTACATGAAGGGGATCGGGTTCGACGACGACGCCCTCTCGCGCCCGACGGTCGGGATCGCCAACACCTGGACCGAGGCGATGCCCTGCAACTTCCACCTGCGCGCCCTCGCCGAGCACATCAAAGAGGGCGTCCGCGCGGCCGGCGGCACGCCGATGGAGTTCAACACCGTCGCCGTCTCCGACGGGGTGACGATGGGCACCCAGGGGATGAAGGCCTCGCTGATCAGCCGCGAGGTGATCGCCGACTCGATCGAGCTGATGGCCCGCGGCTACCAATTCGATGCAATCGTCGCCCTCTGCGCCTGCGACAAGACGATCCCCGGCTGCGCGATGGCGCTGGCTCGCCTCGACGTGCCCTCGGTGCTGCTCTACGGCGGCTCGATCGCCCCCGGCCACTGGCACGGCCGCGACGTCACCATCCTCGACATCTTCGAGGCGATCGGCGCCCACAACGCGGGCGAGATGACCGACGAGGAACTGAACGAGCTGGAGGGCGTCGCCAGCCCCGGCGCCGGCGCCTGCGGGGGCCAGTTCACCGCCAACACGATGGCCTGCGCCTTCGAGGCGCTGGGGATCAGTGCCGGCGGCTCGGCGATGGTCCCGGCCGAAGGCGATGACAAGCCGACCGTCGCCGAGAAAGTCGGCGAGCTGGTGATCCGGGTCCTCGCCGAAGACATCACGCCGAGCAAGGTCATCACCAGGGAGTCGCTCGAAAACGCGATCGCCTGCGTCTGCGCCTCGGGTGGCTCGACCAACGCGGTGCTGCACCTGATCGCGCTCGCCCACGAGCTCGGCATCGAGCTGACGATGGACGACTTCGAGCGGATCTCCCGCGCGACGCCGCTCTGGGCCAGCCTCAAACCGGGCGGCCGCTTCGTCGCCACCGACCTCTATGCGGCGGGCGGCGTGCCGGTGATCCTCCAACGGCTCGACGCCGCCGGGCTCCTGCATCGCGACCAGATCACGGTCACCGGCCAAACGATCGGTGAGGTCGCCGAAGCGGCCACCGAGGCGCCGGGCCAGGAGGTGGTGCTGCCGGTCGACGCGCCGCTGAAGCCCGAAGGCGGCCTCGCGATCCTGCGCGGCAACCTCGCCCCGGAGGGCTGCGTCGTCAAGCTGTCAGGGAAGGGGCGGCTGAAGCAGGAGGGCCCCGCGCGGGTGTTCGAGTGCGAGGAGGACGCGTTCGCGGCC
>DATEDJ010000082.1:0-2657 GCA_035281725.1 Solirubrobacterales bacterium
CTCCTCCTCGAACTCCGGTTCGCCCTGCTTTGCCCAGTGGTCGGTGATCGCGAAGATCTCGTCCTCGGTGATGAACGCCCCCTGGACGCGGGCCAGCTTCGAGGTCCCGGCACCGCGGAAGAGCATGTCCCCCTGGCCGAGCAGCGACTCGGCGCCGCCCTGGTCGAGGATCACCCGCGAGTCGGTCTGCGAGGACACCGCGAAGGCGATCCGCGAGGGGATGTTCACCTTGATCGTGCCGGTGATGATGTCGGTCGAGGGGCGCTGCGTCGCCAGCACCAGGTGGATGCCGGTGGCGCGGGACTTCTGGGCGAGCCTGATGATCGAGTCCTCGACTTCGGCCGGGGCGACCATCATCAGGTCCGCGAGCTCGTCGATCACGCAGAGGATGTGCGGCAGCGTCGCCTCGCCGGCTTTGCGGCGGATCCGGTTCAGCTCCTCGAGGTTGCGGGCGCGGGCCTGCGACATCACCCCGTAGCGGGTCTCCATCTCGGTGATCAGGTTGGCGAGCACGTTGGCGGCCAGCCGCGGCGAGGTCACCACCGGGGTCAAGAGGTGCGGGACGTGCTCGTAGTGGTTCAGCTCCACCTGCTTGGGGTCGACCAGCACCAGGCGCACCTCGTTCGGCGAGGACGCCATCAGGATCGAGGAGAGCATCGCGTTGACGCAGGCGCTCTTGCCCGAGCCGGTGGTGCCGGCGACGAGGACGTGCGGCATCTTCGCGATGTCGGTCCAGACCGCGTTGCCGTCGATCCCCTTGCCGAGCCAGGCGACCAGCGGCGAGGCCTTCGCCGGGCGGCCCGCGTAGATGTCGCCGAGGCGCACCATGTGCCGCTTCGCGTTCGGGACCTCGACCCCGACCGCCTGCTTGCCGGGGATCGGCGCGAGGATGCGGATGTCGGTCGAGGCGAGCGCGTAGGCGAGGTCGTTCGCCAGCTCGGTGACTTTCTTGACTTTGATGCCGGGCGCGAGCCGCAGTTCGTATAGGGAGACGTGCGGGCCGCTGACGACGCCGACGATCTTCGCCTCGACCCCGAAATGGCCGAGCGTCTCGATCAGCTTGCGACCGGTCGCCTGCTGGTCGCGCGGATCGGGGCCTTTGTCGCCTTTGCCGCGCTCGAGCACGCGGGGGGAGGGAAGTCTGTAGTCGATCTCCTCCGAGGTGGTGACGCCGCGGAGGTTGCCCATCGGGGTCGGCGCGGGGGCGTCGGCTTCTTCTGGTGCGGGCGCCAGTTCCCGCTGAGGTGGCTCGGGCTCGACGACCTCGGGCTCCGGCTCGGGGTCGGCGGCGACCACCTGGGTTTCGGCCGTCTCGGGCTCGTCCTCCTCGAAGTTGAAGAGGCCCGGGGCGAAGATGTCGTCGTCGTTGTGGGCGAGCGCCACGGTCGGCTCGACGTCGTCGTCCTCCGGGTAGTCCTGCATGACGTCCGTTTTCGCGGCTTTCGTCTCTGCGGTCCGCTCGGAGCGGCGTTGGCGCCATTCCTCCGAGCCCTGGCGGACCGTGCGGGCGGTCGCTTCGCTCCCTTTCATGCCGCCGAAGAAGACGACCTTGAGCCCGTGGCCGATCCCGCGCGCCAGTGCCGAGACCGAGGTGCCGGTGAGGAGCATCCCCCCCGCCACCAGCATCAGCAGGGCGAAGATGCGCGCCCCGAAGGTGCCGAAGAGGTAGACCAGCCCGGTTTCGATCCCGTAGCCGACCTTGCCGCCTTCCCAACCGAAGAAGAGCACGAACACCAGGTAGACCCCCGCCGCGACGAGGAAGAGGCCGATCAGGTCGAGGTGGCGCTGCTCGAGGCCGTCGAACAGCCTGAATCCACCGCGCGATTTCGCGACTTTGCGACCTTTCGGTTTGGCTTTTGCTTTGCCTTTGGGTTTACGGCCAGGGGAGCGCTTCTGTCGAACGAACACGCGTCCGATTTCGACATCGCTTCGATATCCCCTGTGCGGGATTCCGTTCGGAGGGCAAACCCGCTCTAAATTCGGCATAAAACCACCGCATAGCGCGCGAAATCGCCTTTAAGATCGGCTTCATGCTCAGCACCGATCCCGAGGTCCAGCAAGGCGGTCGTGTCCTCGTCGTCGAGGACGACGCCGATATCGCCGACGTCCTGCGCCGTTCCCTGCGCAACGAGGGCTACGAGGTCCGCACCTCGGCCGACGGCGTCGAGGCCCTCGATATGGCGGTCGGGTTCGTCCCCGACCTGGTCGTGCTCGACCTCGGCCTCCCCGGCCTCGACGGGATCGAGGTCTGCCGCCGCCTCCGCCAGGAGGGCGACGTGCCGATCTTGATGCTGACCGCGCGCGCCGAGACCGAGGACCGGGTCACCGGCCTCGACAGCGGCGCCGACGACTATCTGGTCAAGCCGTTCGAGCGCAAAGAGCTGCTGGCCCGAATCCGCGCCCTGCTCCGCCGCCGGCCGCCGCGCGGCGCCGCCTCGCTCGAGGTCGGCGACCTGCAGCTGAACCCCGACACCCGCGAGGTCCACCGCGGCGACCGCGAAATCGAGCTCACCAACCGCGAGTTCGAGCTGCTCGAGTTCCTGATGCGCAACGAGCGCCTGGTCGTCTCCCGCGAGCGCCTGCTCGACGAAGTCTGGGGCTACGACCCGATGGCCGCGACGAACACGATCGACGTCTTCATCTCCAACCTGCGACGC
>DATEDJ010000083.1:0-15200 GCA_035281725.1 Solirubrobacterales bacterium
GGCGTCTCGTGGCGACCCGGGCAGGCTGTGGCCGCCACGAGACGCCCAGGACGTGAGGCTTCCGGCGGGAAGTGCGCAGGCTCCGTGCGCTTGCGGGGGGAGACGTCACAGGTCCACGCCGCCGACCCCGGTGCGTTCGCACTAATCCCCGCTATGCGGGGATTAGTGCGAACGCACTGAACGGGCCTGTGACAGACGTGACGCCTCTCCTTGGGAAACGTGACGTTCCCGTCGTCTCCCGCACGTCCCTCCCCCGAGACCCGCACGGGACCCGCACCCTCCGCCTCTCCCCACGAGCCCGGCCATCTCGGAGGCGGCCTCAGCCTGCCCGGGCCGCCTCCGAGAGGGCCGCGTCCCTTTCCGCCTACCGCCTCTGCCTCGCGTCCGGTGACGCCTCCCAGAAGTCGTCGATCTTGGTCGCGTCCTGGTGGCCGGCCACGGAGACGGCCCAGATCTCGACCGGCTCGTCGCCCTCGTTGCGATGCGAGCGCGGCGTCCCTGCCGAGACGCGCACCACCGCGGGCGCGGTCACCTTCTCGATGTGCTCGTGGCAGCGGAAGGTGATCGTCCCCTTGGCGACGATGTAGAGCTCCTCGACCTCCGAGTGGGTGTGGCCGGTGCCCCGTTCGAAGTCCGAGTGCGGCGGCACCCGGATCAGCGTCACCGCGACCTGCTCGGCGCCGAGCGCCTCGGTGAGGCGGCGGAACTCGCCGGGAACATCGGTCCCGTCATAGGGGTTCTCGACGTCGTCGGCGCTGACGATCGCGAAGCCGTCAGGCATCGGTGCGGACCTCGGCCCCGTCCTGCGGCCAGCGCACGTGGTAGGAGCCCTCGACGTCGGCGCGCCGGTAGGTGTGGGCGCCGAAGTAATCGCGCAGGCCCTGGATCAGCCCGGCCGGCCCGTGCTCGCGCCGGTACCCGTCGTAGTAGGCGAGCGAGGAGGTGAAGGCGGGGACGGCGACGCCCTGCTCGACCGCCGCGGCGATCACCCGTCGCCAGGCCTGCTCCCCGGAGGCGACCGCGTCGCGGAAGTAGGGCACGGTCAGGAGGTTGACGACGTCGCCCTCGTCGTAGGCGTCCTTGATCCGGTTGAGGAAGCGGGCGCGGATGATGCAGCCACCACGCCAGATCGTCGCCATCGCCCCCAGGTCGAGGTCCCACTCGTTCGCGCGCGAGGCCGCCGCCATCTGCTGGAAGCCCTGCGCGTAGGCGACCACCTTGCTCGCGTAGAGGGCGTGCTGGATGTCGTCGACGAGCTCCCGCCGGTCCTCGGTCTGCGCGGGCTCCGGCCCGGCCAGCACCTTCGCGGCGGCGGCCCGCTCGTCTTTCAGCGAGGACAGGGTGCGGGCGAAGACGGCCTCGGTGATCGCGGTCAGCGGCACGCCCTGCTCGAGCGCGTCCTCCGAGGTCCACCGCCCAGTGCCTTTCTGCTCGGCCTGGTCGACGATCTTGTCGATCAGCGGCCCGTCGCCCTGCGGGTCCTGCTTGCCGAGGACCTTGGCGGTGATCTCGATCAGGAACGATTCGAGGTCGCCCTCGTTCCACGCTTCGAAGGTCTGCGCGATCTCCGGCACCTCGAGCCCGGCCACGTTCCGCATCAGGTCGTAGGCCTCGGCGATCAGCTGGATGTCGGCGTACTCGATCCCGTTGTGGACCATCTTTACGTAGTGGCCGGCGCCGTCCGGCCCGACGTAGGTGCAGCATGGGGTGCCGTCGACCTGGGCGGCGATCTTGGTCAGGATCGGCTCGACCTCGGCGTAGGCCTCGCGGGTGCCGCCGGGCATGACGCTCGGCCCCAGCAGCGCGCCCTCCTCGCCGCCGCTGACCCCGATCCCGAGGAAGCGCAGCCCGCGCTCCTCGCATTCGGCGGTCCGCCTCTTGGTGTCCGGGAAGTGCGAGTTGCCGGCGTCTATCAGGATGTCGCCGTCGTCGAGCAGCGGCGCCAACTCCTCGATCACCGCGTCGACCGGCGCCCCGGCTTTGACCATGATGATGATCTTCCGCGGGCGCTCCAGGGCGGCGACGAACTCCTCGCTCGTCTCGGTGCCGGTGAAGTCGGCCTCCTCGGCGTAGTCGGCCATGAACTGGCGGGTTTTCTCCGGGCTGCGGTTATGGACGGCGACCGACCAGCCGTTGCGGCCGATGTTGCGGGCCAGATTGGCCCCCATCACGGCGAGGCCGGTGACCCCGATCTGGCTTTGCGAGCTCATGCTCTCGACCCTAGCGCGGGCCATGCGTGGGCGAGCTGGGGATGACCCTCTCTCACAACAGCAGGGAGGTTCGTTCGGGGTCATCCCCATCTCGCCCCAACCGACGCTAGGGGTTGATCGTGATCAATGTTGATCGGGGTCACCTATCGCCGCAGCATCGCTGACGACGAAAACCGACAAGAGGAGGACGCGATGGCGACTATTGACGAAGTGCGCGACGGGCTGGAGGGAGTGCTGGCGTTCGCCACGGAGATCGCGGAGCCGGACCGGGAGGGCGGGGCGCTGCGGTATCGCGGCGTCGACATCGAAGACCTGGTCGGGACGCTCCCCTTCGAGGGCGTCTGGGGGCTCCTCGTCGACGACCGCCCCGACCGGCCGCTGGCGCCCGCGGGCACCCACCCGCTCGGCTACCGCACCGGCGACACCCGGGTCGACGTACAGTCGGCGATCGCCGCGCTCGCCCCCGAGTGGGGCTTCGACCAGCTCGTCGACGTCAGCCCGGAGGTCGCCCGCGACCAGCTCGCCCGCACCGCCTCGACCACCCTCTCCTTCGTCGCCCAGTCCGCCCGCGGTGGCGGCGTCGCCCCCATCCCCCAATCCCGGATCGACGAGGGACGGACGCTCGCCGAGCGCTTCCTCCTGCGCTGGCGCGGCGAGGCCGACCCGGAGGCGGTCGCCGCGATCGACGCCTACTGGATCACCGCCGCCGAGCACGGCATGAACGCCTCCACCTTCACCGCCCGCGTCGTCGCCTCGACCGGCGCCGACGTGGCAGCGGCGCTCTCGGCCGCGGTCGGGGCCCTCTCCGGGCCGCTCCACGGCGGCGCCCCGGCCCGCGTCCAGCGCATGTTCGACGAGGTCGAAGCGCGCGGCAATGCCGATGCCCACGTCCGCGACCTGCTCGGTCGCGGCGAACGGATCATGGGCTTCGGCCACCGCATCTACCGCGCCGAGGACCCCCGCGCCCGCGTCCTCCGACGCCTCGCCGAACGGCTGCGCTCGCCCCGCCTCGACCTCGCCCGCGAGGTGGAGCGCGCCGCCCTCGCCGCGCTCGCCGAACACAAGCCCGACCGCGTCCTCGCCACCAACGTCGAGTTCTGGTCGGCGGTGGTGCTCGAGCACGCGGCGGTGCCGCAGACGCTCTTCACCCCACTCTTCGTCTGCGCCCGGACGGCGGGCTGGTCGGCGCACATCCTCGAGCAGAAGCGGACCGGCCGGCTGATCCGCCCGGCGGCGCTCTACGTCGGCCCGGGAGCGCGGCCGCTGTCAGCATTGACGGCGTGAGCGAGGCGACGGAGAGGCTGAGCACCGAGGAGGTCGCGCGGCGGCTCGGCGTCAAGCGGGAGACGGTCTACGCTTACGTCAGCCGCGGCCTGCTCGAGCGGCATCCGGCGAGCGGCCCGCACCATTCCGAGTTCGACCCCGAGGAGGTCGAGCGCCTGGCAGTGCGGGCGCGCCGGCCGGACCGCTCCAGCGCCCTGGAGGTCGTGGTCGAGACGGAGCTGACCCTGCTCGAGCCGGAGGGGCGGCTGTCATACCGAGGCCGGGACGCGATCGAGCTGGCGCGGTTCCGCAGCTTCGAGGAAGTCGTGGCGCTGCTCTGGGACGGGGCGCCGCCGACGCCGTGGGGGTTGGACGACGAGCGCACCGCGGCGATCGAGGCTCTGGGCGATGCGCTCGGGCCGGAGGCCCCGGCCGCCGAGCGCATCGCGGCCGTGGTCGCGACCCTGGCCGCCCGCGACCCGGAGCGCGACGATCGCACCGCCGACGCGGTCCGCCGCGCCGGCGCCGAAGTCTTCGCCGCCACCCTCGCCGCCCTCGCCCGCGGTCGTCTTAACCAACCCCCGGCGGAGGGCGGTCGTCCTAAGCCACCTATGGCGCCGGTTAGGACGACCGCAGACGGGGGCGCGCCGGAAAGGACGACCGCGGGTAGGGGTGGGTCGGCGGGCATCGCCGCGCGACTCTGGGTGGCGCTCGCGGATCGTGACGCCAGGCCGCGGCCGGAGCAGGTCGCGGCGCTGAACGCGGCGCTGATCCTGCTCGCCGACCACGAACTGGCGGCGTCGACGTTCGCCGCCCGCGTCGCCGCCTCGGCCTGGGCCGGGCCCTACCGGGTGATCCTCGCCGGGCTCGGGCCGCTCGGCGGCGCACTCCATGGCAGCACCGGGCTTGCGGTCGAAGCATTGCTGGACGAGGTCGCCGCGGGCGCCGATCCCGGCGCGAGGCTCGACGCCCGCATCGAAGCTGGCGGCGTGCCCGGCTTCGGCCACCGCGTCTACCGCGACCGCGATCCCCGCGCCGATCATCTCCTCAGCCTCCTCGGCCTCCCGACCCGTAGACCTTTGTCACCCCCTGGGTTACAAAGCTCTACGGGCGCGGCGGCGGAGGCACTGCTCGCGGCCGCCGCCGAGCGGGGGCTGCCGGCGCCGAACGTCGACTTCGCGCTCGCGGCGCTGGTCAAGGCGCACGGGCTTCGCGACGGATCCCCGCCGACGATCTTCACCTTCGCCCGGATCGCCGGGATCATCGCCCACGCACTGGAGGAGTACGAGTATCGGCTGCGCTTCCGCCCGCGCGCCTCTTACGTGGGGCCGACCCCGCCGGCGAGCTAGTCGCCGGCCAGCAGGCGCCGGGCCTCCGGTGCCGCCGGAGCTTCGCTCTCGGTGAGCATGCCGAGCAGCTGTCCCCAGCCGTGGTTGGCGGCGACCGTCTGGCGCAACAGCGGCAGGCCGCGCTCCGTGTCGCCCAGCTGGATCAACGAGAGCGCCGCCCAGAAGCCGAGCTCCTCGAGCTCCGGCCTCATTTCCCATGCCTCGATGTACTTGACCGCGGCGCCCGCCATGTCGCCGCGCCCCTGCAGATCGTCGCCCTCAGCGGTCCGTACGTAAGCGGCTTTCAGCCCGACCAGGCGGCGCAGCTCGACCAGCGGCTCGGGATGGTCCTCGACCCGCAGCTCGACCACCCGCTCCCATGGCTCGCCCTCGCTCGGCACGACCAGGATCGCCGCCGACTGGCGCCCGCGGACGTCCCCGCCCTCCACCTCGGCGGCGTCGAGCGCGTCGAGCAGCCGTGTCGGCAACGGTGTCCCGTCGCCCGCCAGGAACGCCTCCGACATCGCCCCCCAGACCCGGTCGCTCGCCATCAGGTTCCCCTGCGCCGAGTGATGGTGCCCCAGATCCTGCCCGCAGAAGGACATGCAGTCGGCCCCGGTGTGGGCGCCGACCCCGCCGTGGGCGTCGACCATCGCCACCTGCCGCACCGCCGCCATCTCGTCGGCGGCGACCAGCTCGACCAGCGCCTCCGGCGCCGAGGCGCCGTCGCCCATCCGCGCCAGCCCGCGCGGCCCGTAGGCGACCTCGACGTTGGCCTGGGTCGCCACCGCACCGACCCCCGGGGCGCCCCAGGTGACGAGCGTGCCGACCGAGAACCAGTGCGACTGGACGGCGACACCGCACTCCCCGGTGTCCGGATCGAAGGCGACTAATGAGTAGGTCACGGCGCGGATGGTACGGCCCCGGCGCCTGACGGGTCCGCGCGGCGATCGACCGTGCGGCCTGCATTTCCCTCAGCTACCCGCTTAGCAATGTTCAAGCTTCTGGCGAATTGGGCGATAAGTGGCTGACCAACCAGTCACGGCGCGCAAATCGGGCGCCTCTCTGAAAGGAATCCGTGAAGAAATCCCTGCTTATCCTGCCCTTGGTGCTGCTCGCTTCGGCCCTCGCCCTGACGGCGTGCGGCGGCGGCTCCAGCTCGTCCAGTGGCGGAAGCGACGACGAAACGGCGATCGAAGAAGCGATCGAAACCGCCGCGACCAGCTCCGACCCTTCGAAGTGCACCGAAGTTCAGACCGCATACTTCAACGAAACCGAAACCGGTAAAACCGGCGAAGCCGCGCTGAAGGTCTGTGAAGAAGAAGCCGAAGACGGCGGCGAACAGGCTGAATCGGTGACGGTCTCGAACATCGAAGTCGAAGGCACGGGAGCCGCCGCCATAGTCGCGATCGAAGGCAGCCCCCTGAACGGCCAAACCATCGCCGTCGCGATGGAAAAGGAAGAAGGCGACTGGAAGCTGGACGGCTTCATGGGCTTCATCAAGTACGACCCCGCCGGCATCGCCTCCGCGATCGAAGGAAGGCTGAAGGAAGAAGGAGGCGCCAACGCCGAACTGGCGCCCTGCGTCGCCGAAGGCGTCGAAGAAATGTCTGAAGAAGAAGCGGAAGCGATGGTCTTCGAAAAGGAAAGCCAAGGGCTCGAAGAAATCGCCGCCTCCTGCAACGAATAAGTCCTGTAAATCCTGTGAATTTGCAGGTAGTTCACATCTGGGGTTAAGCCACTAGGTAGATGGTTCGGGAGTGGCGATCACCGCTCCCGAACCAGCGCCCCGCCTCCGCCCGACCGGACCCTTCCGCTCCGTCGCTCCCTCCGCCCGCCTCGGCCTGATCGGCCTGATCGGCCTCCTCCTCACCAGCCTGCTCGTCTGCCTCTCCGCGACGCAGAGCGAACTGCTCCTCCCCACCTCGCTCCGGCCGCTGCCCGAATCGCTCGCCGGGCCGCTCGCCGGGGCCGGCCTGAAGCTCGGCGTCTTCGCCCTGATCGCCGCCTTCGGGGCGATGTTCGTCTCCTACGCAGTGGCGACCCGG
Source organism: Solirubrobacterales bacterium (assembly GCA_035281725.1). Lineage (GTDB taxonomy): Bacteria > Actinomycetota > Thermoleophilia > Solirubrobacterales > 70-9 > VAYN01. The sequence goes on from DATEDJ010000083.1 coordinate 6,850, forward strand.
GCCGCCGAATACCTGCGCCCGCGCACGGTGCTGATCGCGATCCTCGCCCTGCACGCGATCGTCCTCCTCGCCCCGCCGCTCTTCTCCTCAGACGTCTTCAGCTACACCGCCTACTCGCGGATGGGCGCCGTCTACAACGCGAACCCCTACCTGCACGGGCCGAACGCGATCCCCCTGCAGGGCCTCCAGCCGCTGATCGGCGCCCAGTGGCTGGCCACGCCGAGCGCCTACGGGCCGCTCTTCACCGCACTCAGCTACCTGCTGGTGCCGCTCGACGTCGCCGCCAACGTGCTCGCCTACAAGGCTGTCGCCGCCGCCTCCAGCCTGGTCCTGATCCTGCTCGTCTGGCGGGCGGCGAGCCTGCGCGGCCTCTCGCCGGTGCGCGCTGCGGTGCTCGTCGGCCTCAATCCGGTGGTCGTCCTCTACGGGGTCGGCGGCGGCCACAACGACCTGATGATGCTGGCGATCCTCGCCGCCGGCCTCTACGTGCTGATCCAGGAGCGCGAGCGGCGCGGCGGCGCGCTGATCGTCACCGCCACCGCGGTGAAGCTGACTGCCGGCCTGCTGCTGCCCTTCGCCCTGGCCGGGCGCTGTCGCGGCGAAGGCTCGGCCCGCCTGCGGGTGGCGCTCGGGGCGGCGCTGGGCGCGGTCGCGGTGGCGGCGCTCGCCTTCGCCTTCTTCGGCACCGCGCCGCTCCACCTGCCGGCCACCATCCAGGGGATCCAGGCGGAAGGCGGCGCCCAGAGCATCGTCGGCTTCCTCGCCGCCGCGGTCGGGATCGAACCGATGCCGAAAGCGCTCACGGTCGGGCTGACGCTGGTCTTCATCGCGGTGGTCGCCTGGCTGCTGCGACGGGTCTGGCTCGGGGAGATGGACTGGATCCGCGGCGCCGGCTGGGCGACGGTCGCCCTCCTCCTCACCACCGGCTTTCTCGTCCCCTGGTACGTCGCCTGGCTGCTGCCCCTGGCGGCGCTGAGCAGCGACCGGCGACTGCTCGCCGCAGCGGTGTTGCTGACCGGCGTGGGGCTGACGACTCTTTAGATCATTGACTCCACGCCGTCGGGCTGGGCGGGCTGGGCCCGGTGGACGGGGAAGCTGGCGCCTCGCGGCTGATGGGCGGCCCTGGCAGTCATGAGGCCGCCCATCAGCCGCCGGGCGGTTCTCCGCGGACCGGTGAGCCTCACGACGTCCCGCCGGCCGCTTGCTGAGTTGTCCCCGCCATGACCAGGTCAACTCAGCAGACGACGAGATCCCGTTGTGGGCCGACCCCAGAAGACCCCGGGTCGGCCCGGCATCCACGGCGTCCCGGACTCCGACTGAGACTCGTGCCGTGGAATCAGCCATCCAGGGCACAGCCCGGCAAAGCCGGGCTACTCGCCGAACGCGGTCGCGACCACGGAGCGCGGGCCGCCGCGGTCGCGGTGCTCGCAGAGGTAGATCCCCTGCCAGGTCCCCAGCGCCGGCCTGCCGCCGCGCAGCGGCAGGGTCAGGGACGGTCCCATCAGCGCCGCCTTCACGTGGGCGGGCATGTCGTCGTCGCCCTCCAACGTGTGGGTCCAGTTCGAGGCTCCTTCCGGCACCGCCCGATCGAGCCAGGAGTCGAGGTCGGCGCGCACTTCGGGCGAGGCGTTCTCGTTGAGGGTCAGCGAGGCCGAGGTGTGCTGGATCAGCAGGTGTAGGATGCCGACCTCGAAATCGGCCAGCTCGGGCAGCCCGGCGAGCACCTCACGGGTGACCAGGTGGATGCCGCGCGCCCGCGGCTCGAAGGTGATCGTCCGCTGGACCCACACCTCCTCAGCCTAGGGGTCCCGACTAGGGCTCGACGACGACGCCGTCGGCGGCCAGCTCGAGCTCGACCCAGTCGGGGCCCTCGAGTTCGATCAGGCGGAAGACGCCGGGCAGCGCGTGCCACTCGAGCCGCGCGATCGCGATCCCGACTTCCTCCCAGGAGTCGACCTCGATCACGCCAAGGGGCTCCCAGCGGGCTACTTCGACTTCGTAGGCGACGAGAAAGGGCACGTTCACTTAACGCTTTGCGGGCGTAAAGGTCTCGCCGAATCGGTCGAAATTCCGTCGTCGCCGGACCGCATCAATGCGCTGCTGAGCCGGACAGCGGGTAGAAGTGAGGCGATGGCCGGCTCCTTCACCCACCGTGTGAACTGAGCGGCGTGAAGCGGTAAAGATAGGACGATGCCGGACTGGAACCCGACCGAGCTGGAGCAGATCGCCGTCCCGAGGGAGATCGAGATCTCCTCACTGCGCGGGGACGGCGCCCTGACCAAGCCGGTCACGATCTGGGCGGTGCGGGTCGACGGCGGGCTCTACGTGCGCTCTGTGCGCGGCGGCGCCGGCCAGTGGTACCGGGCGGCGGGCCGCCGCCACGAGGGCCGCATCGGGGCGGGCGACGCCGCCGTCGACGTCACCTTCGAGGACGTCCCCCACCATCTCGACGAGGAGATCGACGCGGCCTACAAACACAAGTACGGGTACCCCTCGGCCCCGGTCGACTCGGTCACCACCGCCGACGCCCAGGCGACGACCATCCGCATCGTCCCCCGCTGAGCCACCCTAGGCGGGCTCGATCCCGACCCCCCAGCTCGCCTCGATCAGGGCCGGGCGGCCCAACAGGAATCCCTGCCCGAGGTCGACGCCCATCTCGACCAACGAGCGGAGCGTGCCCTGGTCCTCGATCCCCTCGGCGACCGTGCGCATACCGAAGTTGTTGGCGACGGCGATCATCGTCCGCACCACCCGCTGGTTGGTGGCGCTGTCGCGGACCTGGCTGACGAACTCGCGGTCGATCTTCAGCTCCGAGACCGCCAGCCGGTGCAGATAGGTGAAGGTGCCGAAGCCGGTGCCGAAGTCGTCGAGGGCGATCCCGCAGCCGAGCTCACCGAGCCGCTCGATCAGCTCGGCGGCGCGGTCGATGTCCTCGGCGGCGGCCGTCTCGGTGATCTCGAAGGTGACCCGGCCGGGGTCGACGCCGGAGTGCCCGAGGCGCTCTTCGACCTCTTCGATCAGCCCGCCGCGGGCGATGCTGGCGCCCGAGAGGTTGATCGCCACCGGCGCCCGCGCGGCCAACCGGATGCCGTGCTTGATCGCCCAGAAGTCGATTTCGACGATCTGGCCGGAGCGCTCCGCCTGCGGCAGGAAGCTGCCGGGGAGGGCCAGGTCGCCGTCAAGGCCGCGCATCCGGATCAGCAGCTCGTAGTGGTCGAGGCTGCCGGTGGCGAGGTCGATGACCGGCTGGGCGGCGAAGAGGAAGAGGTCCTCGGCCAGCGCCCGGGCGATCTCCTTGCCCTGCCGGCGGGCCTCCTCGTCGAAGCGTTCGCGCTCCTCCAGCCGGTGGCGGTCAGTGACGTCGCGGGCGATCCACACCGCCCCGGTCACCCCGCCGGCGTCGTCACGGACCGGCAGCAGGCGGACGTAGACCCAGATCTGGTCGCCGTTCTTGTGCAGGCGGGAGGTCTCCCGTTCGATCGTCGCGCCGCGGCGGATCGCCATCAGCCATTCGCCCGGCTCGTGGGCGCGGTCGTCGGGGATCAGGCGCGGGTGCAGGCGAGTGCCGAGGACCTCCGCCGCGGTCCAGCCGTAGAGCCGTTCGGCGGCGGCGTTCCAGCTGGTCACCGTGCCGTCGACGGACAGCGTCGCCATCGCGTCCTCGGCCGAGTCGATGATCGTCCGGAGCTGGCGGTGGGCCTGCTCGGTCGGCTCGCGGCCGCTCTTGTCGCGGACCGAGAGGATGAAGTGCGGCGACTCGGCGCCGATCCGGGTGACCCGCACGCCGACCGGGACCTCTTCGCCGCGGGCCAGCATCGTCAGCGCCTCGAAGCTCCACTCGGCCGGGGCGCCGTCGGCGCGCAGCGCGTCCCAGTGGGCCTGGTGACCGTCGCAGCGCGCCGCGGGGACGATCATCGTGCCGACGTGGCGGCCGATCGCCTCCTGGCGTCCGACCCCGAACATCAGGCTGGCGGCGGCGTTCCACTCGACCACCCGGGCGCCGGAGTCGATGACGATCACCGCCTCGCGGCGCCAGGCGTCGGGCGGCAGCGCGGAGCCGCGACCGGCATGGGACTCGACTGGGGACTGGTTCATGGCAGGGGCGACCTGCGCACCTATCGGCGTAATGCTCGCCGGTCTTGAGCGACGGGCCAGGCGGTCCGGCGCACGCTGGGAGGGCAGCCGAATAGGATCCTTTACCGATGGCGCGAATCCTCATCCTCGGTGCGGGCTTCGGCGGCCTCGAGCTGGCGACCGAGCTCGCCGAGAAGCTCGGCGACGGCCACGAGGTGACCGTGATCGACAAGGGCGACGCCTTCGTCTTCGGCTACGCGAAGCTCGACCTGATGTTCCGCGGGCGGACCCTCGAGGAGGTCCGCCTCCCCTACGCCGACTTCGTCAAGCCCGGCGTGCGGCTGCTGCGCGAGACCGTGACCGCGATCGACCCGGAGGCGAAGCGGGTGACCACCGACGCGGGCAACCACGAGGCCGATTACCTGGTGATCGCGCTCGGCGCCGACTACGACCTGGCGGCGACGCCGGGGATGGCCGAGGTCGACAGTGAGTTCTACTCGGTGGCCGGCGCGCGAAAGTTGGCCGAGGTGATCCCGAGCTTCTCCGCCGGGCGGGCGCTGATCGGCGTCTGCGGGGCTCCCTTCAAGTGCCCGCCGGCGCCGAGCGAGTGCGCGCTCCTGCTCGACGACGAGCTGCGCCGGCGCGGCGTCCGCGATGCCTGCGAGATCGCCTTCGTGATCCCGCTCCCCTCGCCGGTGCCGCCCTCGCCGGAGACCTCGGCGGCGCTGCAGGGCGAGTTCGAGCAGCGCGGGATCGAGCTGATCACGGGACGGCGGATCGCGAGCGTCGATCCGGCCCGCAACGTGGCGGTGCTCGACGACGGCTCCGAGCAGCCCTACGACCTCTTCCTCGGCGTGCCGAAGCACCGGGCGCCGGACGTGGTGATCGAGAGCGGGATCGCCGAGGACGGCTACGTCCCGGTCGATCCGGCGACCCTGGCGACCGCGGTCCCGGGCGTCTACGCGGTCGGCGACTGCGCCACCGCCGGAGTGCCGAAGGCGGGCGTCTTCGCCGAGGGCGCCGCGCGGATCGTCGCCCAGCACCTGCTCGCGGCGGTCGCCGGCGGCGGCGAGCCCGCCCGGCACCTGGGCCAGGGCACCTGCTACATCGAGTTCGGCGAGGGCCGGATCGGCAGCGTCGACATCGACTTCCTCTCCGGGCCGGAGCGGACCGGCGTCTTCAACCCGCCCTCGCCCGAGCAGATGGCGCTGAAGGAAAAGTTCGGCGCCGACCGCCGCGCGCGCTGGTTCAACCGCTGACCGGCTGATCCAAGCCCGAGTTCGTGGCCCGGTCGGCTGGGGACCACGCGTCCCGGGCGTCTCGTGGCGACCCTGGCAGGCTGTGGCCGCCACGAGACGCCCGGGACGCGCGCCTTTCGGGTGGATTGGCACAGGGATGGGCGCCTTGCGCCGGAGATCCCACCGGTCAGGAAGACGTGACCTACATTTGGTCCCCTATAGGGGACCAAAACTCCGCTGCGTGATTTGACCTTGCCACAGCAGGGTCAACTCACGCAGCGCGATTTCGACTCCTGAGGGACCGCGACGATCCGCACGCCTCCGTGACGTACCTCGCGTGCCCGTGACGCCTCCCCGGCGTCCCATGCACATCCCCACGGACCCGGCCCTCTCGGCGGCGGCCTCAGCCCGCCCGGGTCGCCGCCGAGAGGGCCGCGTCCCTTGGCGACCTCCACCCGGCCCGGTCGGCCGCGGGCCCGCCGCGATCAGCTGCCGGTGATCAGCGCGGCGTAGGCCTCGACGTCGGCGAGCGATCCGCCCTCGCGGATCAGGCCGACGTGGCGATCGGGGCGGATCGCGAGGACGGCCAGCGACCTGATGCCGAGCGCGGCGGCGGCCTCGGGGTGGATCGTGCCGACCGGGGCCTGGTCGGGCGCGGTGGCGAGGGCGAAGGCGGCATCGAAGAGCGGTGAACGGGCGACCAGTCCTTCGAGCTCGGCAAAGAGACGGGGCAGCTCGTCCCCCCCGTCGCCGACCGCGATCACGAGCAGCGTGTGGCCGGGGCGGTGGGCCAGCTGATGAAGCCGCACCTGCGACTCTCCTGGCCCGCCAGTCACCGGTCCGAGGTCCGGGAGTCGATCACCGGGCTCGAGGGAGACGGGGGAGGACCCCGAACGAACCTCCCCGCTGTTCGTGAGAGAGGGGTCCTCCCCCGCGTCCCGGCGCACCACGCCGTCCCGGCGCACCACGATCGGCGAGTCGCGGTAGTCGATGTTCAGCTCCGCCTCGGCCACCGCTTCGGCGTGGGCGGTTTCGGGGTCCGACAGCGCGGCGCGCACCTCGGCGTCGCGGGCCGCCCTCCCCTCCTCGCCCTCGAAGTTGCCCATGTCTTCCATCCCCTCACCGGTGGCGATCACCCCTTCGGCGACCGGCCGGCGCTCGGCCTCGTAGCTGTCGAGGAGCGCCGGGTCGGCGTCGCCTGCGGTCACCAGCGCGAGCTTCCAGGCGAGGTTGACGGCGTCGCCGATCCCGGTGTTCATCCCGTGCCCCTGCGAGGGCGAGCAGACGTGGGCAGCGTCGCCAGCGAGCAGGGCGCGGCCCCCGCGATAGCGGGAGGCGATCTTGGCGTGGCAGCGGAAGCGGGCCGGGTTCTCGATCTCGGTCAGCTCCTGGTCCGGCAGGTAGCGCGCCAGCACCGCGGTCGCGGCGGCGACGAAGTCCTCGGCGTCGCCCTTGGGCCGCGTGTAGACGCGGAAACGCCGGCCGGGCAGCGGGGTGAGGATCACCATCGTCTCCTCCAGGTAGACGAGGGTGGTCTCGAAGTCGTCCTCGCGGCCCGCCAGCGAGGCGTCGAAGACCGCCCAGGGTTCCTCGATGTCATGGCCGTCCATCGGGATCCCGAGGGCTTCGCGGACGGGGCTGTGGTAGCCGCCGCAGCCGACCACCCAGGCGGCGCGGATCTCCTCCTCGTGGCCACCGCGCTCGACCGTCGCGGTCACCCCGTCGGCGTCCTGGGTCAGGGAGACGAGCTTGGTCGAGCGCTCGATCGACCCGCCCGCCGCCTCCAGGTATTCGGTGAGGAAGCGCTCGGTGTCCTCCTCGGAGAGGCCGAGGTTGTAGGCATAGGGGGCGCCGGAGAGGCTGAAGTCGAGCTCGACCAGCACCTCGCCGGCCGAGTGGAGCCGCGCCGCCCGCTGCGGCGTCCCCGCCGCGATGAAGCGGTCGACGATCCCCAGCGCCTCGAAGATCTCCAGCGAGCGCGGGTGGACGACCGTCGCCCGGTCCCACTGCTGCGGGGCCTCGAGCGCGTCGATCAGCAGGCAGTCGACGTCGCGACGGCGCAGCTCGGCGGCGAGGGTGAGCCCGGTCGGCCCGGCACCGACGATCAGCACGTCGCATTCCACGCGCGGCTTATACCGCGCCGGGGACCCCGGGGGCGCGGCGCCGGGCGCCTAACCGGCCGGTTCTTCGGTGCCGGCGGCCTTGTGTCCCTGCCCGTGTGCGGTTTCGCTCGGCGTCGTCCCGGCGGCGGTGTCGGTGGTCGTCGCCGCGGGGGATTCAGTGACGGGCGCTTCGGTCGTCGGTGCCGGTTCGGCCTTCGGTTCCTTCGGCGTGGTGGGCTTGGCGGAGCTTTCGGCGTGGGTCGGCTTGGTCGACTGGGAGCCGCGTTCCGGGTGAGCCGGGCTTGCCGGGTGTGCGGGATGAGCCGGGTGCACCGGATGGTCGGGGTGGGTCCGGCGGGGCGGATGGGTCGGATGCGCGGGGTGCGTTGGATGCGCGGGGTGCGGAGGATGGACGGTCCCGGCGGCGCTGGCCGAGTGTTCGGCGCCGCGCGCTTGGCGACCGGCGTTCGCCTCACCGTTGGAGGCGCCGGTGGGTGACGAGGCGACGAGGGCGGCGCCTTGGTCGCCGGCGCCTTGGTCGGCCTTCCCGCGACCGCCGTGGTGAGCGCCTTCGGACTTCCGGTGCCCTCCTCGGTCGGCCGGACGCGCTGCGGTGAGCTCACGGCGTCGGTCGCGGGCGGCGCTAGCCTCGCTCGTCCGCGGCGTCAGCTCATCGCTTGCCGGCGCGGCGTGGGAGCGCGAGCCTTCGAGGCCGCTCGCCGAGCGTGCCGCCGGGGCGTCGCCCCCCGACCTGCCGAGGTGCACGAGGTGCGTGCGGTCGGCGGCCACCGCCCCGACGGCGACGATCGCGATCACCCCGATCGCCGACTTGACCAGCGCCGCGGTCGACCCGGCTTTCGCCGCCGCGCCGGCGACGAGGCTGGCACTACCAGCGCTCGCGCCCGTCGCGCCCCCGGCGCCAACCCCCGCGCCGCCC
>DATEDJ010000084.1:0-9913 GCA_035281725.1 Solirubrobacterales bacterium
GTGTCGCCATGGCCACATCAACCCTTGCAGCGCGATGCCACGGGTCACGAACCCGTGCCATTCCCCCCGAAAGGCTCGCGTCCCGGGCGTCTCGTGGCGGCCACAGCCTGCCAGGGCCGCCACGAGACGCCCGGGACCCTCGCCGTCCCTGATCGACCGGGCCACGAATCGCGCCGTCCCCGCAGTCGGCCCCCGAACCCTCAGATCGCCGTCAACCGCCCAAGCTCGTCCGCACCCAGCTGAAGCCGCACGGAATCCAGCAGCGGCCCGAGCTGGTCGACGCTCCGCGCACTCGCGATCGGCGCGAGCACCGTCGGCTGCTCGCGGAGCCAGGCGACGGCGACGCTCGCAGGCGCTACGCCGTGGGTGGCGGCGATCTCGTCGAGGGCGCTCAGCATCCGTTTGCCGCGCTCGTCCAGGTACTCGGCGGCGCCGGCGGCGCGGGGGCTGTCGATCGCGTCTCCGCCGGGGCGGTACTTGCCGGTGAGGAAGCCTTTGGCGAGCGCGTAGAAGGGGAAGACCGGGAGGTTCTCGCGTTCGCAGACCGGGCGCTGGTCGGTCTCGAACGCGCGCTCCATCAGGTTGTAGTGCGGCTGCAGGGCGGCGTAGCGGGGGAGCCCCTCGCGCTCGGCGACCTCCAGCGCCTCGGCCAGTCGCGCCCCCGAGTAGTTGGAGGCGGCGATGTAGCGCACCTTGCCCGCCTCGATCAGCTCGGCGAAGCCGCCCAGCGTCTCGGCCAGCGGCGTGTCCTGGTCGTCGAAGTGGGCGTAGTAGAGGTCGATCGTCTCGACCCCGAGCCGCTGCAGGGAGCTCTCGGCCGCGGCGCGGATGGTCTCCGGGCGCAGGTCTTTGAAGCCCTCGAGTTTCCCCACCTTGGTGGCGATCACAAGGCCCTCGGGCCGGCCGCGCGCCGCCAGCCATTCGCCGATGATCGTCTCCGACTCGCCGCCTTGGTTGCCTGGCGCGCGGGACATGTAGACGTCGGCGGTGTCGAGGAAGTTGCCGCCCGCCGCGGCGTAGGCGTCGAGCACGGCGAAGGATTCCGCGCGGCTCGCGGTCCAGCCGAAGACGTTGCCGCCGAGGTTGAGGCCGAAGACGTCGAGGTCGGTGTGGGGGATGAGCGCCACCGCGATCGAGTCTAGGGACCGGCGAACCCCGACATCTGGCCGTGCAAACGTTCGCCGACCGATACGACTCGATAGGTTTCCGATACGCATAAATTTGCGAGGCGTAGCTGCGCCGAGTGCGGTCTTATCAGCGTTCACGAGCGTGACGGGAATTCGGAAAGGTTGGATCGGTGAAAGAGAAAGAACTGGGGCTCAAATTCTGGGCAGCAGTGGCAATCAGTGCGATCGGGATGGGTGTCGTGATCGCTTTTGTGGCCGGCTTCTTCCTCGGTCACTTCACCGGGCATCACTCGACCACGACCGTGGCCGCGAGCCAGGAAACGACGTCCGAAACCACCGAAGAAGGCGAACGGATCACGACGTCCAACGGGATCACGCTCGCCCCCAAATTCACCTCGGACGAACTCTTCGAACACGCCGGCGACAACTGGATCTCCAACGGCGGCGGCACCAGCAACGACCGCTTCTCGACCCTTGACGAAATCAACACCGAAAACGTCAAGGAATTGAAAGGCGCCTGGATGACCAAGATCGGCGCCAACGCCACGGCGGCGAAGTTCTCCGCCGAGGGCCAGGCGATCGAGTACGAAGGCACGATCTACATCTCCGACGGCGCCGACGACGTCTACGCGATCGACGCCACGGATGGCCATCGCCTCTGGACCTATGAACCACACCTTCCCCCCGACCCGCTCGGCGAAGTCGTCTGCTGCGGTTGGGACAACCGCGGCGTCGCGATCGGCGACGGCATGGTCTTCGTCTCGCAGCTGAACGGTGCCCAGGTCGCGCTCGACCAGGAAACCGGCAAGGTGAGGTGGAGCACCAACGTGGTCAAGCCGGGCGAAGGCTTCTCGATCACCAGCGCGCCGCTCTACTACAACGGCAAGGTCTATGTCGGCGGTTCCGGCGGCGAGTTCGGGGTCCGCGGACGCCTCACCGCCTTGAACGCCGAAACCGGCAAAGAAGAATGGAAGTTCTGGACCGTCCCGTCGCCACAGGAAACGGGCGGCGAAACCTGGCCCGACAACGGCACCTACGAACGAGGTGGCGCCGCGATCTGGAACACGCCGACGGTGAACCCGAAGAACGGGATGCTCTTCTTCTCGACCTCGAACGCGGCCCCGTGGACGGGCGCGAATCGGGAAGGAGAAAACCTCTTCACCGCCTCGATCGTCGGCCTCGACGCCGAAACCGGTGAATACAAATGCCACTTCCAGGAGGTCCACCACGACCTCTGGGACTACGATGCCCCGTCCCCGACCGTCCTCTTCGAAGGCGAAATGAACGGCGAAACCGTGGAAGCGGTGGGCGAGCCGGAGAAGACCGGCTGGGTCTACCTGGTCGACCAGGAAAACTGCAAACCGGTCTACCCGATCCCCGAGGTCAAGGTCCCGCAGGACCCGGCACAGAAGACCTGGCCGACCCAGCCGGAGCCGACGATGGAACCGTTCAGCCCGATCGAGACGCAGCCGGAAGCGGTCGAAACGGCCGAAGAAGGCGCGGCCTCGCTCAAACCGAAACCGAAGGTCGTCGGCAGCCCGATCTTCACCCCGATGAGCTCGGACCCGAACGTGATCAACCTGGTCGCCAATTCGGCGGCCGGTGGCGACAACTGGCCGCCGTCCTCCTACGACCCGGAAAAGAACATGTACTTCGTCTGCTCCCAGCAGGGCGCGCTCGGCCTGATCGTGCCGCCGAGCGAACCGACGTTCAAACAAGGCCAGACGTACATCGGCTCCGAAACGATCGTCTCGTCGGGCTTCAATACGCACGGCTTCCTGACTGCCTACGACATGTCAACCGGGAAAATCGCCTGGCAGAACGAATTCCCCGAATCGTGCTACTCGGGCGCCGTGACGACGGCCGGCGGGCTGGTCTTCGTCGGCCAGAACAACGGCGAACTGCAGGCGTTCAACAGCGAAAACGGCGAAAAACTCTGGAGCTTCCAGACCGGCGCCGGCGCCAACACGACGGTGACTCCCTTCGAAGACGAAGGCGAAGAGAAAATCGCCTTCTACGCGGGCGGCAACTCGCTCGCTGCGACCGCACACGGCGAAAACTTCTGGGTCTTCTCGCTGAACGGCACGATCGAATCGCTGAAAGGTGAGGAAGCCGAAGCCGAAGGCACCCAGCACGCCGGTGAGGAAACCGAAGAAGAAGGCGAAGCCGGTGAAGAAGCCGGTGGGGCCGAAGAAGAAGCTGAAGGCGAAGAAGGCGGCGAAACGGCCGAAGCGGGCGCGCCGAACGCGGAAGCCGGCAAAGAAGTCTTTGCCGAACAGTGCTCGGTCTGCCACGGCGCCACCGGCCACGGCGGCAACGGCGGTCCTGACCTGACCACGATGCCGAAAGCCAAAGAACAGGCCGGCGCCGAAGAACAGGTGACCAACGGCGGCGGCGGGATGCCCCCGTTCAAAGGCGTCCTCTCCGAAGAAGAAATCAAGAACGTCGCGGCTTACGTGGTCGAAGACATCGTCGGCGGCAAATAAGCCCCCGACCGAGGCAGGACGACGGTGAGGAAGAAGACGAGATCGGTTGCCGCTCTTCTTCTCCTTGCCGTAGTCGGAGCGGTGCTAATGGTGGGTTGCGGTGGCGGCGGAAGCACGACCGGCTCGGGTGGCGGGTCGTCCGGCGACTTCGCCTCCACCGCCGAAGCGGCGTGTACCAAGGCAAACAAGGAAATCGCCGCGCTGGGCACGCCCCAGCAGGCCGCGGTCCTCGGATACCTGGAAAGCACCGAAGTCGTGATCGAAGAACTTCACGAGCAGGTGCAGGCGGCCGCCGGTGACGGCTCGGCGGAAGCCGCCTACGTTAAGGGCCTGGCGACGGCGGTCCCGGTCCTCAACGAGATGACCAACGCGGCGCGCAACGAAAACTTCGACGCGGTCCGCGAACTCTCCGATGGACTGGTCAAGATCCGCCTCGGCGAACTGGCCGAAACGGCCGGGCTCAAGACCTGCGCGGAAGTGCCGGTGAGCGAATCGTGAGGCGCCTGAAGCTGATCCTCGTGCTCGGCGGCGTGATCGCGCTCCTGGCGAGCGTCGGCGTCGCGATGGCGACCACCGGTGCCACCACCGGCTACCCGCAGCCGAAGCAGGTCGTTCCGGCGAGCGTCTCCGCGCCGTTCGAGAATCGCTACGTGCTGACCGCGGTCGGCAGCGGCGCGGGCATCGCCTCCGGCGAGATGAAGTTCGAATTCGAGGAGGGCTCCTCGCCGCAGTTCCTGGTCGGCATCTCGCAGTTCTACGTCTACAGCCCGACCGGCGAAATCGAAACGGCGCTCTTCACCTTCTACCCGTTCACCGAGCTGCCGGGCGGCAAGGGACTGAAAGCCCCGGTGCTGAAGGTCGGCGCCTCGGCCTCTTACGGCCAGGTGACCACGGACGGGGAGATCGCCCTCGAACCCCCGGTCGGCAACACGATGAAGGGCACGATCAAGATCCACGGCGGCGGGCCCTGGCCGGTCGAATTCAAGGTCCTCGGCGAATACCAGAGCACCCACGGTCATCCGCCCGCGGCGAAGCAGATCCAGGAAGCCGAACCGACCAATCCAGGCTGGGGCGCGGACGCTTCCGAATACGAAGGCGAATACGAGCTGACCAACGCCGCCGAAGACCCGACCGCGAAAGCGGGGACGCTCGGGGCCGTGATCGGCGTCGCCCAGGGCCTCGGCGTCAGCGGAGCGGTCGTCACCGGCGGGTCGATGGAGGTCGGAGGGAACCCGGCGACGGCCGAAGTGAACCTTCAGACCGGCGCCCAGGAGCGGCAGTTCACGCTGACCAACCTCGCCTGGCAGGGCGACCAGCGGGTCGCCCAGGTGCACGAAGAAGGGGCCGAGGGCCCGGCGGTCGGTCACTTCGAAGGCGTCGGCGGCCAAGGGGTGGTCAAAGGCACCCTGGTCGCCGGGCACTCGCTCTACCGGGTCGAATTCAAGCTCAAGTAGCGTCGCGCCAGGCGCGCCAGTAGGCGCGCATGCGGCGGCCGAAGGCCTTCGGCTTCTCCGCGTAGATCCGCTCGCCGGCGCTGCGCGCCGCGGCCAGCAGCGTCTCCTGGCGCGCCTCGATCAGCGCCTTCAGCGTCTCCCGGCGGGCCGGGTCGATGATCTCCCCTCGCTCGCCGAGATCCGCGGCCAGGACGGCGAGGTCGTGGTGGTCGCCGAGCTGGTCGGTGAAGTCGTGGATCTCCTCCGCGGTGGGGTCGAGCACCGGCTCCCAGGCGTCGCGCAGCACCCGCACCTGGTACCAGAGGTCCTTGCCCCGTTTGCGCAGCTCGTGCACCGCCTCGAAGCTGGGCGAGTCGCCGAGCGCGGCGAACGCCTCGCGGCCCTCCGAGTAGGCGGTGTCGAGGCCGGGAGCGAGGAGCTTCCAGCCGTCGCGGCGGATCCGCCACTCCGGCGCCCGCGCCGCGACCTCCTCGATCGCCGCCACCGCGGCGTCGGTCTGGTCGCCCTCGCCGCCGACGATCCGGTCGCGATCGGCGAGGAGGGCCTCGCGCCAGAGCGCCGTCGCCCCGGTGGGCAGGTCACCGGCCCCCTCGACCAGCGAGTCGAGCGTCGCCAGCTTCACCTCGGCGTCGCGGCTGGCGGAGAGGAGGCGGCCGGCGTCGCGCAGCGCCCGGTTCTCCCATTTATATTGTTCGCCGAGCTCGTCGCGGATCAGGCGGAGCCCCGCGCGCGCCTTCTTCAGATCTTTGCGGGCGCCGTGGATCGCCTCGGCCAGCGCGTCCCCCTCCCCGCCCGCCTCGCGCAGCCGCTCGGTCGCCTTGTCGAGGCGACCGAGGATGGCCCTTCGAATTCCCTCCGCCGCGTCCTCGTCGATGAGCAGGCGGTAGGTGCGGCTGGGTGCCGGGGGGTCAGCGGCGGCGCCGTTCGTGCTCGCGGGGTCGGTCTGCGTCGTGGTGGCGATCTCCACCCCCACATCGTCGCGCTTTCCGTTGGTCTCCGGCAACCCTCGGGTCGCCAGCGACTGGTTGGCATAGCGCTCGTCCCCGGTCAGCTCGGCGCCGAGCCAGCTCGGCGGCCGGAAGCGATCGGCCTGCTCGATCGAGGAGAACTCGATCTCGGCGGTGCGGAGGCCGTCCAGCGCGCCCGCGTAGACGTCGACCTCGGCCCGCAGGTCTTCGCGCAGCGGGACGTAATGGCGGACCTTCTGCACCCGCCGCCCCTCGGTCAGCGGCCAGAGCGCCTCGAAGGCGCGCGGCTCGATCGGCACCTCGACCTCCTCGCGCACCTCGCCGTGGCCGATCTTGGCGGTCAGCAGCAGCTCGCCGCCCTGCCGCCGCAGGCGCACCTCGGCCCGCTCGTCGAGCGCCAGGTAGCCCTGCTCGATCACGGTCTGGCCGCTCTCGGCCCGCGGCATCTCATCGACCAGGAACTTGCGCTCGATCTCGGCCACCTAGGGATGGTAGGCGCTGTGGTGGAGAATCCGGCGATGAACCCCGGTCCCCGCCTCAGCGTCGGTGAGACGCTGAATGAGGTCCTCGCCCTCTACCAGCAGCATTTCGGCGCGCTCATCCCGGTCGCCTTCTGGCTCTTCCTGGCGGTCTCGATCGTGGGCGGGCTCGGCGGCGACGGCGGCACCGCTCTGCTCCTCGCCGCCGCCGTCCTCGCCCTCGCGGTCGGCACGCTCTACCAGGGCATGGTGGTGACCCTGGTGCACTCGGCGCGGCTCGGCCGCCGCCAGACCTCGGTCGGCGAGCTGATCGGCTCGGTCGGCCCGGTGCTGCCCACCCTGATCGCGACCAGCGTGCTCGCCGCGGTCGGGACCCTCGCCGGGCTCGTCTTCTTCATCGTCCCCGGCTGCATCCTGCTGACGATCTGGGCGGTGATCGCCCCGGCGGTGGTGATCGAGCGGCGGGACCTCTCGGGTGCCTTCCGGCGCTCGCAACAGCTGACCTCGGGCTTCGGCTGGCCGGTCTTCGGCGCGGTCATCGTCGCCAACCTGGTCGCCGGCATCGCCGCGATCGTGCTCGGGAACGTCGGCGAAGCGATCGCCGGCGGCCCGCTGCTGCGGATCGTCTTCGGCGCTCTGGCGGCCACCTTCGCGGCGCCGATCAGCGCGCTCGTCGCCGCGGTCCTCTACTACCGGCTGCTGGAACTGAAGCCCGACCCGCCGCCCGCCGACGCGCCGCCGCCGGTGCTCTAAGGACCTAGTGCTCCAGTAGCCCGGCGACCGCCAACGCCAGCCGTTCGCCGCGGCTGGTCAAGGCGTACTCGGCGTGGGGGGGGCGACCGGCGACCAGGCGCCGCTCGACGATCCCCGCCGCCTCGAGCTGCTCCAGCCGCTCCGAGAGCGTCGTCGGCGACACCCCCGGCAGCGACTGGCGGAACTCGTTGAAGCGGTGGGCGCCGCTGGAGCAGGCGTAGATCGTCGCCATCGTCCAGCGGCGCTCGAGGAGCCCCGCGGCGGCGCGGAGCTCCTTCGGCACGGGTTGGCAGTGATTACACCGTGGCGACATCAGCGCCGGCCTCGGCGGGCTCGAGCGCCAGCCCGAGCACCTCGTCGATGCTCATCACCGGGTGGAAGGTCATCTGCTCGCGCACCTCCTCGGGGACCTCGTCGAGGTCGCCGCGGTTGCGCTCGGGCAGAAGCACTTCGGTCAGGCCCGCCGCGTGGGCGGCCAGGACCTTCTGCTTCAAGCCGCCGATCGGCAGTACCCGTCCTTGCAGGGTCACCTCTCCGGTCATCCCCACAGTGTGCTTGACGGGGCGGCCGGTGAGCAGGCTGACCAACGCGGTGGTCATCGCGGTGCCGGCGCTGGGGCCGTCCTTGGGGATCGCCCCGGCTGGCACGTGGACGTGGAACTCCTGCTGGAACTTCTCCGCCGGGATGCCCAGCTCCTCGCGGTGCGAGCGCACGTAGGAGAGGGCGATCCGCGCCGACTCCTTCATCACGTCGCCGAGCTGGCCGGTCAGGACCAGGCCCTTGTCACCATCCATCGCGGTCGCCTCGATGAAGAGGATGTCGCCGCCGGTGCCGGTGACCGCGAGGCCGGTCGAGACGCCCGGGATCGCCGTGCGCTCCACCGACTCCTGGAACACCTTCTGCCGGCCCAGCGCCTCGCGGACCGCCGCGACGTCGAGCGGGATCGGAGCAGTGCCCTCGCCGGAGGCGATCTTCGTCGCCGCCCCGCGGAGCAGCTTGCCGATCTCGCGCTCCAGCTGGCGCACGCCCGCCTCGCGGGTGTACTCGGAGATCACCGCGCGGAGGACGTCGTCCTCCACCGTCACCTCCTCCGGCTTCAGGCCGTTGCGCTTCAGCTGCCGCGGCACCAGGTAGCCCTTGGCGATCGCCAGCTTCTCCTCGGTCGTGTAGCCGTCGAAGGAGATGATCTCCATGCGGTCGAGCAGCGGTGCCGGGATCGTGTCGAGCAGGTTCGCGGTGGCGATGAAGACGACCTCGGAGAGGTCGACCTCGACGTCGAGGTAGTGGTCGCGGAACGAGTGGTTCTGCGCCGGGTCGAGCACCTCGAGCAGCGCCGCCGACGGGTCGCCGCGCCAGTCGGCGCCGACCTTGTCGACCTCGTCCAGGAGGATCACCGGGTTCATCGTCTCGGCGTCGCGCAGGGCACGGACGATCCGTCCCGGCAAGGCGCCGATGTAGGTGCGGCGATGGCCGCGGATCTCCGCCTCGTCGTGCAGGCCGCCGAGGCTGATGCGGACGAACTCGCGCCCGAGGCTGCGGGCGATCGACTCGCCGATCGAGGTCTTGCCGGTGCCGGGAGGCCCGACCAGGGTGAGGATCGTGCCGTTGGCGCGGCTATCCTGCTCGATCTCTTCTTTCCTCTCCTCGCGCAGCTTGCGCACGGCGACGAACTGGGTGATCCGTTTCTTCACGTCCTCGAGCCCGGCGTGGTCGGCGTCCAGCACCTCACGCGTGTGGTTCGGGTCGAGCTTGTCCTCGGAGCGCTTGCTCCAAGGGACGGCGATCAGCCAGTCGAGGTAGCTGCGGATCATCGAGCTCTCGGGCGACTGCTCGCCCTGGCGCTCCAGTCGGCGCAGCTCCTTGGTCGCCTGCTCGGCGACCGCCTCGGGCATGCCGGCCTCGTCGATCTTGGTCTCGTACTCGCCGATCAGATCGGTCTCGTCCTCGCCCAGCTCCTTGCGGATCGACTCCATCTGTTTGCGCAGGAAGTACTCGCGCTGCTGTTTCTGGGCGCCCGACTCGACGTCGTCGCGGATTTTCGAGCGCACCTGCAGCTCGGCGAGCCGCTCGCGCTGGAGGCCGACGGCGATCTCAAGTCGCTCGGTGACGTCGATCGTCTCGAGCAGGCGGAGCTTGCCCTCGTTGGGGATGTCGGGGGCGAGGCCGGAGGTGTCGGCGAGGGCGCCGGGCTCCTCGATCGAGCGCAGGAAGGTCGCGATGCGGCCGTCGTCGCCGCGCAGCTCGAGGATCTCCTCGACCACGGCGCGGTACTCGCGGGCCAGCTCGCGGGTGTGCTCGTCGTCGGGGTGGCCGTCGTGGATCTCCTGGACCTCGACCTGTAGGGCGTCGCCGTCCTCGCCCGCCTGGGCGGCACCGGCGATCCCACGGTGGAGGCCGACCACGGTCGCGACGGGGACGCCGCGCCGCGAACGGCCGTGCTCGACCACCTCGGCGACGACGCCGACGCGGCCGTACTCGCCATCGCGGCGAGGGATCAGAAAGACGCGCTCGTCCTCGCCGACGTCGATCGGCAAAGTCGCGGTGACGGTCGGGAACACGATCGCGTCGTCTAGGGGAACGAGTCTGTAGGTCATGACTAAGTTCACTTTCTGTAGTTAGTCCTCTAGGAGGATAGCGCTACACCTT
>DATEDJ010000085.1:0-21693 GCA_035281725.1 Solirubrobacterales bacterium
CTGGCAGGCTGTGGCCGCCACGAGACGCCCGGGACGCGAGCCTTTCGGGGGGAATGGCACGGGTTCGTGACCCGTGGCATCGCGCTGCAAGGGTTGATGTGGCCATGGCGACACCAAGGCTTGCAGCGCGTCGCCGATGCGGCAGTCGAGGTCGTCATGGAGGCCCGGATCCACGCGGGGTGAGTTGACCACACCAGGGTGTGGTCAACTCACTCAGCGTGATTTCAAGCCATGAGGATCCGTGGAGTTCCGCACGCCTCCGTGACGATCCTCCCGTCCCCGTGACGCCTCCCCGGCGTCTCATGCACATCCCCACGAGACGCGGCCCTCTCGGAGGCGGCCCTCAGCCTGCCCGGGTCGCCGCCGAGAGGGCCGCGTCCCTCGCCGTCCTCCACCCGGCCCCGCCCGCCGCCCGCCCGCCGCGTCCCTCACCTATTCCTTGTTCTTCGAGACCAGTTCCTTCACTTCTTCGACCACCTTGTCGACCGTGTCCCCGGCGACCTTGGAGATATGCACCCCCGCTGCCTTGTCGGTGGTGAGGATCACCGCGGTGGCCACCGCTCCCGCCACCAGCACTAACGCGATCAGCGCAAGCACGAACCGCACGAACCGCGAGAAGGCGGAGCGCTTGCGCGGCTGTGCCTGCTGGATCGGGGCTGCCGCGGCGCGCGGTTCGCGGCGCGGTTCGACCCGGCGCGGTTCCGGCCGGCGCGTGGGGGAGGGGGCGGGGCGGTACTCGGTCTGCGCCGTGGTGCGGTCGAGGTGGCGGGTCGCTGCGGTGTCCGAGCCCAGCACCCGGGTCGGGGTGTGGCCTTCGCCGCTCGACATCATCGTCGTCACGTCCTCGCCTTCGAGGCCCATCTGCAGGCCCGTGGCGAACTCGTCGGCGCTCGCGTAGCGACGGCTGGTGTCGCCCTCCAGCGCCCGCAGCACCGCCGCGCTCAGGGGCTGGGGCACGTCGGAGTTGTAGGTGCTCGGCGGCAGCGGCTTCTCGTTCTGCTGGCGCACCGCCAGCTCGGCCAGCGAGGAGCCCTCGTAGGGCAGCCGGCCGGTGAGGAACTGGTAGAGGACGACGCCGAGCGCGTAGACGTCGGTCGCCGGAGTCGCCTCGTCGCCGCGCACCTGCTCGGGCGAGAGGTAGGCGGCGGTGCCCACCACCGAGCCGACCTGGGTGATCCGCGTCTGCTCGATCGCCCGGGCGATGCCGAAGTCGGTCAATTTGACCACTAGGTCGCCGCTGCCCACCGGGCCGCCGGTGATCATCAGGTTCCCAGGCTTGACGTCGCGGTGGATGATCCCGCGGCGGTGCGCGTAGTCGAGCCCGGCGCAGGCCTGGATGCCGATCTCGGCCGCCGTCTCGGCGTCGACCGGCCCGTGGCGCTGCAGCAGCTGCGCGCCGGAGCGCCCGGCCACGTACTCCATGACGATGTAGTGGCGGCCGTCATCGACGCCCGAGTCGTAGACCTGGACGATGTTGGGGTGGATCAGGCGCGCGACGGCGAGCGCCTCGCGACGGAAGCGGGCGACGAAGCGGTCGTCGTCGGAGAGATGCTCGGCGAGGATCTTCACCGCGACGGTGCGCTCGAGGATGCGGTCGGTCGCTTTGTAGACGTTCGACATCCCCCCGGAGCCGAGGCGCTCGCCCGTTTCGTAGCGTCCTGAGAGGGTCCCGGCCTCCATCAGGCGCCCCCTCCGACTTCGGCGCCGGGGCCGATCCCGCCCGCGGGCCCGCCTTCGGTCGGCGGGATCACTTCTTCTTCAGGGTTTTCGATTTCTTCCTCTTTGTGGCCTTTGGCTTTGCCTTTGGGACCAGATTCTTCGCCTTCTTCCGGCGGACCGGGCTGTTCCGCGTGTTCTTCGGCCTTTTCATTGGCCTTTTCTTCGCGTTCTTCAGCCTTCTGTTCCTTTTCCGCGGTCTTTTCTTCTTCGGCCGTCTGTTTTTCTTCTTCTTTTTCTTGTTCGGCTTCCTGGGCGGCCTGTTCTTCTTCTTCGGCTTCCTGTTCTCTTTCCGCTTCAGTCTGTTCCGCTTCTTCTTCCTGAGCGCCACAGCTAGAAACCACTTCGGAGAGCTTTGCCGCGCCGTGCTTCAAGGCCGCCTTCAATTCGACGTCGACCTTCCGCAGTTCGTCGATCTCCGTGCTGACCGCCGCGACCGCGTCTTCGGCTGCTTCGCAGTTTCCTTCTTCAGAGCTTGAACGCACCTGATCGAGGTTCGATTCGATCTGGCGCGCGGTCGTCCCGGGCAGCAGTTCGCCGTTGCTGCTGCCGCAGGCGGCCAGCAGGATGCCGGCCGCGAGCACGGCGAGAAGGAGCATGGCTGCTCGAAAACGGCCCATGATTCGAGTCTAAAGAACACTTCTGAGTCGATATTTACCCTGCAATTGCACCCTTGTTTCGCATTTTTCCGCTCGCTTGGGGGGGTTCTCCACGGAGCTCAGCGGCCGATCTGGAGGCGCTCGGCGAGCGCCGTCGGCAGACCCGCCTCGAGGATCGCCGCCCCGGCCGCCACCGCGTCGTAGGGGACCCGGTGGTAGCGGGCGGTCAGCTCGTCGGTGTCGAGCTCCAGCCAGGCCGCCCGCGGGTCGCCGTCACGCGGTTGCCCGACGCTGCCGGGATTCAGCAGCCATTCGCCGTCGCCGAGGTCGAGCAGGTCGCCGTCGGTGGTCTGGGCGCCGGTGGCGAAGCTGCGCCGGCCGGTCGAGGGCGGTCGGGTGAAGAACAGCGAGACGTGCGAGTGGCCGATCAGGCAGATGCGCTCGCGCTGGGCGTCGAGGCCCGCTTCGGCCTGGTCGATCGAGAGCACGTACTCCCAGATCGGGTCGCGGGGGGAGGCGTGGAAGAGGCCGAAGCCCTCGCGCTCACCGTCCGGCGCCAGCCCGGTGAGGAAGTCGATCGTCCCCGGCGACGCATTCGCGCGCGTCCAGTCGACCGCCGCGCGGGCCGTCTCGGAGAAGGTCGCCGCGTCGATCGAGCCGATCACCGCCAGGTCGTGGTTGCCGTTCAGCGAGACCGCGCAGCGCTCCCGCAGCAGCACCGTGCACTCGTCCGGCTGGGCGCCGTAGCCGACCACGTCGCCGAGGCACCAGATCTCCTCCGGCGCGGCGGCGTCGATCGACTCGAGCACCGCCTGCAGGGCCGGCAGGTTGGCATGGACATCTGAGATCACCCCTACGCGCAAGCGATCCAGACTACCCGGCTCGCCCGGTCCCGAACGCAGGCCGCCAAGGGGGCCGATCCCGAGGCGGGCCGGAGGCTTACGATTGCTCATATGCCTCCAACCGATTCGATCGCCGAGCTGAAGGGAGCCGTCGAGGCCGCCGCCCGGGCGCTGCGCGACGGCGATCCGACCGAGCCGGCCCCGACGCTCGACCGTCCCCCCAAGCCCGATCTGGGCGACTACAGCTCCAACGCGGCGATGCTGCTCGCCGGGCCGCTCGGCGACAACCCGCGCGCCGTCGCCGAGCGCCTCCGCGGCGAGCTCGAAGGCAGTCTCGGCGGCGCGGGGAGCCTCGACCGGGTCGAGGTCGCCGGTCCCGGCTTCGTCAACCTCTTCCTCTCCGACGCCTGGTACCGGCGCGCGCTGGCCGGCCTCGTCGCCGCCGGCGACGACCTCGGCCCGGCCGCGACCCAGGCCCCGGAGAAGATCCTGGTCGAGTTCGTCTCCGCCAACCCGACCGGCCCCCTGCACGTCGGCGGCGGCCGCGGCGCCGCCTACGGCGACGCGGTGGCGCGCCTGCTGGGCGCGATCGGCCACGAGGCCGAGCGCGAGTACTACATCAACGACGCCGGCTCCCAGGTGACCAACTTCGCCCACTCGATCGTCGCCCGCATGCGCGGTGAGGAGCTGCCCGATAACGGCTACCAGGGCGAGTACGTGGTCGAGCTCGGCAAGGCGATCGCCGCCGAGGGGATCGACCCCGACGACCTCGAGGCGGTCGGCGCCCGCGGCATCGAGCTGATGATCGAGGCGGTCCGCGTCACCCTCTCCCGCTTCGGGGTCGAGATGGACACCTGGTTCTCGGAGCGCAGCCTGGTCGACCGCGGTGACGTCGAAAGCGCCCTCGCCAAGCTCGATGCGGGCGGCCACACCTACCAACACGAGGGCGCCCTCTGGCTGCGCACGACGACCTTCGGCGACGACAAAGACCGGGTCCTGATCCGCTCCGACGGCGAACCGACCTACCTGATGCCGGACATCGCCTACCACTGGGACAAGCTGGAGCGCGGCTTCGGCCGGCTGATCGACGTGCTCGGCGCCGACCACCATGGCTACATCGGCCGACTGCGCGCCTCGATCGCCGCGCTCGGCGCCGACCCGGACAGCTTCGAGGCGCTGATCATGTCCCTCGTCCACATCGTCGAGGACGGCCAGCGGGCGCAGATGTCGAAGCGCAGCGGCGACTTCGTCTCGCTCGACGAGCTGATCGACGACATCGGCGTCGACGCGGTGCGCTGGTTCATGCTCTGGCGCAGCCACGAGACGACCGTCGACATCGACCTCGCGCTGGCCCGCAAGCAGGCTTCCGACAACCCGGTCTACTACGTGCAGTACGCGCACGCGCGGATCGCCTCGATCCTGCGCAAAGCGACCGACGAGGGGAGCGCGGTGCCGGAGTCGTTCGAGGTCGGCGAGCGCAGCGAGCCGCTCGCCGCGGGCGAGAAGGCGCTGATCAAGCGCCTGCTCGAGTTCCCCCACGAGGTGCGCGAGTCCGCCGCACGGCGGGCGCCGCACCGGATCTGCGCCTACTCGTCGGCGGTCGCCGCCGACTTCCACGCTTTCTACCGCGACTGCCAGGTGGTGGGGGCCGAGGGGGAGGGCGTCGAAACCTCGCGGCTGGCGCTCTGCCTGGCGGCGAAGCGGACGATCGCCAGGGCCCTCGGGCTGCTCGGGATCTCGGCGCCCGAGCGGATGTGAGCCAGGCGGCGTGAGCTCGCCTGACGGAGGGAGGCCGTCACCATGAGCAAGCTGGCTGTGCTGGCGGAGATCGGCACGCCCTCCTCGTCGAACGGGCGCGCCTGGGGGCTGCGCCGACACGACCTCGAGGCGCTCGGCGGAGTGCGCGAGCGGCTCGGCGTGCGCCGGGTGGTGCTGGTCACCGGGGCCGAGGAGGCGGCACCGACGGCGGCGGTGGCGCTCGCCGGGGTGGCTGCCGCGGCGGGAGTGGCGACCGCGCTGGTCGAGTGCGACATCGAGCGGCCGCGACTGGCCGACGATCTGGGGCTGTCCCCGGAGCCCGGCCTGCACGAGTACCTGCGCTGGGAGGCGACACCGGCGGACATCGTGCAGCCGCTGGTGCTGGCCGGCTCGGCGGCCTCGACCGATTCGGGGGCGCTCGCCTGCGTCGTCGCCGGGCGGCCGACGGCGAAGGCTCACGCCCTGCTCGGGCTCGGCAGCTTCCGGCATATGACGGCGAAGCTGCGCAAGGTATACGAGTTGGTGGTCCTGCTCGGGCCGCCGCTGGAAGGGGCGGGTGGAGCACTCGACACCGCCGCCGCCGAGGCCGACTGCTCGATCGCGGCGCTGGTCGAGCGGCCGAATCGGCGCGAGGCCAAGGCGAACCACGAGGCGCTGGCCTGGCTGCAGGCGCCGCCACTGGGCGCGATCGTCGTCGGCGCCTCCGAGTGAGTTCGCAGTTTCCCGTACGGGCTACGGGGGAAACTGCGAACGCGGTCGGGCTAGAGGTCGTAGCGGGCCAGGTCGTCGTCGAGGCGGCGGCGGTCCTCGTCGCTCGGGCCTTCGACCTCGGGTTTACGCTCGTCGCCGGAGCCGGCGGCGCGACGCCATTTCCAGACCGCGAAGGCGAGCAGGATGACGGCGACGATGAAGGCGACGATCGGGACGACGTAGGCGGAAAGGCTGAAGCCGCTGCCCTTCGGTTCGGCGAGGACAGCGTCGCCGTACTGCGCGACCAGGGCTTCCTTGATTTCGTCCTTGCTCTGACCCTGCTTGACGAGCTTTTCGATGAACGCCTTCTCGCGGGTCGCCTGCGGGGATTCCGCCAGCTCGAGCAGGGTGCCGCAGACCGGGCACATCACTTCGCCCTCGATTTCGTTCAGCTCGGTACGCAGGGCGCTCCCCGCCGAGGCGGCGGTGGGGACGAGAAGTGCCGCCAGCGCCGCCAGGACGGCGAGCAGCAGCGGCAGTTGGCGCCGGCTCATGAGTTCTTCTTCGCCGGCGGCAGCAGCGGCGCCACGTGTTCTTCGAGCATCTTCGCGTCGACCGGTCCGGCGACGTCCCAGGCGAGCTTGCCACTGGGTTCGAGCAGGTAGTTCTCCGGCACCCCGGTGGTGCCGAATTCATGGCCGTTGTCGCCGTTGCCGTCGTGGAGAAGCGGGTAGGTGAGGCCGAATTCCTTGGCGAACTTGGCGCCGTCGTCGCTGATGTCCTGGGTGTCGATGCCGACCACGGTGAAGTTCTGGCCGTCGTGTTCGCCCTGGAACGTGGTCAGCGCCGGGGCCTCGTCGCGGCAGGGCACGCACCAGGAGGCCCAGAAGTTCACCAGCACCCATTTGCCGCGGTATTCCTTCAGCGAGCCCTGCCCCGGTTCCCCGAGTTTCGGCAGCTCCGGCGAGGGCGCCTTTTCACCCACCGCGAGGCGGGAGTTGCCCTTGCTGACGAGGCCGTAGACGAGGAAGCCGACCAGCGCCACGGCGATCAGGACGGCGATTACTGAGCGAGCGCGCACGACTCCAGAGACTACGTAAAGCGCCTAAGGGCCGGTTCAACGAGGGCTGGACCGGCTGGGAAGGGACGGGGAAGGGACGGGAAAGGGACGCGGCCATCTCGCGGCGGCCCTGGCAGGCTGTGGCCGCCGCGAGATGGCCGGGTCCGTGGGGAGAGGCGAGGGTGCGGGGCGCCTGCGGGGACCGGGGTGCGGAAGTGCTGAGGGATCCGTGAGGGAGAAGCCGGGAACGTCACGGCGACGTGAGGGAGAGGTCACGGAGGGCCCGAGGCCCTCGGTGCGTTCGTCGCTTGTTGCCGTATATGGGAAAAGCGACGAACGCACCCCGCGGGCCGGCGCAGGGGCCCCGCGAGGGCGCACGTCCCGTGACGTCCCCGGCATCTTCGTCACGCACCCCTCCCGTCTCCCTCACGGGATCCCGGCGTCTCCCCGCACTGATCCCGTTCCTCCCCGAAGACGCCACGAACCCCGTGACGATCCCTCCCGCAGACCTCCCGACCCGGGCGTCTCGGAGGCGGCCACAGCCTGCCCGGGTCGCCTCCGAGACGCCCGGGCCCGCAGTCCCCAATCGACCGGCCCCGAATCGCGCCGTCCCCGGCCGCAGGGGCCTCGGGCCACACCCGTCCCGCGCCACAGCCCCGCCCCGCCAGCTGTTCCTTATGGTCGGCAGGCGACCATAAGGAACAGCGGAAGGCCCTCGGCCGCACCGGCCTGGACGCTTCCGCTAGGCGCCCAGCCGCGGAAACGGCTCGGCGATCGCCGCGAAGGCTTTGTCGATCAGCCCGATCAGGTCGTCGGCGCCGTCGCTATCGGCCCAGCGCGTGGAGGCCGCGTCGAGCGCGCCGAGCGCCGCGCCGACCAGCGCCTCGACCTTGACGTCGGTCGGATCGAGCCCCAGCCGCGCCGCCAGCGCCGCCCCGATCAGGGCTTTCCATTTCGCCAGGCGCTCCAGCTGGTGGACGCGCAGGTTGGGCGTGCAGCGGATCAGCCGCAGCCGGCCGAGCGCCTCGTCGGGGCTGCGCTGGTAGGTCGCCACGGCGGCGTCGAGGGCGCGCCGCAGGGCGGTCCAGGCGTCCTCGCCGGCGGGCCGCGCGGTGAGCGCCGCGGCGACGTTGGCGCCCATCTCCTCCTGGGCCACGAAGACCGCGTCTTCCTTCGACTCGAAGTAGCGGAAGAAGCTGGCGCGGGAGATCCCCGCCGCCTCCGCCACCTCGGTCGCGGTCACCTGGTCGAAGCCGCGCTCGGCGAAGACCCGGAAGGCCACCTCGGCGATTTCGGCCCGCGCGATCGCACGCGCTTTGCCGCGCAGGTCGAACCCCTTGTCCGAGGTTGTCACGATGGGCCGCATCTTAGGTCAGCAGCGGCCTACAGCCCGGCCGGCGGCCGCCCGTCCGCAGCTTCGCGATAGGGTTTCGCGCACGTGAAAGACCTGAATCTCGAACAGAAAATCGGTCTCGGCTTCTGGATCTTCGTGGTCATCTTCATGCTGTCGCAGATCCTGCTTGTGGTCTTCGCGATCGCCTTCTTCCTCGGCCACTTCGTCTGGCCGCAGTAGTCCCGATGCCCTAGCCGGCCCTCGGGGTGTCCGGCAGTCCCTCGAGCCAGTCGAGGCGATCGTGGAGCTGGCGCAGCTCGAGGTCGAGCAGCGAGCTCCCGAGCCCGACCGCCGCCTCGGGGGGAGCGATCCGGCGGAGTTCCTCCAGGCCGGCGATGCGAGCGGTGAGGAGCTCGGCGTGGCGGTCGAGCTTGGCGCGCAGCTCGGTGGCGGGGAGGTGGCGGGCGAAGAGGAGCTTGACCAGCGGGTGGTTGACGAAGAGGGCGTGGATCGGCGGCTCGCCCTCGCCCTCGTCGGAGCGCAGCCAGCGCCGGAACTCGCGCCGGCCGGCGGGCGTGACCGAAAAGACCCGACGCGGCTTGCCGGCCCGCCCGGGTCGCTCGCTGCCCTGCACCAGCTCCTCGGCCTCGAGCTTGGCGAGCAGGGGATAGAGGACGCCGTCGTTGATCAGCTGGGCGCGCGGCACGCCCGGCGAGAGCCGGTGCTTGAGCGAGTAGGCGTGATCCGGTCGGTCGACGAGGAGGCCGAGGATCACGTGCCGGAGCGCCATACCTAGATTCTAGTTATGATCGTGGCATGGACGATCTCACCTCGCTTCCCGACGGCATCGATGTCGAGCGCCGCGACCCGGTCGTGGTGGTGACGATGGACCGCGGTGAGAACCGCCTCCATCCCGAACTGCTCACCGGGTTGGAGTCGGTGCTCGAGGCGATCGAGGGCGACGACGCCCCCGCCGCGCTGGTGCTCACCGGCAGCGGCAAGTTCTTCTCCAACGGCCTCGATCTCGATTACATGGGGGCGAATCCCGACCAGGCGGAGGCGATCCTCGCCCGCGTGCACGCCCTGTTCGGCCGGGTGCTTGCCCTCGAGGTGCCGACCGTAGCCGCGATCAACGGCCACGCCTTCGCCGCCGGCGCGATGCTCGCACTCTCCTTCGACCTGGCGGTGATGCGCGCCGACCGCGGCTACTTCTGCCTGCCCGAGGCCGACCTCGGCCTCCCGTTCACCCCTGGGATGAACGCCCTCCTCACCGCCCGCCTCAGCCCGCCCGCGGCCCACCGGGCGATGGTCACCGGCCATCGCTTCACCGGCCCCGAGGCGCTCGCCGCCGGCATCGTCACCGAGCTGTCCCCGGAGGAGGGGCTGCTCGACCGCGCCGTGGCCCTCGCCGCCGGACTGGCGGGCAAACCGCGCCACGGCCTCGGCGCGATCAAGCGCGGCATGTACGCGAGCGTGATCGACGCCCTCGCTTCGTAGGTGGAGCGCCCTGGGCTGGGGCGCCGCTCAGCGCACCAGCACCGGGATGCCGAGAAGCTGTGACCGGCCGACCGTGCTCACCACCCAGTCGATCGCCTGGTTGGCGAGACGGATGCAGCCGTGGCTGGCGGCGCTGCCGAGCGGGTCGAGCAGGCTGGCGCCGCCGCGACCATGGATGGCGACCTCGCCATCGCCGCCTTCGAAGTGCCGCAGGGCTCCGCTATGGGCGGTGAGCCCGAGGGTCCAGGCGCCGAGGAATTCGCCAGGATCACCGCGCCAGACCCCGACGATCGAGAAGAGGCCGGCGGGCGTCGGCGTCGCGGGCTTGCCGACGACGACCTCGAAGCGTTGCCGCCGGCGGCCGGCGCGGCGGACCGTCAGGGTGCGGGCGGCCCGCGACACAACGATCTCCCAGGGCGTCGGTCGCAGCAGCGCCCGGCGCGCCTCGATCCAGCCCGCGGCGTCGTCGGGACGGGACGGGAGCCGCACCTTCACCCAGCAGCCCCCGGCCCGGTCGCGGCCCGCGCCGAGCACCAGCAGCCACGGAGCCTCACCAGGACCGACCGAGCGGCGCCGTCGCCCGCCCTTGCCCGGGATCCCGCGGTAGACGGGGGTTGGGCCGAGCAGGCCGGCTCGCCAGGCGAGCGCGGCGCCCGGTCCGCCGAGCGCAGTCGCGGTGGCGGACGCGCCAGGCCGGCAGGAGGGCGCCGCCGTCGCGGCGCCGGGAGCGGACAGGAGGACCGCCGCCACGGCGACCAGGGTAATTGGACAGGAGATCCTCGGGTACCGAGACATTTGTCCAATACGTTGACAGGCGTTGAGCGAACTAGTGAAATAAATCTGATCGATTAATGCTCTCCAGCCGTGAGCTCTCGATAGGAGAGAAGCGCATGGAACGTCCGGTCCCCCCTGATCCGCCCCCGGTCCGAGAGCCGGCCACCCCCGCCGGCTTCTCGGGCTCTCTCCGTCGTGCCTTGACGACGGGACTCCTCGCCATGTTGGCGGCCGTCGTCCTGGTCCCCTGCGGGGTCGCGGCGGCGGACACGGTGAGGACGAACTTCGAGGCCTCCACCTTCCACCTGGGGTCGGTGAACGGACAGGACGGATGGAAAAGCGCCCCGCCCGGCACGGTCACCAGCGTCCCCCACGGATTCGACCAGGAAGTCGTCGCCAACACTTCGGCGCCGGCTGAGTTCGGTGCTCAATCGTTCCGCTTCTCGAACGCCTACGCGACCACGGTCTTCGAAGGGCAGACTCGTTCGAGCACGACGACGGAGGCGGCCGGCGAGGGCCTGGCCAATACCGAATACATCGCCCAGTTCTCGTTCATCTCGACCGACCCCACCGCCGTGCAGCCGGGACTCGCCATGAGCATCAGCCCCGACAACGACCACACCGGCGCCAGGATGTCCTACATCGGCCTGCGGGACACCGCGGAAGGCATCAACGTCTCGTTCTTCGACACTCCCACGCCGAGCGGGGAATTCACCGCCTACGACCTCGGCACCCTGCCCCGCGACCGGCCGCACACGATCAAACTCTGGCTGAAGTTGATTCCCGGCCCGGACAACGATTTCGCCCGGGTCGCGATCGACGGGCACGACGTAGGGGAGTGCTTCACCACCTGGGAGAATTACTACCGGGCCCAGTCGGAATCGCCGCCGAACGTCAACCAGCTGGAATTCCGGTCCGGGGGCAGTGGGGAAATCCCCGGCCTCCTCGGCGGCGGTTTCCTGTTCGACAATCTGAGGATCACGACCGCCCCGGGCAGCGCGCCGGAGGCCGGTCCGCCGACCTGCGAGCTGCCGATCGAAAAGGAAGCCGAAGAGCGCACGGTCAGGCCCGGTGGACTCGTCCGCTACCGGATGACAGTCCACAATCGCGGCAGCCTCGCCGCCCGCAACCTGCTGATCTGCGACCGGATCCCTCGTGAGACGAGGTTCGTGGGCGCCGACCGCAAGCTGCTCCGCCTCGGTGACCGGCGCTGCCTGCTGGTCCCGCGCCTCGCGCCCGGCGGACAGGCCACCTTCCACCCGGTGCTCCGCGTCGACTCGTCCGCTCCGCCGGGCAGCCTCGACAACGTGGTCGAAGAGCTGCCCGGCGTCGAGCTTGCGGGCGGGGAAGCTCCCGGAGGAGAACCGCCCGGCGTGAAGCACCCGGGCTACCTACCGAAGCCCCCGCCGTCGAGCTTGCCCGCGGGCGCGAAGACGGCGCCCGTGCCGCCCGCGGCGGAAGCCAAAGCCTCGGTCGCGGTCGTCCGGAAATCGCCACCGGCGCCGCCGGTAACCGGCTGACGATCAGGGAGATTTTTTTATGTTTGCCGGGAGGCGCCGTCGGGCAGTCACGACGGAAGGGGCAGATTCGAGCAAGGGGAGATGGCCATGTTGGCGATCACCGAGGTGGCGACAATCGCGATCGAGGAGATGCTCGCCACCCGGCGGATGCCGCGCGAGGCCGGCGTGCGGCTGACGACAGGGGGCGGCCCGGCCATGGACGGCGACCGCGGCCTCGCCTGGGTGATGGACCTGGCGCCGGCGCCACGGAGCGGCGACGCGGTGCTGGGGGAGGCGCCGGTCTTCGTCGAAGCCGAGGCCGCTCCGGCGCTTGACGAGAAGCTGCTCGACGCCGACGTCTCCACCGAGCGGGTCCGGTTCACCCTGCGGGACCGCGATGACGGGCGCTGGGACGATCCACCGACCGCCCGCCGGTCGATCGTCGGGGGTCCTGTTTGAAAACCCAAACCCTGTTCACCACGCGGATGCGGCGTGGTAAAACCGACCGGATCCCAGAGCCTGAGGAGGCGCTCTGTGAACGAGAGACGATGGTTCCCCGGTCGCGGTTTTCCCGTCGCGATGCTGCTCTTGGCCCTTACGGCGGCGGTGGTGCTCGCGGCCTGTGGCGGCAGCGGCGGCACCACGACGACGGTCGAAAAACCGGCCGCAGAAGGCGGCGCCATCGTCGCGGCTCCGGCATTCACGGCGGAAGAACTGAACGCGGAAGCAGGTGACGACTGGATCACCAACGGCGGCAACCTGACCAACGACCGCTACTCGTCCCTGGAAGAAATCAACACCGAGAACGTGAGCGAACTGAAGGGCGACTGGGTCACCAAGATCGGCCAGAACGCCACCGCGGCGAAGTTCTCCGCCGAGGGCCAGGCGCTCGAGTACCAGGGGACGATCTACATCTCCGACGGCGCCGACGACGTCTACGCGATCGACGCCGGCAACGGTCACCGTCTCTGGACCTACGAACCGCACCTGCCGCCCGACCCGCTCGGCGAAGTCGTCTGCTGCGGCTGGGACAACCGCGGCGTCGCGCTCCGCGACGGCATGGTCTTCGTCTCCCAACTGAACGGCGCCCAGGTCGCGCTCGACCAGCAGACCGGCAAAGTCAGGTGGTCGACCAACGTGGTGAAGCCGGGCGAGGGCTTCTCGATCACCTCCGCTCCGCTCTACTACGACGGCAAGGTCTACGTCGGCGGAGCGGGCGGCGAGTACGGCGTCCGCGGCCGCCTTACCGCGTTGAACGCCGAAACCGGCAAGGAGGAATGGCGCTTCTACACCGTCCCGGGGCCCGGCGAAGTCGGCCACGAAACCTGGCCGCAGAACGGCGACGCCTGGAAACGCGGTGGGGCATCGCTGTGGAACACGCCGACCGTGGACCCGAAGCTGAACATGGTCTACTTCTCGACCTCGAACGCGGGGCCGTGGACCGGCTCACAGCGGGAAGGGGAAAACCTCTTCACCGCCTCGATCGTCGCCCTCAACGCCGAAACCGGCGAATACGAGTGGCACTACCAGCAGGTCCACCATGACATCTGGGACTTCGACTCCTCCTCGCCGACCGTCCTGATGAGCGGCGAGATGAACGGCGAAACGCGCGAAGCGATCGGCCAGCCCTCGAAGACCGGCTGGGTCTACCTGCTCGACCGCAAGACCGGCAAGCCGATCTACCCGATCCCGGAGGTGAAGGTGCCCCAGGACCCGGCGCAGAAAACCTGGCCGACCCAGCCGGAGCCGACGATGGAACCGTTCAGCCCGCTCGAAACGAGCCCGGAAGCGCTTAAAAACGCGGAAGCGGGCGTCGAATCGCTCAAACCGGAACCGAAAGTTGTGGCGTCGAACATCTTCACCCCGATGTCGAGCGACCCGACCTCGATCAACCTGGTCGCGAACGCCGCGGTCGGCGGCAACAACTGGCCGCCGTCCTCGTACAGCCCGAAGGCCAACTTGTACTTCGTCTGCTCGCAGTCGGGCGCGACCGGCCTGGTGGTCCCGCCGCAGCCGCAGCAGTTCAAGCAAGGCGAAACGTACATCGGGTCCGACATCGTGACCGCCTCCGGCTTCGACACGACCGGCTACCTGACCGCCTACGACATGAGCACCGGCAAGATCGCCTGGCAGGACGAATTCAAAGGTGAATCGTGCTACTCGGGCGCGGTCACCACCGCCGGCGGGCTCGTCTTCGTCGGCCACAACAACGGTGAATTGGTCGCCTACAACCTCGAAAGCGGCGAAGAACTCTGGAAATTCCAGACCGGCGCCGGCGCCAACACCACGGTGACGCCCTTCGAAGACGAAGGCGAAGAGAAAATCGCCTTCTACGCGGGCGGCAACAGCCTCGCCGCGACCTCACACGGCGAAAACTTCTGGGTCTTCTCCCTCAACGGGATCCTGGAAGAAGCCGCAGGCGAGGAAAAAGAAGCCGAAGGCACCCAGCACGCCGGCGAGGAAGCGGGGGGCGAAGAAGCCGAAGCAGCCGAGGGCGGCGAAGAAGCCGAAGCCGGCGGGGCGCCCAACGCCGAAGCCGGCAAAGAAGTGTTCGCCGAACAGTGCTCGGTCTGCCATGGCGCCACCGGCCACGGCGGCAACGGCGGTCCTGACCTGACGACCCTGCCGAAAGCCAAAGAACAGAAAGGCACCGAAGAACAAGTGACCAACGGCGGTGGCGGCATGCCGCCCTTCAAAGGCGTCCTTAGCGAAGAAGAAATCGCCAACGTCGCCGCCTACGTGGTCGAAGACATCGTCGGCGGCAAATAGCCGCCGACGACAGGCGCCTTGAAACCCCGCTCCCAACTAGAATCACCCGCTGATGCGGCGGTAGCTCAGTTGGTAGAGCGCAAGCTTCCCAAGCTTGAGGTCGCGGGTTCGACCCCCGTCCGCCGCTTTTTCGGTGGCTGTTTTCCGTGGCTGCCGTCATGATGTCCGCGATGGCCGCATTCGTCCCGCGCCGCGGCGGTCGCCGCCTCGCGCTTCTCGCGCTGGTCCTTGCGTCGGCGGCGGCGATCCTCGCTCCGGTCGCTCGGGCCGCCCCCGGCGACCTCGACCCGACCTTCGGCGTCGCCGGCAGCGAGCGGCTGTTCCAGAACCCGGAGAACCTCTTCCTCGGCGCCGTGGCCACCCAGCCTGACGGCAAGATCGTGTTGGCGGGTGCCAGCGAAACCGGCGTCAACGAATTCAGCGTTCTCGTCGTCCGGTTGCTCGAAGACGGCGCCCTCGACCCGAGCTTCGGCGTGAACGGAGTCGTCTTGACCGGTGGCCTGGGAATGTTCGCGGGGGCGGAAGCGGTGGCGGTCCAGCCCGACGGCAAGATCGTGGTCGCCGGCTTCGTGGGAAGCGGGGCGAACGAAGACTTCCTCGTCGTCCGATACACGCCCGACGGGCTGCAGGACCCGAGCTTCGGTGGCGGGTCCGGGTTCGTGACCTTCCCGGTGGGGACGAAAGCCGCCAGTGCCTCGGCGCTGGCGATCGGCGCCGACGGGCGCATCCTCATCGTCGGCGAAACGGAAAACCTGGCCTCGAACGAAATCGTGGCGGTCGCGGTCCTGCGCCCGAACGGCGAACCTGACCCGAGCTTCAGCGTCGACGGCGTCACCACCGTGGAAACGCCGGTCGGCGACGACCGGGGCGAAGGCATCGCCGAAGCGCCCGGCGGCGACATCGTCATCGCCGACGAGGCGGGGGCGGGCGCGGGCTCCGGGTTCACGATCATCAAGCTCCTGCCTTCGGGGACGCCCGATCCGGCCTTCGGCACGGCCGGCATCGCGCAGACGCCGATCCCCGGCAGCACGGCGGGGAGGAGCGATGCGGTCGCGGTGATGCCGGACGGCCGCATCGTCGCCGCGGGCTACAGCTATGACGAACCGGCTCCGAGCAAACGCGACGAAAAGTTCGCCGCCGCCCGTTATCTCAGCGACGGCAAACTCGACCCCAGCTTCGGCGGCGGCACCGGCGTCTTCACCCAGCAGCTCGGCAGCGGCGACGACTCCGCCCACTCCGTCGCCGTGACCCCGACGGGCCAGGTGCTCCTCGGCGGCGACTGGGAACCGGTCGAAGGCAACGCCTCCCTGGCCGTACTGCGGTTGACGACGGCAGGCGCCCTCGACCCGACCTTCGGCAGCGGCGGCATCGTCCGGCGTCCGGTCCTCTCACCCTTTGGTGACCGTCTCGAGGGCGCCGCACTCGACGCGCGCGAACGGCTGGTCGTGGTCAGCAACGTCGACGAAGCCAACAACAACGTCAGCGTCGAAGTCAGCCGGATCCTCGGCGACATCCCGAATCCGCCTCCGCCCGCGGTCGTCACCGTGAATCCGCCGGCCGCAGTGCCGAACCGGTCCCCGCACGCGCAGATCAAGAGCTTTGGGAAGACGATCGACGCAGCCAAGCTGAAGGGCTTCTCCGGCACCGCCGCCGACCCGGAGGGCGAACCGTTGCGCAAAGTGCAGATCGCGCTGGTGCGGAAGGTCCCGCCTAAGCCGAGGGCAGACGGAACGGCCACCGGGGCGAAGAAGAGCGGCGGCAAGTCCTGTCTCGATCTGCGGAACGCCAGGGGCGGCTTCAAGCTGGTGCACGCGAAGCAGGGCAAGCCCTGCCCGCTGCTCTGGCTCGACGCGAAGGGGACGACCAGATGGTCTTTCAAGCTGACCGCGGCGCTGCCCCCCGGCAGCTACGTCCTCTCCGCCCGCGCGGTCGACGCCAAGGGCCTCCCCGAGTCGACCTTCAGCGCGGCCGCCGGCAACCGCGTCGCGTTTCGCGTCACCGCCTGACCTGGAAGGGGTCGTAGATCGCATCCGCAACGTGGCATCGTCCGCCGCCTTGGCTGTGCCTTTACGCTAAGGTAAAGGCATGCCGCGTATCTCGAGCAAGAATCAGGTGACCCTGCCGGTCGAGAGCCTCGAGGCCGCGGGTCTTCGGGCCGGGGACGAGGTCGTGATCGAGGCAGAGGGAGCCGATCGCATCGTCGTGCACAGGGCCGCGCCGGACCTGTCGGCGGCGCTTGGGGTCTTTGACGGCCTCTATGAGCCTGGCCACCTCGAGAAGCTGCGCTCCGAAGAGCGGGCCTGACGTCGCCCGCGGTGGCCGCCTGCGTGCTCGATACCGACGTGGTGATAGCGGCGTTGGACCGCTCCGACGCGCGCCACGCTGCGGCCGTGGGGACGTTCGAGGTTCTCGCCGCCGAACGGGCGGAACTGCTGATGTGCACGATCAACTATGCCGAGGCGCTCGTGCGCCCCGCCGAAGAGGAGCGCCACCTGCGGACCGCCGTTGACGCGATCTCCTCGCTCGGCATCCGCCTACTCGCCCCCGACGCGGCCCTGGCCCGCAATGCGGCCCGTCGCCGTGCTCTCGGCATCAGCCTCGCCGACGGCTTTGCTCTCGCGACCGCCGAGCGGGCAACCGCCGATCTGGCCTCTTTCGATAGGCGGGTCCGTCGTGCGGTCGATCTGGCCGGGTTGCGACTCAGCCCCGCCCTGGCGCACTGAGGCCCGCGGTCGCCGGCGGGCCCGCCGAGTCGGCCTTCGCCCTCGTCCCGAATGCATGGACAAGCTTGCGCCGCCGGGGTAACGTCGATCTGTGCCGCCTACGGCCGTAGATCGCATCCGCAATGTGGCCGTGATCGGGCATCGCGGCTGCGGCAAGACGAGCCTCTACGAGGCGATCCTGTTCGAGGCGGGCATGGTCAACCGCCTCGGCAGCGTCGATGAGGGCTCGACGGTCTCCGATCATCAGCCGGACGAGCGGCAGCGTGGCCAGTCGATCGACGCGTGCGTCAGCCACCTGGCCCATGCGGGCCGCGAGATCAACCTGATCGATACGCCCGGCGACCCCAGCTTCGCCGCCGACACCGCCGCGGCCCTCCGGGTCGCCGACTCGGCGGTGGTCGTCGTCAACGCGACCGCGGGGGTCGAGGTCCACACCGAGCGGCTCTGGCAGCGGGCGGACGCCGAGGGCCTGGCCCGCCTCGTCTTCGTCAACATGCTGGACCGCGAGCGCGCCGACTTCTTTGCAGCGCTCGACTCGCTGAAGGCCGCGTTCGGCCCTCACGTCGTCGCGACCGAGATCCCGATCGGCAGCGAGCACGACCTGCGCGGCGTCATCGACCTGATCGACATGGAGGCCTTCGTCTACGCGGGGAGCGGGCGCGGGCGGGCCGAGCGGGTGCCGATCCCCGATGAGTTGCGCTCGCGCGCCGCGGAGTACCGCGAGAAGCTGATGGACGAGGTGGCGGAGAACTCCGACGAGCTGATGGAGCGCTACCTGGACGGGGAGGAGATCGACCACGCGGAGATCATCGCCGCGCTCAAGCGGGGCGTCGTCGCGGGGCACCTGTTTCCGGTCACCTGCGGCGCCGCGACCAGGAACCTGGGAACCGATCGCCTGCTCGACGCGCTGGTCGAGGACCTTCCCTCGCCGCAGATGCGCGGCCCGCTGGAGACACTCGACGGCGACGGCGCGGCGATCGAGATCGCCCCCGACGAGGACGGTCCGCTGGTCGCATACGTGTTCAAGACGACCGCCGATCCTTACACCGGCCGGATCAACTTCTTCCGCGTCTACAGCGGCACGATCCACTCCGACTCGCAGGCGGTCAACGTGGTCGGCCACCAGAAAGAGCGGATCGGGCAGCTCGGGCAGCCGCTGGGCAACGACCTGAGGCCGGTCGCCGCGCTGGGCGCCGGCGACATCGGCGCCGTCGCCAAGCTGAAGGAGACGAGGGCCGGGGACGTCCTCTGCGACGAGGAGCGGGACATCTCGGCCCGGCCGCTCGACCTGCCCTCGCCGGTGATGGCGTTCTCCTACGAGGCGAAGTCGAGGAGCGACGAGGAGAAGGCGGCGACGGCGGTGCGACGGTTGAGCGAGGAGGATCCGACCCTCGACGTCCATCGCGATCCGCAGACCGGCGAGCAGATCATCGCCGGCCTGACCCAGGTCCACGTCGAGGTGCTGGTCGAGCGGATGAGGAGTCGCTTCGGGGCGGCCGTTGAGCTGCACCCTCCGCGAGTCCCCTACCAGGAGTCGATCCGCCGGCCGGCCGCGGCGCGTGCCCGCTACAAGAAGCAGACCGGCGGGCGCGGCCAGTTCGCCGACTGCGCGATCGAGATCGAGCCGGGCGAGGACGGCAAGGGTCTCGAGTTCGTCGACAAGATCAAGGGAGCGACGATCCCCGGCAGCTTCATCCCTTCGGTCGAGAAAGGGGTTATCGAAGCGATGCAGCACGGGACCCTCGCCGGCTTCCCGGTCAAGGACGTGCTGGTGCGGCTGGTCGACGGCAAGCACCACGACACCGACTCCTCCGAGATGGCCTTCAAGATCGCCGCCTCGATGGCCTTCAAGGAGGCGATGCAGGAAGCGGATCCGACCCTGCTCGAGCCGATCGTCGAGTTGTCGATCAACTGTCCCGACGACGTCGTCGGCGACGTGATCGGCGATCTCAACTCGCGCCGCGGGCGGCCGCTGGGGATGGAGGCGAAGGGCTTGACGACCGAGATCAGGGCTGAGGCGCCGATGGCCGAGGTGCTCGACTTCGCCCCGGACCTGCGCTCGATCAGCGGTGGCCGGGCCGAGTTCACGATGGAGTTCGCGCGCTACGAGGAGGTCCCGGAGCAGCTCGTCGAGAAGGTGATCGAGGCCGCCGCCGGCGGGCACAGCCCACTGCCGGGCGCGGTCGGCTGACGCGGCAGATCCGACCCGCCGCTCAAGTGTCGGGCGGTGCGACCGATGGACGTGCGTGCTCGGATCAAGGCTTCGGATTCTTTTCGGCACGCTCGCCGTCGGGCTGAGCCTGGCGGTTCTCGCGAGCGCGGCTGCGGCTGCGGTCAAACCGTTGAAAGGCATCTACGTGGGCACCGACTCCACCGGTGGGCGGATCGCTTTCAGCGTCTTCGGCCTCTCCGGCGGCCCCGATCGGGGGATGCAGATCGTCGACTTTCGGGGTGGCGGGTCCTATGAATCGATCTGCTCCCCGCAAGGGCTGGTCATCGGACCGCTGTTCGGAGGCTGGTGCCGCGGCGGGCCTTTCCCCGACCCGCACCCGGCCGACACGCCCTGGATCTTCGGGCAGGTCGACTTCAAGGGCGTCTACGCGGATCGCACCGCCAATGCCGACAACAACGCGGCATTCAACGGCACGGTGAAGGCCGCTGCGCTCGTCTTCTCCACCGAAGAACCGACGAGCACGGAAGTCGAAGGCGGGGAGGGGGGTCCCGACCGGACGATCCCCTACCCGGAGCTGAGCTGGCGGGCGGTGCTCGTCGATCCGGCCGCGGTCGCGACGGCGGAGACGGGCGGTCTGCGGGTGACCGCGGATGACCTGCGCCTGCCGCTCCACTGCAAGGCGCGGGGAGTCCCTGCATGCGCGGGAACCGTGACCGCCGCCTGGCCGGGGCGCGTGTCCCGGCGCGCCCGCTTCGATGTCCCCGCCGGTCTCAGCCGAGAGGTCGCCCTGCCGGTGCCGCAGAGCCGCGGGCGCTCGGGAACCGAGGTCGAACGGCTGAAGCTGACGATCACCTCCGAGGACGGTCGGACCCGGACCGTGCGGCGTCATGCGGTCGTCGCGCTTCCCGCGGCCGGCGAGCCCGGGTAGGCATCATTCCCGGATCGCCACCGAGGCTCTGCCCGATATCGAGACCACCGCCGACTGCGAGCGGCTCGTCCGTGCCTTCTACGAGAAGGCGATGGCGGACGAGAAGATCGGCTGGATCTTCACCGACGTCGCCCAGCTCGACCTGGAGGAGCACATCCCGGTGATCGCCTCGTTCTGGGCGACCAACCTGCTCGGCGCGAAGTCCTACAAAGGCGGCGCCTTCGGCGTCCACGGCCGGCTGCACCAGAAGGCGGCGGGCGGGCTGCGCCAGGAGCACTTCGAGCGCTGGCTGGTGCTCTGGTGCCAGACCGTGGACGATTTCTTCGACGGCCCGATCGCCGCCGCGGCCAAGGTGCACGCGCTGCGGGTGGCCAATGCCTTCTACGGTCGCCTGCAGATGCACCCGGTCGCCGACGAGGTCGGCGGCGCTTAGAGCCCCTTTCAGAAAGAGGAATCGCTGCGCCGGCGGCGAATCCATAACGCGTAAACCCGAGAAGGGAGCGCGCAATGGCCTCACCGTTGGTCCCCGACGAGCTCTGGGAGGTGGTGGAGCCGTTGATCCCGAAGGTCGAGCGCCGCCATCGCCACCCCGGTCGTAAGCGTGTGCCCGACCGCCAGGTCCTCACCGGCATCCTCTTCGTCCTGAAGACGGGCATCCCCTGGGAGGCGCTGCCCCAGGAGATGGGCTGCGGCTCGGGGGTGACCTGCTGGCGGCGCCTGCGCGACTGGCAGGAGCAGGGCGTGTGGCAAAGGCTCCACGAGGCACTCCTGGCGAGACTCAACGCAGCCGGCGAGATCGATTGGCAACGGGCCGCGGTCGACTCCTCCCACGTGCGTGCCTTTGGGGGGGCGAGCGCACCGGCCCGAGCCCGGTGGACCGCCGAAAGCCCGGCTCCAAGCACCATCTGATCACCTGCGGCGCCGGCAACCCGCTCGCCGCCGAGGCGAGCGCAGCCAACGTCAACGACATCACCCGCCTCGTGGCCCTGGTGGATGCCGTGCCCGCGGTCAAAGGCCGCCGCGGCAGGCCCCGTCGGAGACCGCAGGAGGTCTACGGCGATCGCGCCTACCACTCGCGCAGGTCCCGGCGCGAACTGCGTGATCGCAGGGTCAAGGTCCGGGTCGCCAGGCCGAGCGACCCACACGGCTCCGGCCTCGGCCGCAGACGCTGGGTGGTCGAGCGCACGATCTCCTGGCTTCACCAGTACCGACGCCTTCGCGTCCGCTACGAGCGTCGGGCCGACATCCACGAGGCGTTCCTGGCGATCGGCTGCTGCCTGATCTGCTTCAAGCAGCTTCAGGCGGCAGAGTCATTTTGAAAGGGGCTCTTAG
>DATEDJ010000086.1:0-3095 GCA_035281725.1 Solirubrobacterales bacterium
GATGATCCCGAGCACGAAGAGGATGGCCGCGAAGCCGGAAAGGAGGCCCGCGACGCGCAGCTGCGTGCCCGGCTTGGCGGCGACGGCGGTCGCCGACCTGCCGCGCCCGCCGCGCCAACGGCGGACCGAGCCGAGCAGCCCGAGGTTGATCGCGACGACGACGAGGAGCGCGGCGAAGAAGCCGATCCAAATGAGGGTGTTTATCTGGCCGGTGTCAGGCGAGTGCGGCGTCAAGGCGGGGCCATTCTAATCACGGCGAGCGGCCGTGATGCGGCGCGGCCGGCCCTCACCGAGTCGTCGTCAACCTATACTCGCCGACCCTATGAGGAGGCGCTCGCGGCCACCCCGCTCGGTACAGCTGGCCGTCAGGGCGGGAGCGATGGCCACCGTAGGCGCGGCGATCGCCCTTCCGTTGGTGCGAAAGCGCCTCCGCATCCCCGGCCCGGTGACCCTCGCGGTGGCCGCCTCGGGCCCGCTCGCGGTCGCCGTCCTCGGCCCGCGGACGCGCAAACGCGACGTCGCCCTCTTCGCCATGCAGATGTGGGCGTTCACGGTCGTCCACGAGATGCCCTACGACGATCCGGAGCGCCTCCGCCGCCGCCTCTACACCCGCTACCCGATCGAGATCGACTCGAAGATCGGCCTCGGCCGCCTCCCCGGGGCGCGCCTCCAGAACCTCCTGCAGGGCCGCCGCGGCGCCAAAGCGCTGGACCGCTTCCTCACCGTCACCCACTGGCTCTGGTTCTTCGAGCCCTACGCGGTGCTCAGCTGGATCCTGGTCCGCCATCCGGAGCGCTTCCCCCGCGCCGCCCGCCAGATGGCGGCGGTCTTCGACGCGGGCGCCTTCGGCTACTGGGCGCTGCCGACCGCGCCGCCCTGGTGGGCCTCGGAGCAGGGGCTGACCAAGGAGCCGGTGCGGCGGATCATGGTCGAGGTCGGCGAACCGCTCTGGGGTCGTTACTGGGGTCCGCTCTATGCGGCGCTCGGCGGCAACCCCTGGGCGGCGATGCCCTCACTCCACTTCGCCACCTCGGTCGCCGCCGCCACCTCGCTGGCCGAAGCGAGCCCGGAGGAGGGCGCGATCGGCTGGGCCTACGCGCTGACCCTCGGCTTCGGCCTCGTCTACCTCGGCGAGCACTACGTCACCGACCTCCTCGCCGGCGCCGGCCTGGTCGCCGCGGTGCGCCGCGCCGATCCGGTTTTCGCCCCGTCGGTCGGCGCGGTCAGCGCGGTGATCCAGCGGCTCGAGCGAATCGCCGGCGGCCGGCCTCGGTAGCGTCCCGGCTGCAAGTGCCGGAAGAGACGAAGGCAGAGAGCGAAGAGCTGAGGGAGCGGCCCGAAGAAGAAGAGTCGGGCGGCGGGCTCGAACTGCCCGTATTCACCACCAGACGCCTGGTCCAGACCGGCATCGTCGTGATCATCCTGCTGGTCGGGATCTACTTCCTCTTCCCGAAGCTGGTCGGGCTCGGCGACGCGCTCAGCCGGCTCGGCGACGCCGATCCACTCTGGATCGGGATCGCCATCGTCTTCAGCATCGCCTCGTATGCGACCTACATCGCGCTCTTCAAAGCCGTGGTCGGCGGCGACGCCCTGAAGTTGACCTGGGGCGAGACCTACGAGATCAACATGGCCGGCGTGGCGGCGACGCTGCTCTTCTCGGCGGGCGGCGCGGGCGGCGTCGCGCTCACCTACTGGGCACTGAAAAAAGCGGGGATGCGGCGACGCGACGTGGCCCGCCGGATGATCGCCTTCATCAGCCTCCACTACGCCTTCTATCCGGTGGCGCTGATCGTCTTCGGCCTGCTGCTGCGGACCGGGGTGCTGAACGGCGAGCACTCGGTCGAGCTGACGATCATCCCGGCGGCGATCGCCGGGGTGATGATCGTGATCGGGGTGCTGATCACGCTGATCCCCGCCGACCTCGAAGCGAAGCTCCTTCCGTACGCCCACGGTGAGCACACCCGGTCCTTCGTCGAATGGGCGTCCCGAGTGCCGGAGACGCTGGGGGAGGGATTCCGCTTCGCCCTGAGCCTCTTCGCCCACCCGCGCAAGGGCGGGCTGGCGGTGCTCGGCGCGGCCGGCTTCTGGGCGTTCAGCATCGGCGTCCTCTGGGCCTCCTTCCACTCGCTCGGCATCCACGTGCCGCTGGCGGTGGTGGTCCAGGGCTTCTTCCTCGGCATGGTCGCCAACCTCTTCCCGCTCGCCCCGGCCGGGGTGGGGGCGGTCGACGCCGGGATGATCGGCGCCTTCGTCCTCTTCGGCCTGCCCGAGGAAACCGTCTTCCCGGCGATCCTGATCTTCCGCCTGGTCTCTTTCTGGATGCCGATCCCACCCGGGATCGTGGCCTTCTTCCAGCTGCGCAACACTGTCCGTCGCTGGGAAGAAGAGGGGCTGCCGATCGATCGAGGCCGCGGATTGCGCCCCGCCCGCACCGGGAGTACACTTCAGAAAGTAAAGTAATGGACGAGAGAGCGACCGAGATTGGGTGCGATAGATGAGCGACAGCAGCGACGTCGAGAACAAAGTCGAGAACGTGATCATCATCGGCGGTGGCCCCGCCGGCTACACGGCGGCGCTCTACACCGCCCGCGCCAACCTCGAGCCGCTCGTCTTCGAGGGCTTCCAGTGGGGCGGCCAGCTGCAGAACACGACCGACGTCGAGAACTACCCGGGCTACCCCGACGGGATCATGGGCCCGGAGATGATGAGCCAGTTCCGCGCTCAGGCCGAGCGCTTCGGGACCCGCTTCGTCACCGACGACGTCGACCGGGTCGAGCTCTCCGACGGCGGCGTGCAGAAGGTCTTCCTCGGCGACGAGGAGCACCGCGCGAAGACCGTGATCCTGGCGATGGGGGCGGAGCCGAAACGGCTCGGCGTGCCCGGCGAGATGGAGCTCGCGGGCCGCGGCGTCTCCACCTGCGGCGTCTGCGACGGTGCCTTCTTCAAGGGCCACCGAGTGCTGGTGATCGGCGGCGGCGACTCGGCGATGGAGGACTCGATCTTCATCTCCAAGTTCGCCGACGAGCTGACGATCGTCAACCGTCGCGACGAGTTCCGCGCCTCGAAGATCATGTACGACCGGGCGCTGGCGGTGG
>DATEDJ010000087.1:0-11912 GCA_035281725.1 Solirubrobacterales bacterium
CCGATGCTCGCGCCGTACCAGTTGACGATGGACGCGCCGTGCAGCGCGGCCTGGGTCGCCAGCATCGAGTTCAGCCGTTCCTCGGTCGCGTGCAGATAGGGCACGTCGCCGAAGCCGAGCGGCACGGTCGGCCAGCAACCGATGCCGGTCGGCAGGATGTCCGGGTAGTTGACGACGAAGACGCGCGCGCTCGGCGAGCGCGCATGGATGCCTTCGAGCACCGCCCCCACCTTCGGCGCCGCGTTTTCGATCCGTTCGGCCAGCTGGTCATGGCCGCCCGCGTCGTATTTGTCCTTGCACGGGGTCGAGAACGGGTTGAGGGTGATGCAGTTCTCGAGGATTTCCGTGAAGCCGATGTCGTTGCCGCCGATCGTCACCGAGACGATGTTGGTGCCCGCGCTGAGCCCGTTGAACTGCGGCGGGTTCGGTCCCGGTTCGACGTTCTGCGCTTCCGTCATGTCGTTGGTCGTCGCGCCGCTGCAGCTGACGTCGGTGAGCGTCAGCGATTTCGCCGAGGCGGTCAGGTGCGCGTAGTTGTGATCAGAGCGCAGACACCCGAGCGGGTTCAGCGACTGGTTGGGGATCAGCGGCCCGGCGGCGTAGGAATCGCCGAGCGCGGTATAGGTGGCCGCGCCCGCGCTAGCTGCGGCGACGACGCCGAAGAGCGCCATCACGGCCACGACCAGTGCGAACGCCCGCCCCCGCGGCATGCGCCTGGTCCCGGTGGATACATGCATGAACTTCTCCTTCCCAATGACTCGGTGGTCCCTGCCTCCCGAGATCTCCCTGAGGCCATAATTGCTCAGAACGATTTGTTTCTAAACCTGGGAAGGACGAGAAGATGAAGATCGCGACGATCGGTAGAGGGTCAATCGGCGGCGGGTTGGCCGACCTCTGGGAAAAGGCCGGCCACGAGGTGACGCGGATCGGGCACGAGGGCGGCGACGTCTCCGGCGCCGACGTGGTCCTGGTCGCGGTGCCGGGCGGGGCGCTCGAGGAGGCGCTCGGCGCGGTCACCGGGCTGGCGGGGAAGACCGCGATCGACGCCACCAACCTCTACGGGGGCACGGTGCCGCCTGGCGGCCACGCCTCCAACGCCGAGTATGTCAAGTCGGTGACCGGTGGGCCGACGGCGAAGGCCTGGAACATCAACTTCGGCGCGCTCTACGACCAGGTCGCCGCCGCCTCCACCCCTCCCGGCGACATCTGGTGTGGTGATGAGGAGGCGCGAGAGGTGGTCGAGACGCTCCACCGCGACGCCGGCTTCGAGCCGATCTGCGCCGGGCCGCTGGCCAACGCCGCCGCCCAGGAGGCGATGCTCGGCC
Source organism: Solirubrobacterales bacterium (assembly GCA_035281725.1). GTDB lineage: Bacteria > Actinomycetota > Thermoleophilia > Solirubrobacterales > 70-9 > VAYN01. The sequence continues at coordinate 1,326 of DATEDJ010000087.1, forward strand.
TCGCCTTCGCGATCGCCAAAGAAGGCGGCATGGGCCAGTTCTTCTACCGCTTCGCCCCGCCGGCCCAGTTCTGACACAGGGTCACTGTCCTTTGTCGCCCTGTGGGCGACAAAGGACAGAGGGTTGGCCTACAGGTCGATCGCCGAGCCGATCGTCACGCTGCGGTCGGCGGGGAGGTGGAAGTAGTCGGCGGCGCTGACCGAGTTGCGGGCGAGGGCGACGTAGAGGCGCTTGCGCCAAAGCCTCATCCCCGGTCCGTCGGTGGGGCGCAGCGTCATCTGGGAGAGGATGTAGACGGCGTCCTCCTCGCGCGCGTTGCCCTCCAGCCCGCGGGTGCAGGCAAGGGCGAAGAGCTGTGGCACCTTGATCGCTTCCTGGAAGCCCACTTTGACGGTCAGGTGGGAGATGCCATCGTCCTCGTAGCCGAGGTTGTCGACCACCAAGTGATCCTCGTCGGAGACGTAGGGGGAGCGGGTGGTTTCGATCGAGATGATCACGATCGACTCGTGCAGCGCGTGGGCGTGTTGGAGGCTGGCGTGCAGGGCGAGCGGCGTGGTCTCGCGGCGCGCGTTGAGGTAGACCGCCGTCCCCGGCACGCGCGGCGTGGGCGGGTCGGTCGCGTGCAGTTCGTCGACGAAGGATTGGAGCGAGCCCTCGGCCTCGATCCGCGACTCGCGGATTTCTTTGGTGCCGCGCCGCCAGGTGCTGAGCACGACGAAGATGAGCGCCCCGACCGAGAGCGGGAACCAGCCGCCGTGCTCGGTCTTGGTCAGGTTGGCGCCGAGGAAGGCGAGGTCGACGGTGAAGAAGACGGCGGCTCCGATCGCCACCAGCCAGGTCGGTTTCTTCCACAGCTGGCGGGCGATGACGAGGAAGAGCAGGGTGTCGGCGGTGATCGTGCAGGTGACCGCGATCCCGTAGGCCGAGCCGAGCGCGGTCGAGGAGCCGAAGCCGATCACCAGCGCCACCACCGTGATCAGCAGGAACCAGTTGACCGCGGGCAGGTAGACCTGGCCGATCTCCTCGGCCGAGGTGTGGCGGATCTGGAGGCGCGGCAGGAAGCCGAGCTGGATCGCCTGCTTGGTCACCGAGAAGGCCCCGGAGATCACCGCCTGCGAGGCGATCACCGTCGCCACCGTCGCCAGCACCACCATCGGCACCCGGCCCCAGTGCGGGATCAGCAGGAAGAAGGGGTTGGAGATCGCGCTCGGTTCGTTGACGATCAGCGACCCCTGGCCCATGTAGTTGAGGGTCAGCGCCGGGAAGACGACGAAGAACCAGGCGCGCGAGATCGGCGGCCGGCCGAAGTGGCCCATGTCGGCGTAGAGCGCCTCGGCGCCGGTGATCGTCAGCACCACCGAGCCGAGGGCGATGAAGGCGGTGCCGAAGTGGCGGCCGAAGAACTCGACCCCATAGCTGGGCAGGAGCGCCTTGACGATCTCCGGGTGGGCCAGCACCTGGCCCAATCCGGCGACGGCGATGACCGCGAACCAGAACAGCATCACCGGGCCGAAGACGCGGCCGATCCGGTGGGTGCCGAAGCGCTGCACGGAGAAGAGGACGACGATCACCGCGATCGTCACCGGCACCACCATCGCGTGGATGCTCGGCTCGACCACCTTCACCCCTTCGACCGCCGAGAGGACCGAGATCGCCGGGGTGATCATCCCGTCGCCGTAGAAGAGCGCGACGCCGAACATGCCGATCGCGATCAGCCCGAACTTCACCCCGCTGTTGTTCAGATTCGCGCCTTCGATCTTCGCGATCAGGGCGAGGATGCCGCCCTCGCCGTCGTTGTCGGCGCGCATGATGAAGAGGACGAACTCGATCGAGACGATCAGCGTGATCGACCAGAAGACGAGCGAGATCACGCCGAAGACGTCCTGTTCGGTCGGCTTCACCGCGCCGTGGTCGGCGGAGAAGACGGTCTGCAGCGCGTAGAGCGGGCTGGTCCCGATGTCGCCGAAGACGACGCCGAGCGCCCCGAGCGCGAGCGCTGCCATGCCGAGCTGGCGGCGCGCATCGCGCGCGCGGGACGAGGTGGCCATGCGGCGAAACCTAGGGGATGCGGACTTCGAAGCCCGCCGAGGCGGGGGACGAGGAGAGGCTCCCCGCGGTCGCGGTGGCCCGCAGCGTGTACTTGCCCGGGTCGAGCGGCTTGCCCTTCAGCTTGCCGGAGAACTTGACGCTGTTGGCACCGGCCTTGCCGGCGACCTGCGGCAGCGAGCCCAGCGTGACCGTCTTCTTCTTGCCCTTCACCGTCTTCTTGCCCAGCACTTCGAGCTTCACCGAGGCGGCGGCCGAGAGGGCAAAGGAGATCGTCGTTCCCTTCGGTGCCTTGCCGGTGACCGTGAACTTCGAGGGCTTCGGCGCGAGCCTCGAGAGGCTCGGCGGGGTCGGGCCGCGCTCGGGGCCCCTGAACGCGTTCGGGGGGCTGATGACCGGCGCGAGCGGAATGAGCGGCGGGATCACCGTTTCTTCCGGCGTCGGGCACTCGAACTGGTAGGCGCCGATGTCCACGCCCACCGTCCCGGCGCAGTTGGTGGTCCTCGAGCTCCCGGCCAGGTCGAGCTCACCCGGCAGGACAACACCGAGGTCGCCGGCGAGCCGGGTCGGCGAGGTCGCCTGCTCGCGGTAGTCGCCGCTCGCTTCGTCGACGAAGATCGGCGCCGCTTCCTGGTTGCCGTTTTCGGTCGGCGACGAGATCGAGGTGTTCGAGCCCGACAGGGTCTTGGTGGCGAAATTCGAGTGTGCGAGGGCGACCTGGGCGGAGGCGGTCCCGGTGGTGCGGGCTTCCACGTCCGATTCGCCGCCGACGGCGATCATGTTGGTGGCGTTGATCGACACGACCGCCGCGACGGTGGCTTGAGCGACGATCCCATAGAAGCTGCCGATCGCCGTGACGTTGGCGAGGTCCAGCTCCTGCGTGATCGGGCTCCCGGCGCCCAGGCCGGTGAAGAGCCCGGTGCCGCTCAGGCCGGTGGCGGCACAGACGGAGTCCCTGACCGTGACTTCACCCAGACCGCAGGCCGTCGCCGCCTCGCCGGTGGATTCGACCCGTTCGGCGAGACTCCCTTCGCCGGTCATCGCCAACCCGTATTCGGTCGCTTCGGTCGCGTGGATCCGCAGATCGCGAACCGTCCCGCGATTTTCCAGATTCAGCCCGCGTGCGCCGACGACCTCGATCAGCGGCGCCGGCTTGCCTGGTTCGCCGGCGACCGTCACCCCGATGCGGAAGACGTCCAGCCCCACCGCCGGTTCATACGTCCCCGGCGCGAGCAGCACCGTGTCGCCTTCGGCCAGGCCTCCGGGCCCGGCCGTGCTGAGCGCGGTTTCGATCGAGCACGGCGCCGCCTGGATGCAGGGCGACGGCCCGGTCCCGGTCGGCGACGCGTAGCGGGTCGTCGCCGCGCTCGCGGAGATCGGCGCCGCCAAGCAGAGCGCGGCCACGACCGCGAGGGCGAGGGCGAGCCGAAGATGGCGCGACGAGAGGCGACAGCGGACGGAGGAGAGCATCGGTCGCTCCTTCTACCACGAAAAATTCCTCGCGTGGTGAACTTGGCCACGACGTCCAGCGAATCGAGACCCAGACGACACCATGCGTCAAGATTCAGGGATGGCGTCTTCGCGAATACCAGACCCGATCGAGTCGGTCCGCCACCAGCTGCGGCCGCTCTTCGACCAGATCGTGATCAAGGAGCTGGACCAGGACCGGGTGCGGCGCTCCGGGCTGGTCGTCCCGCCCGGCACCCATGAGCCGCCGCCGGAACAGGGGATCGTGCTCGCGGTCGGGCCGGGGCTCGACTGGTGGGCGGGCGCCGGGGTCGAGATGCCGGTCGAGATCGGCGACCACGTCGTCTTCCCGGCCAGCGCCGGGGTCTGGGTCGAGGTCGACGAGGAGCGCCTCCTCGTCTGTCGGGTGGCGCAGCTCCTCGGCGTGCTCGAGTCCGCCTCGATGAACGAATAGCCGCGCGGTCGCTTCCGCGGTTCGAAATCCACCGCATAGGTGGATAAGGAACCGCGCTAGGCGCGGCTAGATCGCCGGGGCCTGGGAGGGCGACTCGCTGCGCTTGATCCGCAGCATGCGGTCGTCCGCCGAGCGCATCAGCGTCTCGAAGTCCTGCCCGTCGTCGGGGAAGACCGCCCAACCGACCGAGGTGCTCTGGGCCGGCAGCTCCTCGTCGCGGCCGGCGCCGGCGACCGCCAGCCGCACCGCCTGGGCCAGCGCCGCGGCCCCTTCGCGCTGGGCGCCAGGAGCGATGATCGCGAACTCGTCGCCACCGATCCGCGCCAGGGTGTCGGTCGAGCGCAGCACCGCGAGCGCCCGCGTGGCCGCCGCCTGCAGGACCGCGTCGCCGACCTGGTGGCCGTGGCGGTCGTTGACGCCCTTGAAGTCGTCGAGGTCGAGGATCAGCAGCGCCAGCGGGCTCGTGTCGAGGCCGCGCCGGCCGAAGGGCCGGGTCCGCTGCTCCAGCTCTTCTTCCATCGTCACGTCGAAGTGGCGCCGGTTGCCGACCCCGGTCAGCGGGTCGCGGTGGGCGAACTCGCGCTGGCGCACCTCGGCGGCGACCAGCCGCTTCTTCAGCCCGACCATCACCCAGGTGGCGGCGAGGAAGCCCACCGAGAGGGCGAGGTAGCGGGGCAGGAAGGCGTTGTCGATCGCGTCGGGGTCATAGATCAGCGGCGCGCCGGCGACCAGGATCAGCTCGATCGCCAGCGGCCAGGCCCAGCGCTCGGGGAAGAAGAAGGCGGCGTAGAGGAGCGAGCAGACCAGCAGCGGTTCGATGAAGGAGATCGAGCCGCCGGTGAGGTAGATCGCGAAGCCGGCGACCGGGATCGTCGCCACCATCCCCATCGCCAGCGCGTTCATCGAGGCGCGCTCCCAGGGGATCCAGCCGGTGACGCTGGCGAGGCCGTAGAGGAAGATCGCCGCGCCCAGCGCCAGCACCAGCGGCGTCGACGCGTGCCGGGCCCCGGGCAGGAAGACGTCGATGACGCCGATCGTCGCCGCGCACATCCAGAGGACACCGGAGATCCGGCCCATCCGCGCCCGCTCGTCGGGCGCTTCGGCGAACGTCTCGCGGGCCTTGGTGATCTGCTCGGTAAGGGTCGACACTCACCGCAGGCATCGGCCGCGGGGCGCCCCGGGTTTAGAGGTACTCAGCCCTCGGCCGGATTCCCGGACGTAAATGCCAGGGCTTTCTCTGAGCGTTCATCGCGCAAGACGAAGACCGCGATCAGCACCGAGGCGAACGCCAGCCCCGCCCCGACCAGGTAGGCGAGGTGGTAGCCGGAGGTGAGCGCCGAGGCGGCCGAGTGGCCCGCCGCTTCGAGCTTTTCGGTCCGCTCGGTGGAGAGCGTCGCCAGCACCGCGAGGCCGACCGCGCCGCCGACCTGCATCGAGGTGTTGGCCAGCCCCGAGGCGAGCCCGGCGTCCTCCGGCGTCGCCCCCGACATCGCCAGGGTCATGATCGCCGGGAACGAGGTGCCGATCCCGACCCCGATCAGCAGGAATGGCGGCAACAGGTCGGTGAGGTAGTTGCCGTCGACCGGGGTGCGGGCGAAGAGCAGCAGCGCGATCGTCACCAGGATGAAGCCGGGGATAACGACGTTCCGCGGGCCGAAGCGCATGATCAGTTTTTCCGAGAAGCCGAGCGAGAGGGCGCCCATCACCACCGTGGTCGGCAGGAAGGCGAGCCCGACCTCGAGCGCGCTGTAACGGAGGACCTTCTGCAGGTAGAGGGCGCCGAGGAAGAACATCCCGAACATGCCCGCGACCAGCAGCGCCTGCACCGAGTTGGCGCCGACGACGTTGCGCGAGCGGAAGAGCCGCAGCGGCATCAGCGGGTTGGCGATCCGGCCCTGACGGCGCAGGAAGGCGACCAGCAGGGCGAGCGAGATCGCGAGGCCGCCGATCGTGCGGGCGTCGACCCAGCCCCATTCGGTGATCTGCAGGATGGTGAAGACGCCGAGCATCAAGGCCAGGGTCACCAGGGCGGCGCCGGGGAAATCGGCGCCCTCCTTGAGCCCGAGGCCCTCCGGACTGTCGACCAGGCGCAGCGCCAGCCAGCCGACCAGCACCCCGATCGGCAGGTTGATGACGAAGATGAAGTGCCAGGAGATCGCCTGGGTGAGGACGCCGCCGAGCAGCAGGCCGATCGAGCCGCCGGCGGAGGCGACGAAGCCGTAGACGCCGATCGCTTTCGCCTGGTCGGCCGGCTGCGGGAACATCCGCACGATCATCGCCAGGATCACCGCCGAGGCGAGCGCCCCGCCGATCCCCTGGATGAAGCGGGCGCCGATCAGCACGCCCTGGTCGGGGGAGGCGGCGCAGAGCGCCGAGGCGACGGTGAAGATCGCCAGCCCGACGATGAAGACGCGCCGCTGGCCGAGCAGGTCACCGAGCCGACCCGCCAGCAGCAGGAGACCGCCGAAGGGGATCATGTAGGCGTTGACGACCCAGGCCAGGTTGGCCTGCGAGAAGTGCAGGTCTTCCTGGATCGAGGGCAGGGCGACGTTGACGATCGTCGCGTCGAGGACGATCATCAGCATCCCCGCGCAGAGCACGTAGAGGGCGAGCCAGCGGTTGTTCTCGGTGGTGGTGGTCATGCAGTGGGGACGGACGGGGCCGCGGAAACTAATCGCTCGGGACCTCGCCGTCGTAGTACTCGACGTTGGCGGAGCGGCGAACGAGGACGGTCGACTCCGGATCGCCGGTCCAGATCCCGACCTTGTCGGAGTCCGGGTAGACGGTCGCGGTGGGCAGGGTGACGGAGGAGAACATCAGGACACGGATGTGCTCCTCGGTCTCGTTGCGGACCGCGTGGGCGCCCTCGGGACCGCGCGGGAAGCAGGCGACGTCCCACGGCCCGAGCCGCTCCTCGCCGTCCGGAGAGCGCAGGGTCGGGGTGCCGCTGAGGACCAGCAGCCACTCCTCCTCGCCGCACTCGTAGTGGTACGGGCAGATCGCCTGACCGGGGGGCAGCTCGTAGACCGTGATCCCGGTCTCCTTCGCCCCCAGGACCTCGCCGAGGCGCGCCATGCCGGCGCGGAAGCCCTCCGGGTCGGACTCGTCCCAGCTGAACTCGGGGGTGCCGATGTTGACCTTCTTCATCCGATCGACGCTACCAATAACTGTGGAGCGCTAGCTTTGGCTGATGAACTCGGTCCGGGAGCCGGTCGGGGAGGGAACCGAGGATCGCGCCCGGGCGAACCTGGTGAGCTCCGTGCTCGACGCGGTGGTGGTGCTCGACGCCGAGCAGCGGGTGGTCGATTTCAGCGCCGCCGCGGAGGAGCTCTTCGCGATCCCGAAGGCGGACGCGGTCGGCCGTGATCTGGTCGAGCTGATCGTCCCGGCCGAGCTGCGCGAGAGCGTCCGCTACTGCCTCTCGGGTGGCGAAGGCGAGCCGCTCGCCGCCGACGAGCTGCTCGGTCGGCGGATCGAGCTGCCGGCCCGGCGCGGGGACGGCTCCGAGTTCCGGGTCGAGCTGGCGATCGTGCGGGCGGCCGAACCGGGCAGCGGGCCGACCGTCTTCGCCCGCGACGTCAGCCACCGGCAGGAGATCGAGCGCACCCGCGCCCACATGGAGCAGGTGATCGCCGGCACCCGCGACGCGGTGCTCTCGAAGGACCTGGAAGGGATCGTCACCACCTGGAACCCGGCGGCCGAGCGGCTCTACGGCTACCGCGCCGAGGAGGCGATCGGCCGGCACGCCTCCTTCCTGATGCCGGATGACCTGAAGCACGAGGTGCAGAAAATCCTCGCCACCGTGCGCCGCGGAGAAACGCTGGAGACCTACGAGACGCGTCGGGTGCGCAAAGACGGCGCGGTGATCCACGTCTCGCTGACGATCTCCCCGATCGGCAGCTCGACCGGCGAGATCTACGGCGCCTCGGTCGTCGCCCGCGACATCACCGACGAGCGGCGACGACGACGTGCCCGCGACTTCCTGATCGCCGCCACCCGTGACCTCGACGCCTCCCTCGACCCGACCGAGACGGCGGCGAACATCGTCGCCAAAGCGGTGCCCGCCCTGGCCGAGGTCTGCATCATCGACTTCATCCGTGAGGACGGCCGGCTCGGCGACTCGGTCGCCGCCTCGGCGATCCCCGGCGCCGCCGAGACGCTGGAACGGTTGCGACGCGAGGCGCCGCTCGACCCTGACGGCAACCACCCGGTCGCCCAGGTGCTGCGCGCCGAAGAGCCGATGATCTTCCCCGACCTCGGCCGGCCCGAGGTGGTCAAGACCTTCGGCATCACCACGGAGCACGAGGAATTCGTCGACGACACCGGCTACGAATCGGCGGCGGTGGTCGGGCTGATCGCGCGCGGGCGGACGATCGGGATCCTTTCCTTCCTGCACGCACAGGCGAACGTCAGCTACGAGCCGGAGGACCTCGAGTTCCTCGCCGAGCTCGGCGACCGCGCCGCGCTGGCGCTCGACAACGCCCGCCTCTACCAGGAGCGCGACGCGATCGCCCGCAACCTGCAGCGCGGGCTGCGGCCGCCGCGGCCGGCCCGGGTCGAGGGGCTCGAGTCCGCGGTCATCTTCGAGGCGGCCGGGCGCGGGATCGAGATCGGCGGCGACCTCTATGACGTGCTGCCGACCGAGGATGGCTGCTGGGTGCTGGTCGGCGACGTCGCCGGCAAGGGCTCGGAGGCGGCCGGGGTGTCGGTGGCGGTGCGCCACGCGGTGCGCGGGCTGACCCGCGAGGTCGACGAGCCGGAGGAGGTGCTCTCGCGGGTCAACGAGCTGCTGCTCGAGGGCACCGGGCTGAACGACTTCGCCACCGCGGTGCTGGTGCGCCTGCGCCATGGCGAGGGAGGCTGGACGCTGGCGGCGGCGAGCGCCGGCCACCCGCCGGCCGTCCACGTGCGCAAGGGCGGCGCCAGGCTGCTCGGCGGCGGCACCGTGCTGGGGGTGCTGCAGGACGCCAAGGTGCACCGCCACGACGCCCCCTTTGCCGCCGGAGACACGCTCCTCTTCTGCACCGACGGCTGGCTCGAGGCGGGGCCGCAGTCCGAGCACCGCGACCCGCTGGAGCTGGCGCGGCTGGCCGAATACCTGGCGCCGTTGGCGCTGGAGGAGATGACGGCGCGGCTGCGCGGCGACGCGATCTCCCGCACCGACGGCGAACTGCGCGACGACATCGTGCTGCTGGCGCTGCGCCGCCGGGTCTAGCCGGCTTCGATCCCCGTCCGCAGGCGGATCCGGGTCCCGATCGAGGTGGTGTCGATCGCCACCTCGTCGCAGAGCTGGTTGGCGATGTAGAGGCCGCGGCCGTGTTCGACCGACGGGTCGGGACGGACCTGACCGACCGCCGGGTCGACGATCGTGCCCGCGTCGGCGACCTCGACGAAGACCGACCCGCCGTCCTCCCAGACCGTGGCCAGCCCGCGGCCGCCGCCGTGGAGGATGCTGTTCGCCGCCAGCTCGGAGGCGGCGGCGACCAGATCGGAGACGCGGCCGGGGTCGAGGCCGGCCGCCGCCGCCCTGGTGGCGACCAGCGAGCGGATGTCATGGAGATCGTCGAGGCCGAACTCGAAGCGATCCGCGTGGAGGGGCGCGAGCGGGAATCCGGCCCGCAGCACGTCTTTGCGGATCGTCTGCATGCCCCAGGCCTACCCCGCCGAGGCCCCCTTTCAACCCTGCCCAATTGGATTATCGATCCTGCGCGGCGGCCGGGGGGTCGCCCAGCCAGTAACGCGGCCCGGCGCCAAGCCGGGCGGCGCGGTCGTCGGGGTTCGACAACCGGCAGCGATCGAGCGAGAGGCAGCCGCAGCCGATGCACTCGGTGAGCCCCGCCTTCAGCCGCGCCAGCTCGGCGATCCGCTCGTCTATGCGGCCGCTCCAGGTGGCGGAGAGGCGCGACCAGTCGCGCCGAGTGGGGACGCCGTGTGGGGGCAGCTTGGCGAGCTCGGCGGCGATCTCCTCGAGGCTGAGGCCAACCCGCTGGGCGAAGACGATGAAGGCGATCCGGCGCAGGACCGGGCGCGGGTAGCGGCGGTGATTGCCGGCGCCCTCGCGCTCGGCCGCCGAGATCAGCCCGCGCTCTTCGTAATAGCGAAGAGCGGAGGCGGCGACGCCGGAGCGCCGCGCCGTCTCCGAGATCGTCAGCAGCTGGGGCACTTGACTTCAAGCTTACTTGAACTTGTAACTTCGCCCGCAACCGACATGAGGAGGCAAACGATGAGCACGACGACGCAACGAGCGAGCGAGCGGATCACCGCCGAGGTGACGAGCTGGGACGGGATCGAGGCCGGGCCGGGGAAGCGAGGCGAGTTCGGCTTCCGCCTCGGACGCCGGGAGATCGGCCACCTGCACGGCGACCACGCCGCCCACTTCTCCTTCCCCAAGGACGTGTGGGTCGGCCTGCACGAGCAGGGGCGGATCGTCGACCACCCCGTGTTCCCAGGCAGGCAGGGTCCGGCCGCGCGCAGGATCGAAGACGAGGACGACGTGCGCGACGTGATCGAGCTGATGCGCCTCAACTACGACAGGATCGCCGCCCGCGACGGCGCGCCCGCCCGAGCCGCGTGACCCGGTAGCTACGCCGCAGCCCCGGCGGGTGCGTCCTCGTACTCGT
>DATEDJ010000088.1:0-27478 GCA_035281725.1 Solirubrobacterales bacterium
CGAATCGATCGGCAACACGCCCTTGGTCGAGCTGAAGCGCCTCTCGCCGAAGGAGGAGGTGCGGATCTTCGCCAAGCTCGAGGGCCACAACCCGACCGGCTCGGTGAAGGACCGCGTCGCCCGCTCGATGATCGAGAAGGCGGAGGCCGAAGGGGCGATCGAACCGGGGCAGACGATCCTCGAACCGACCTCCGGCAACACCGGCATCGCGCTGGCGATGATCTGCCGCCGCAAGGGCTACCCGCTGCAGGTGGTGATGCCCGACAACGTCACCGAGGAGCGGACCCAACTGCTGCGCATGTACGGGGCCGAGATCGTCTACTCGGAGGGGGCGAAGGGCTCCAACGGGGCGGTCGAGGTGGCGCTCGAGCTGGCCCAGCAGCCCGGCTTCTTCATGCCCTACCAGTACGGCAACGAGGCCAATCCGTTGGCCCACTACAACGGCACCGCGGTGGAGATCCTCGAAGAGCTCGACTCGGTAGCGGCCTTCGTCGGCGGCCTCGGCACCGGCGGCACCCTGATGGGGAACGGCCGGCGCCTCAAGGAGGCCGACCCGGAGACCCTGGTGGTCGCGGCCGAGCCGATGCAGGGCGAGCTGGTCCAAGGGCTGCGCTCGCTCGACGATGGCTTCATCCCGCCGATCATCGACATCAGCCTGTTCGACCGCAAAATCATGGTCGCCAACCGCGACGCGATCATCTGGACGAAGAAGCTGCTCGAGGAGGAGGGCATCTTCTCCGGCGTGTCCGGCGGCGCCGTCGCCCGGGTGGCGGCGCGGATCGCGGGCGAGCTCGACTCCGGCAACGTCGTCTTCCTGATCCCCGACGACGGCTGGAAGTACCTCTCCTCCGGCATCTACACGAAGCCGCTGGAGGAGATCGAGAACATGGACTCGACGGTGTGGTGGTAGCGCCGCGTAGGTGAACCGCAACTTTCGCGCGCTCGGCGTTCTCTGAGCGGCAGATGAGACGTCCGCTGATCCTCCTGGTGTCGCTGGTGGCAACCCTCGCGCTCGCGGTTGGGGCCGCGCGTGCCGCCGGGGCCGGCGGCATCGACCGCACCTATGGCGAAGGCGGATGCGGCTGACCCGGCTGCTGCCCGATGGGGCCGTCGACCGCCGCTTCGGCACCGCCGGCACGCTCAGGTTCGCGATCCACACTCCGGGTGAACCGCACGCCGTGGTCACGGATGCCGTCGACGGGATCCTGGTCGGCGGCTTCGGATCCGCCGGTCCCGCCGGCTGTTGCGGACGGCGGCACATCTATCTGCGCCGGGTAACCGGCGAAGGGCGGCTCGACCGACGCTTCGATGCAGGCGCGGCACGCTCACTGAAGCGGCTAGCCGTGCCGGGGAAGTATCCGGCTCTGGTGGCGCTCGTCCCGGGGCGCGGGGGGACGGTCTCCGCGCTCGGCTACACGGGCGAACGCGGTGGCTTCGACCTGCGCCTTGGCCGCGACGGCAAGGTGCTCTCCGGCTTCGGCACCCGCGGCGTCCTCCATTTGCCGTTCACGCTGGAAGGCGCGGTCGAGGGGACCGATGGCGCGGTCTTCGCCGTCGGCGCGCTGGACAAGCGGCCATACGGCTATCGCGCCTTCCGCATCCTTGCGAACGGCGCTCTCGATCCCGCCTACAACCGCGGCCGAGGCGTCGGTGTCCCGATAAGTGGGGTGAGGACCGGCCTCGCGGCATTGGACGGAGGCCGGGTGCTGGTCACCGACAACGGCAACCACTACTGCCGTTACGCCTGCTCTTCGACGCCGACGATGGTCCGCTTCCTCGAATGAGGTGGTGGTGCTGGGCGGTGGCGATGCTCGCCGCCACCGCGCTGCTCGCCGCCGGCAGTGCGAGCGCGGCAGCTCGGCCCGCTCGCCCCGAGGCCCCGCCCGGATTCTTCGGCGTCGTGCCGCAGGCGCCGCCGACCGCCGCCGACTACGACCGCATGAGCGGCACCGTCGAAACGCTGCGGATGCCGATCTTCTGGTTTGAATGTGAGCCGCGGCGCGGTGAATACCGTTTCGCGGCGGTCGACGCCGAGGTCGGTGCGGCGGCGGAACGGGGGATCCGGGTCCTGCCCTTCGTCTACGGCACGCCCGCCTGGCTCGATCCGGTGCAGGCGCACGCGCCCCACGGGGCCGCGGCGTTGGCGAGATGGAAAGAGTTTCTGCGGGTGCTGGTCCGCCGCTATGGCCCGCACGGGAGCTTCTGGCGCGGCGGCTCGGACAAGCTGCCGATCCGACGTTGGCAGATTTGGAACGAGCCGAACTTCAAGCTCTTCTGGGCGCCTCGCATCGAACCCGTCAGCTACGCCAAGCTCCTCCACGCCGCCGCGACGACGATCCGCAAGGCCGACCCCGGGGCGAAGATCATCCTCGCCGGCGTCGCCCCGGTCGGCGCCGGGATGAGGACCTGGGTCTTCATGCGTCGCCTCCTTCGGGTGCCGGGCGTACGGCGCGACTTCGACTTCGCCGCGCTCCATCCATATTCGGCGACGATCCCACAGCTCGACTACCAGCTGGAAAGGGTCCGTGCCGCGATGGTCGCGGGAGGGGCGGGGCGCAAGCCGCTGATCGTCACCGAGATCGGCGTCGCGTCCGATGGTGGTTACCCCTCGGCTTTCGTCATCGGCGAACGAGGACAGGCCGAGTTCCTGGGCCGGGCCTACGAGCGGCTGCTCGCGATGCGGCACCGCTGGCACATCGCCGGGGCCTATTGGTTCACCTGGCAGGACGCGCCGGAGCCCGATCCGCACTGCGGCTTCTGCCAGGGCGCCGGGCTCTTCCGCCTTGACGGGACCGCCAAGCCGGCCTGGGGCGCCTACCGCCGGCTGGTCTCCGCGTCGACCAGGTGAGGAATCTTTTTAGGTCGCGCAACTTTTATATATCGCGCAGTGTTGAACCAACTGCAAATCCGGACAATGCAGTTCCAGAAAGGGAGCGTGTGATGCGGCGATTGTCTCTGGGCGTGATGGCGGTGCTGGTGTTGGCTGGGTTTGTCGGGGCGGCGACCGCGCAGGCGCGGCTCGACACGGGCTTCGGCGTGGAAGGTGTCGCGGCGTTGAATCCGCCGTATCCGCCCGGCTGGGTCAACGAACAGATCAGCGTGATCGCCACCGGGCAGAACGGCGAAACTTATGTCGTCGCGAGCCAGCGCGAAACCCACTGCAGCTACCCCTGCCCGGAAGGCGACTTCGTCTTCCGTTATCTCGCCGACGGCGCCCTCGAACCGGCCTTCGCCGGCGGGCGCGGCTTCGAGGTACCGGCCGAAAGCACGAACTCCTATAACGACGGGCAGGCGCTCGTCGCGGTCGACTCCTCGGGTCTGCCCGTCGTGGCGCGAACGGTCCTCGGGGAAAGGGAAAGCGCCGGAGCGGGCGCGATCGTGGTCCGTCGACTGCTCGAAAACGGAACGGTCGACACCGCCTTCGGCGCCGGAGGAGCGGTCCGGTTGCCCTGTCCGTGCGAACGTGGAAGCGCCCAGCTGCTGGCGGGACCGCAGGCCACGACCTTCATCGTCGCCACCTCGAGGACGCGGAAGAAGAGCCAGGGCAAGAAGAGCGGCGCGACCGCCGCGGCGACCCTGATCAAACTCGACTCGACCGGCCATCGGGCGAAGGACTACGGGGCGCGCGGCTCGGTGACCGCCCAGATGCCGGGCGAAGGCGAAATCGAATACGACGCGATCACCCCGGAAGGCGCCACCTACTTCGGCGGTCGCGGCTTCAGCAAGTCGACCAACGCGGGCTTCCTGGTTCGGGTCTCGGCGAAGGGGAAGGTCGACACCAAGTTCGACGGGCGGGCGCTGAAGGCGCTGAAGCGGCTGAACGGGATCCAGGGCAACGAAGTGAGGGTCACGGCCGCGGTGATCGGTCGCCAGGGGCCGATCGAGCTCTTCGGCTCGGCCGGCAGCATCGGCGGCTTCGAGCTGCGGCTGAACCAGAACGGCACGCTGCGGCGCGGTTGGGCCGAGAAGGGCCTGGCGCTGCTGCCGTTTCAGATCTCGGCGGCGATCCAGGGCCGCGAAGGCTCGACGATGGCGTTGACGGGGGGCGAAGCGGCGGCGCCGCACCTGCTGCGGATCACCAGCAAGGGCAAGCTCGATCCGGCCTTCGGCAAGACCGGCCAGACGTTGCCGGGGGCGACCAACGAATCCGGGTACTCGCTGTTCCCGGCCGGGCTCGGGCGGGTCGGCGTCGGCAACCTCGGCCTGCGGGAATGCCGCCAGGTCTGCGAAGCGGCGGGGAAGCTCTACCGCTTTCTCGAAGGCCGGTAGGCAGGGCGGCGCGGGCGGCGATCGACAGCCCGCGCCCGCCGGCCGGTCCAGTAGCCTCGCGGGCGTGAAGATCTCCCAGTCCTTGGTCAACGAGATGGTCGCGCACGCGCGCGCCGACCTGCCGAACGAGTGCTGCGGCATGATCGGCGGCGTCGACGGGGTGGCGACCAAGGTGGTGCGGGTGGAGAACGCGGCGGCGACGCCGCTGCGTTACGAGATGGATCCGCAGGGCCAGTTCGACGCGCTGAAAGAGATCGAAGGCGACGGCGAGCTGCTGGCGATCTACCACTCGCACACCAAGAGCGCCGCCTATCCGTCGCAGACCGATGTGAACCAAGCGCAGAACTGGCCCGAACCCATCTACGTGATCATCTCTTTGGCCGATGCCGAGAACCCCGACGTGCAGGCATTTCACCTCGCCGACTTGAAAATCGCGGACGCCGAGCTCGAGATCGGATAGAAATGGTCAAGCAATGACTCAGCAAACGAAACATCGCGGCGCCCACTCACGCGGCTCCCACGGCGGCGGCGGCCACGGTGACGAGGGCGGCGGCGGAGGCGGCGGAGGCGGCGGCAAGCTGGTCAAGGTCGGCTTCGCCCGCAACCAGGCCGAAGCCGAAATGCTGCAGGCGTTGCTGCAGGAGTCGGGCATCCCGAGCATCCTCAAACGCGCCGGCGGCTTCGACAACCCCGACTTCCTCGCCGCCGGCCCGCGAGACATCTGGGTCAACAAGGAACACGCCCACGAGGCCCGCCGGATCCTCGAGGAGACGATGACCGAGGGCGAGGACGAGTCCGAGGAGCGCGAAGAGCTGGAGGGCGAAGCGCGTCTACGGGCGACCGGCGGCGAACCGATGACCCCTCAGCGGCTGGCCATGTGGGTCGTCGCCGGACTGATCGTCGCGATCGCCCTGATCTGGATCGTCTTCGAAATCAGCGGCTGAGCGCCCTTAGTCGGCTTCGCAGGGGGAGAGATCGGGGCCGTGGAGCCTTACTCTCGGTATGCGAGAGAAAGGCTCCACGGCAGAGGCGCGAGTGGCGATGATCGCGGGACGACAGCACGGCGTCGTGACGCGCGAGCAGCTCGCGGCGTGTGGGATGGACAAGAGCGCGGTGACCCGACGTGTGCGCGCGGGGCGACTGCATCGGCTGCACCGCGGCGTTTATGCGGTGGGTCATCGGAGCCTCTCGTGGCGGGGACGATGGTTGGCGGCGGTGCTCGCCGCGGGTGACGGAGCTGTGCTGAGCCATTCGAGTGCCGCGGCGCTTTGGGAGTTCTTGCGACCGATCGGAGGTCCGGTGCACCTCACCCTCGGTGCCGCATTTCGTCCCAAGCCACGGCCCGGAGTCCGATTTCACCGCTCCCGCACCCTCACCCCGTCCCACGCCACCCGCCGTCACGACATTCCAGTCACCACGCCCGCTCGCACCATCGAAGACCTTCGCGGCTCCGTCGATCCCTACCTCTTCCGCCACGCCCTGCGTCAGGCGGAGATCGCCGGGCACCGTGTGCCGCACCTCTCCGTCACGAAGCGCTTGCGCTCCGACCTTGAGCTGCTCTTCCTCGCCCTCTGCGAGGACCACGACCTCCCGCGCCCGCTCGTCAACCACCGCGTCCACGGCCATCTCGTCGACTTCTTCTTCGTCGACCGGCAGCTCGCGGTCGAGACCGACAGCTGGGAGTACCACCGCGGCTCGGTCGCGCTCGAGGCCGACCATGCGCGCGACCTCGCGCTGCGCGCCCACGGGATCGCGACCCGCCGCTACACCGGTGACCAGCTCGAAGGCACGCCGGACGAGGTCGTCGCCGACCTACGCGCCGCGCTCAGCTGACGCCGGCGGGGCGGGCCATTTCCCGCAAGTAGTCCCGCCACGCTCCCTCGATGTCGCGGAAGCGGGCGTCGAAGGCGTCTTCGAGGGTGACGGCGGGGCCGCCGGGGAGGAGGCCGTCGACGAGGCGCTCGCAGGCCTCGGGGCCGCGCTCGTTCTCGAGCAGGTCGAAGATCGTGCCGCCGAGGATCACCGCGTCGCGGCGCGAGGGCGGGAAGGAGACGCGGGCGCCGCCGCGCAGCCGCAGCAGCACCGCGGCGCGGTAGAGGCCGACCTGGCGGGCGAAGTACTGGGCGCCGCCTTCGACCAGCCAGGCCCAGCGCAGGTAGCGGGCGAAGCGGCGCGGGGTCCAGGAGGGCGGCAGCGCGGTGTTGTTGGTGGCGAGCACCAGCTGCGCGTAGAGGCGCTCGGAGGTGCCCCGCAGCGCTTCCAGGGAGTCCTCGCCGGCGGCGCGCCGTTCCATGTGGCGATCGTTCAGGACGTGGAGCTCGGTCTCCATCGGCCAGCCCGCGAGGTAGCGGCGCCCGGCCGGCGCCGCCGCCCAGCGGGCGGCGGGCAGGAAGGGGTGCGCGGCGGTCAGCGAGAGCGGGTTGGTGTGGATGACGACCGTGACCTCGGCCGGCATCTTCTCGAAGCGATCTTCGAGCCGCAGCCGCAGCGTCTCCAGCCGGTCGAGCGTGCGATCGGCGAAGGCGGCGTCCCCGGAGTCGTGACGCGCCGTGAAGCTCAGCGACTCCGTTTCAACCCACGACATGCCTCGAGATTAGGCCCTGCGGCCGTCAGAGCAAGCAGCGCAAGGACGCAGGGAGCGAAGCGTGCTCTGCACGGAGCGACCGAGGGACACCGCGATGCGCCGCTCTGATGGTCGCAGGGGTCAGACGAGCGCTGGTTCCGCCGACTCGCAAACCTCGCGAATCTCGGCCCTGGCACGATCGAACTCTTCGTCGGCCATCACCGGCGTGCCCTCGAAGGGCAGGTCGCGGTCGATCTCGACCCAGGAGCGGCAACCGTGGTACTCGTCGCGGACCCGCACGGTGACCGGGCGGGGGATGCGGTGCACCCGCAGCAGCAGGATGTGGAGAGGATGACGACGCTTCCAGGCGAGTCGCTTCTCGGCGTAGTCCGGCGTCCAGATGTAGTACGGCGAGAGGCAGTCGAGCGTGCGCCGGTCTTCGATCGTGACGTGGTCGGTCACTTCGGCCCACGCGCGCAGTCGCACGCGGTCGGGCTGCGGGATCCCACCGTCCTGGATCAGGGCCTTCGGCGGCGGCTCCTCGTCGGGCCAGACGCCCTCCTCGAGGGCGCGACGCAGCTCCGGGTGGTGTGAATCCCGGACCAGGTCGTTCCGCTGGTGGTCGAAGGTCGGATAGAGGAAGAACCGCTCGTGCTCCAGTTCGAAGTGCTTGTTCTCCTCGCGAATTCCGCCCTTGCGGAGCGTGAGCAACTGCTCACCCTCGGCGAGGGCGCGGACGGTTACAGCCCATTCCTTGAGAGCGATTGGCATTTGAAGTCAGTACCTGGGGAGGTCGTAATCGATAGATAGGGGGCTGGGCGTATGAATAGGGCCGTGAGAGGCCGCTTTTGCCCACCCGAGGGGGCGCATTCTAGAGAAGCTCGCGCAAAACACCAAATTATTGGTGGCGAAATTTAGGGATCACCTAGGCCGCCGCCACCCGGAGTCTCGATCCGCAAACGGTTTCCTGGAGCCAAATCTCCCTCGCTCTTCGACGGGAGGTGACATCCGTCACGCAGGTTCTGGCCGGGCGCGCCATCCGTACCTCCATCGCGACCGCCCGGGGCCCGGCGGCGGCGCTCGGTGAGCAGGGTGAAGCGCATCGGGGCCAGGGCTTCCAGTTCGCGGACCAGCCCGTCGCCGCCGCGGTGGGCGCCCTCGCCGCCGGATCCGCGGCGGATCGCGAGCTCGCGCACGCGCAGCGGGAACTCGGTCTCGAGCGCCTCGATCGGCGTGTTCAGCGTGTTCGACATCGCCACGTGGATGGCGCTCGGCCCGTCGGCGTCGGGGCAGGCGCCCTGGCCGCCGCCGAGCGTCTCGTAGTAGGTGAAGCCCTCGCCGGCGAGGGTCAGGTTGTTCATCGTGCCCTGGCCCTGGGCGGGGACCGGGCGGGCGCCGGCGAGCGCCGCGATCACCAGGTCGGCGACCCGACTCGACGTCTCGACGTTGCCGGCGACGACCGCCGCGGGCGGTTCGGCGTTCAGCAGGCAGCCGCGCGGGGCGGTGACCTCGATCGGCCGGTGGGCGCCGGCGCAGGGCGGGGCGTCGGGGTCGGTGAGGACGCGGACCGCGAAGAAGGCGGCCGATTTGGTCACCGAGAGTGGGCAGTTGAGGTTGCCCTCGACCTGGGGGTCGGTACCGTCGAAGTCGAGGCGCAGGGTCTCGCCGTCGACGGTCGCGGTGACGCGCAGGGCGACGTCGCGCTCCACGCCGTCGGGCGAGTCGTCTTCGAGGAAGTCCGCGGCCGTGTAGGTGCCGTCGGGGAGCGCGGCGAGCGCGGCGCGGGTGCGGCGCTCGGCGTAGGCGAGGATCTCGGCCATCCCCGCGCGCAGGCCGTCGACGCCGTGGCGCGCGGCCAGCTCGGCGAGGCGCAGGCGGCCGACCCGGTTGGCGGACTGCTGGGCCCGCAGGTCGGCGAGCCGCTGGCGCGGGTTGCGCATCTCGGCGACGAGCTCGTCCAAGACGGCGGCCGTGGCGATCGCCGGCCGGTCGCGTTCGCACTTATCCCCGGTATGCGGGGATAAGTGCGAACGCACTCCTCTGACGGGGGTCGGCGGGATCACCACGCCCTCTTCGTCGAGGCGGCGGGAGAAGGCGGGCATCGAGCCGGGGGTCGGGCCGCCGACGTCGGCGTGGTGGGCGCGCGAGGCGGCGAAGCCGAACAGCTCGCCGGCGACGAAGACGGGGGAGATGAGGGTGATGTCGGGCAGGTGGGTGCCGCCGCGGTAGGGGTCGTTGAGGATCCATTCGACCTCCGGCTCGTGCCGCTCGTCGAGGACGGCGGCGACCGCATCGGGCATCGAGCCGAGGTGGACGGGGATGTGCTCGGCCTGCATCACCAGCTCGCCGGCGGCGTCGAAGAGCGCGGTCGAGCAGTCGTGGCGCTCCTTGATGTTGGCGGAGTAGGCCGAGCGGATCAGGGTCGCGCCCATCTCCTCGGTGGCCGCGCGGAGGCCGCCGATCATGACCTGGAGGGTGATCGGGTCGATCATGGGGTGGGCTCCGAGGGGGGAGGATCGGGTGACCCTTCTCTCACGAACTGCGGGGACGTTCGTTCAGGGTCACCCGATCCTCCCTGCGAGCGTTTGGCGCGGATCGTTCCGAACTCGTCGACTTTTGCTGTCCAGCCTGGGGGCAGGACGAGGGTGGCCTCTGGGAGCTCGAAGATGACGGGGCCGGAGGCGGTGCGGCCGGACTCGGGCTCGCCGCGGATAATGGGGGTGTCGAGCCATTCGTTGGCGAAGCGGACGGGGCGGGACGATTCTTCGAGGGAGTCGGAGGTTACGGCCGCAGGGCGGGGGTCGGGGCCCTCGATGACGAGGGCCAGACGGATGTCGACGAGGACGACTTCGCCGTCGGGATCGCGGTGGCCATAGCGGTCTTCGTGGGCCTCTTCGAAGCGGGCGAGGAGGTCGGCGGGGTCGGGTTCGGGGTCGCCGGGGACGGGCAGCTCGAAAGCCTGGCCGGAGTAGCGCATCCCGTACTCGACCTCGATTCGCGCGCCGTCGAGCCCGGCCGCCTCAGTCTCGCGCAGCTTGGCGACCGCGGCGGCGATCCGCTCGGCGGTGAGGTCCTCGCCGGCAAGCATCACCGTGCGGGCAGTGTCGCGGCGGCGGTCGGAGGCGCAGAGGCCAAAGGCGGAGAGGACGCCGCCGGCGCGCGGGCAGAGCAGGCGCTCGATCCCCAGCTCGTCGGCGATCGCCGCCGCGTGCATCGGCCCGGCGCCGCCGAACGGCAGCAGGGCGAAGCGGCGCGGGTCGACGCCGCGCTCGACCGTGACGACGCGCAGCGCCCGCACCATCTCCTGGTTGGCGACGCGGACGATCCCGGCGGCGGTCTCCAGCGGGTCGAGCCCCAACTCCGCGGCGAGCGTGCCGACTGCTCTCTCCGCCGCCCCGGCGTCGAGCGCGACGCCGCCCGCCAGGGTCGAGTCGGCGGCCAGGTTGCCGAGCATCAGGTTGGCGTCGGTGACCGTTGGCTCGGTCCCGCCCCGCCCGTAACACGCCGGCCCTGGGTCCGCGCCCGCCGAGCGGGGGCCGACCCGCAGCGCGCCGCCCGGGTCGCGCCAGCCGATCGAGCCGCCGCCCGCCCCGACCGTGTGGACGTCGACGGTCGGCAGCTGGATCGGGCGGCCGCCGATCGTGCGGCCGTCGGTGCGGCGGACAGCACCTCCCTCGACCACGCAGACGTCGCAGCTGGTTCCGCCCATGTCGAAGCCGAGCGCGTTGCCGTCGCCGCTGAGGCGGGCAAGGAGGGCCGCGCCGACCGCGCCGCCCGCCGGGCCGGAGAGGACGCTCCAGGCCCCGGCGCGGGCCGCCTCCGCGGCCGGGGCGACGCCGCCGGAGGAGAGCATCACCTGGGGCGTCGGCAGGCCGGCCGCCGCGGTCGCCTCGCCGAGCTGGCCGAGGTAACGGGCAAGCAAGGGGGAGAGGTAGGCATCGATAGCGGTGGTCGAGGCGCGCTCGTACTCGCGAAAGCGCGGCAGCACCTCGTGCGAGGCGGAGACGTGGAGGTCGGGGAGGCGGGCGCGGAGGAACTCGGCGAGGCGGCGCTCGTGGGTCGGATCGAGGTAGCTGAAGAGGAGGCAGATCGCGACCGACTCGGCGCCGGAGTCGGCGAGCGCGGCGGCGAGGCGCTCCGGCTCACCGTCCTCGAGCGGCTCGACGATCCCCTCGGGCCCGGTCCGCTCGGCCGCCTCCAGCTTCAGCTCCGGGGCGATCAGCGGCGGCGGCTTCGGCGCGCACAGGTGATAGAGGCTGGGGCGGTCCTGGCGGGCGATCTCGAGCAGGTCGGGGAAGCCGCGGGTGGCGATCAGCGCCGTGCGCGCCCCCCGTTCCTCCAGCAGCGCGTTCGTCCCCACGGTCATCCCATGGGCGAAAAGGTCAATGTCGGCGGGCTGGACACCCGCCTCCGCGATGACCGTTTCCACTGCGGACATCACCCCCCGCGACTCCTCGCCCGGGGTGGTCGGCACCTTGGCGGTGTGGACGGTCCCGTCGTCGAGTAGGACGGCATCGGTAAACGTCCCGCCAACGTCTACGCCGAGCAGCATGCGATGAAGGTACCCCTGCGGCGCCCGTCTCCGCCCGCAGAAAGCCCTGATCAGTCCCAGGTCTCGCGGCGGACCGAGCCGTCGGGGGAGAAGACGACGTGGACGCCGTCGAGGGCCGCGTCGGTCTCCGGGCAGTCGGTGCGCAGGTGGCCGCCGCGCGACTCCTTCCGCTCCAGCGCCGCGGTGCCGATCGCTTTCGCCAGCGGGTAGGGGTCGGGGATCAGGCAGGCGAGGTCGGTCGGGTTGCGGAGCGGCCCGGCGCGGCGCCAGACCGCGTCGCGGGTCTCGCTGGTCGGCGGGGTGAAGCGCCACTCGGGCTCGGCCGGGTGCTCCCCGAGCTCCGGCTCGTCGAGCGCCGCGCGCGCCGCCCGGCCGCCGAAGACGAAGCACTCGCTGAGCGAGTTCGAGGCCAGCCGGTTGGCGCCGTGCAGGCCGGTGCAGGAGCACTCGCCGACGGCGTAGAGGCCGGGCAGCGAGCTGCGCCCGTCGAGGTCGACGGCGACCCCGCCCATCGTGTAGTGGGCAGCCGGGGCGACCGGGACCGGTTCGCCGCGCGGGTCGAGCCCGGCCTCGGCGAGCGAGGTGAAGACGTTGGGGAAGCGGGCCGGGTCGATCGTCCGCAGGTCGAGGCGGACCGAGGCGCTGCCCTCTTCGCCCATCTTGGCGAGGATCGCGGCGCTGACCGCGTCGCGCGGGGCGAGCTCGTCGGTGAAGCGCTCGCCGCCGGAGTCGAGCAGCTTCGCTCCCTCGCCGCGGATCGCCTCGGTGATCAGGAGGCCGTCGAAGCGGGTGTCGGGGAGGTAGACCGCGGTCGGGTGGAACTGGCAGAACTCGAGGTCGGCGAGGTCGGCGCCCGCCGCCGCGGCGAAGACGGGCCCGGCGCCGATCGCGCCGCGCGGGTTGGTGGTCCGCCGCCAGAGCGCCGCGGCGCCGCCGGTCGCCAGCACCGTCGCCCGCGAGCCGAGCGCGCCCGCGTCGGTGATCACCCCGTGGCAGCGCTCGCCGTCGGACCAGAGCGCCGTCGCCGAGGTCCGCTCGCGCACCTCGATCCGCTCGTCCTTGGCGACCATCGCCGCCAGCTTCGAGGTGATCTCGCGGCCGGTCTGGCTGCCACCGGAGTGGACGATGCGGCGGGCCGAGTGGCCTCCCTCGAGGCCGAGCCCCAGCCGCCCTTCGTGGTCGAGGTCGAAGTCGACGCCGCGCGCCTGCAGGTCGCGGACCGCGGCTGGGGCCTCCTCGACCAGCACCCGGACCGCGCTCGGCCGACAGAGGTTGCGGCCGGCGGCAAGCGTGTCCTCGGCGTGGCGCTCCGGCGAGTCGCCCGGTTCGAGCGCCGCCGCCAGCCCGCCCTGCGCCCAGAAGCTGGCGCTCTGGGAGAGCGGCGTGCGCGAGACCACGCAGACGCGGCCGCCCCGCTCGGCGGCGCGGAGGGCGGTCCAGAGGCCGGCGGCGCCGCCCCCGACGACGGCGACGTCGTACTCGGCGACCGCGGCTATTTGTCCCCGCCCTCGCGGCGGATCTGGTCGATACGCTCGCGCAGCCAGCCGGCGGCGCCTTCGCGGGCGCGGGCGCTCTCGACCGAGATCGCCTTCTCGGCTTCCTCGGCGCGGCGTTCGGCGGCGGCGATCCGCTCCTCGGCGGCGTCGGTCTGCGCCTCGATCTCCTCCAGCCGCTCTTCGGCGGCGGCGATCGCCCGCTCTTTCGCCTCGCGCTCCTGGGCGAGCTCTTCCTCGTGGCGCAGTTCCAGCTCTTTGCGCACGCGATCGGCCTCGCTGCGCCAGCGCTCGAGGTCGGCCTCCAGCGCCTCGATCTCCGCCTCGGCGCGCTTTTCCGCCGCCGCCGCGGCCTCGGCGGCGGCGGCCAGGGTGCGCTCGGCTTCGCCGATCCGCGCCTCCACGCCTCCTGCTGCCGGTCCCGAGGTCTCGTCGCTCATCTAAACGTCCGTGCCGCTCGCAAGGTGCAAATCTAAACGTGGCGGCCGGTCATGTGGCGGTAGACCTCGATCACACGCTCCGCCATCGGCCCGGCGGCGAGGGTCGCGGCGCGCGCCGCACCGGACGCGCGGGGGTCGGTCGCGTCGAGGTGGGGACGGGCGGCGGCCGCCCAGATGTCGGGGTCGAAGGGGGCGCAGAGGGTGCCGTCGATTCCCGCCAGCAGGTAGGGCGCCACGCCGACCGGGGTGGAGAGGACGGGCACGTCGCAGGCGAGCGCCTCGATCGCCGCCATGCCGAAGCCCTCGTAGTCGGAGGTGACGAGGACGGCGTTCGCGGCGTTCATCCAGGTCGCCATCGCCTCGGGCTCGATCGAGCCGCCGGTGAGCAGCTCGGCCCCGGTCGCGGCGGCGAGCTCGGCGGCGCGGTCGTGGCGCTTCTCCGGGCGGGCCGGGTCGGCGGGGAAGAGGAGGTAGCGGCCGGCGGGGTCGAGGTGGAGCGCGGCGCGCGCCTCGGCGCGCGGGGCGGGGGTGAAGCGGCCGAGCTCGGGGCCGCAGGGGAGAACGGTGGCGCCGGGGACGGCGGGGAGGCCGGCGCGCCCGTCCTCCTCCTCGAACAGCGCGCGGGAGACGCCGGCGATCAGGTCGGCGCGCCAGGCGAGCCGGTGAGAGAGCGGGCCGACGATCTGGTGGCGCACGTCGGTGCCGTGGAAGGTGACGAGCAGCGGGCGGGCGCCGGCGAGGCGGGCGACCCAGCCGGCGAGGCCGTAATGGGCGTGGACGAGGTCGAAGCGCTCGGCGCGCAGCAGCGTCCGCAGTCGACGGGTGGCGGGGAGGTAGTGGGAGCGGCCGCGGGGGAAGCCGAATTCCTCGACCTCGATGCCGCGGGCGCGGATCTCCGCGACCTGGTCGCGGACCCAGCGGCCGCGCTGCGGCGTGGTCGCGTCGGGCACGAGGTTGGTAACCACGAGGACGCGCATCGCGGCAGGTTATCCCTGCTCGTCGCCTCCTCGTCTGCTTGAGTCCCTGGTCTGATGCGCTTCCCGCGCCTGCCGATCGCCGTGGTTCTTTGCGCCCTCCTGGTCGGCGTTCCGGTGGCGAGCGCCGCGGCCGACCCCGGTCCTGCGGTCGACGGCCCGGCCGGCTCAGCGTCGATTCCGTCCGTCTCCTTCCCCGAGGAAGCCCGCGCCGCCCGCCGCTTCTGGACGCCCGCGCGGATGGAAGCCGCCCGTCCCCGGCTCGGCTCGCCGCCCGCCCATGGCTCGGCGCTCGATCCGGTGCTGACCGCGACCTCGGAAACGATCGCCGACCCGACCCTGCCCGAATACCGGGTCAACGGAGCGATCTTCATCTCCGAAGGCGCCGGGATCGGCTTCGGCCGCTGCTCTGGCACCTCGGTGGTCTCGCCGAACAAGAGCGTCGTCATCACCGCCGGCCACTGCGTCTACGACGAAGGGATCTGGGCCGACCGCAAGTGGGTCTTCGTCCCCGGTTATCACCACGGCGAACGCCCCTTCGGCACCTTCACCGCCCACTGGCTGGGGACGACGCCCGCCTGGCACGCGCACGAAAACGAGAACTTCGACGTCGGCGCGGCGGCGGTCGGGCGCAACGAAAAAGGGCAGACGCTGGCCGCCGCGGTCGGGGCGTTCCGGCTGAAGACCGGCCTCTCGCCCGACCAGACCTTCGACGTCTACGGCTATCCGGTCGAAAAGCCCTTCAACGGCGGCACCCTGCAGGTCTGCCGCGAAGCGAGCTTCGAGGGCCACGACTTCGGCTCCCTCTTCGAACCGGGCCCGCTCGACCTGGCGATCAGCTGTGACGACAGCGCCGGCGGCTCGGGTGGCGGTTGGGTGATCGAAGGAAACGTCGTCAACAGCGTCACCACCTACGGCTATCCGAGCGACCCCTTCACCAACTTCGGCCCCTACTTCGGCCAGGACGTCGCCAACCTCTACGCGCGGGCGAAGCAGATCAGATGAGAGCCTTCCGCCACACCCCCCGCCCCGGCGTTCGCACTTTTCCCCGGTATCCGGTGATTACTGCGAACGCACTCGCGGTGCTCGCGGCGTTGGTGGCGATCGGGGGCGGCGCGCTCGCCCCGGCCGCGGTCGCCGACCAGGGTGGGGCGCCGGCCAGGGCGAAGATCGAAGTCGAATCGCGCCTCCAGATCGCCGGGTCGCACGGCTATCGGATCCTGGTCTCGGCGCGGTTGGCTACGGTGACGATCGGGGTGGAGCGGGGCAACACCACCCGCGCGGGGACCTCGACCACCTACGTCGCCCGCGGCGTTTCCGGCCAGAACGGCATCCACGCCGACTTCCACCAGTTCGGCCGCGTCGACCTCACCTTCCACGCCACCGCGCCCGCCGTCCGCGGCCTGCCGCCCGACTGCTTCGGCGGCACTACTGGGGCGGCGACGATCCCCGGCTACTTCACCGGCACGCTCGACTTCGAAGGTCAGGGCGGCTACACCGCCGCCCGCTCCCATCGCATCCGCGGCGAGGTCGTGCTGCCGCCGACCGAACAGTGTCCGCTGGTGGCCGGCGGCGCCAACCCGCTGCGCGAAGACCCGGCCGCCGCGCTGCCCCCGTCGCAGACCCGGATGACCCTCTCGGCGCTCGACAAAGCCGGCACCGGCGGCCTCCTCTTCGTCGCCCGGCGGGAGGGCAAGACCGGCTACTACGCCGAACGCTTCGGCACCGTCGGCCGGATCGGCCTCCTCAGCGTCGCCTACGCGGTCGGCCCCCAGTCGAGCTTTGCCTCGAACCCGCAGAACAGCTTCGGCACCGTCCACCCGCCGGCCCCCTTCAGCGGCTCCGCGACCCTGAGCCGCGGCACCGGTGGCAAGCGCTCCTGGACCGGCACCCTGGCCGCGACCTTCCCCGGCGAAAACCCCGTCACTCTGGTCGGCCCCCAGTTCCACACCACGCTCTCCCGAAGCTTTCCTTAGAGCCTGTCTCGAATCCCCCGCGCACGCCTGGCGGCACCGGACACTTCGCGGGGCGTCGTCCTCAGTCGGCCAAATGGCGCTGCCATTCGGCCTCCTTGCGTCCTACCCCCGCTCGGTCCGGCACTCGCCAGTCGCACACGCGGATTCGAGACAGGCTCTTAGCCGTGCGCCGGCCGGCACGCAAACGGCACTTGCGCGTCTTGTTCAGTGCGTATTCAGGGCCCAGCATCGCTCCCGCCAAACGAGGAAGGGAGATCGATGTTCTACGCAATCCTGGGCTACCTGCACGCCGGTCTGTGGCGGTTGAACGTGGCGGTGACGCGACGCGCGAAGGCGATCCAGGCGCTCGCCGGGGAGCGCGGTCAGGGGACGGTCGAGTACGTCGGCCTGATCCTCCTGGTCTCGCTGCTGATGGTCGGCATGGTCGCTGCGATGAAAGGGTTCAACGGCAAGCAGGGCACCGAGCTGGCCGACGTGATCATCAACAAGATCAAGGAGGCGGTCGACAAGGTCGCGTTCAAATGAGGGTGGGGGCGTCGCCGGCCTCGGCGCGGCGACGCCGCTCCCGGCCATGAAAGACTGCGCGCCGATGCCCGCCTCGCGCAGCTACGACAGAGCCCCGGCCGACATCCGGCCGGTCACGATCGACCCCGGATTCGTCGAAAGCGCCGACGGGTCGGCGCTGATCTCGGTCGGCCGGACGCGGGTGATCTGCACCGCCTCGATCTCCGAGCAGGTGCCGCGCTGGATGATGGGTCGCGGCAAAGGGTGGGTCACCGCCGAGTACGCGATGCTGCCCGCCTCAACCGGCGACCGCAAGCAGCGCGACGTCACCAAGGGCAAGCAGGACGGGCGCGGGGTGGAGATCCAGCGGCTGATCGGCCGCAGCCTGCGGGTGGTGTGCGATTTCCAGGCGCTCGGCGAACGGAGCGTCTACGTCGACTGCGACGTGCTCGAAGCCGACGGCGGCACGCGGTGCGCCTCGATCACCGGAGGGTTCGTGGCGCTGAAGCTCGCCTTCCAGAAACTGCTCGACCGCAAAGCGATCGACACGATGCCGCTGACCGGCTCGATCGCCGCGGTCAGCGTCGGCATGGTCGACGGCCGCCCGCTCTGCGATCTCGACTACAACGAGGACTCGCGGGCCGAGGTCGACGCGAACGTGGTGATGACCGGCGACGGTGGCCTGGTCGAGGTGCAGGCGACCGCCGAGCGGACGCCGCTCTCCCGCGCCTCGCTGGACGAGCTGCTCGGCCTCGCCGAGGGCGGGATCACCCGCCTGCGCGAGGTGCAGGACCGGGTCGCGCCCGACGCGCGGTCCTGATCCGAGACGCCCGTTGATCCTCGCGACCGCCAACCTCCACAAGGTGGGGGAGATGCGCGAACTGCTGCCAGGGATCGACCTGGAGCCGCTGCCCCAGGTCTACGAGTCCCCGGTCGAGGACGGCGACAGCTTCGAGGCCAACGCGCTGATCAAGGCGCGCGCCGCCCATGCGGCGCTCGGCGGGGCGGTGATCGCCGACGACTCCGGGATCAAGGCATACGATCTCGAGGGTGCCCCCGGGATCTATTCGGCCCGCTACGCCGGCGCGGGGGCGAGCGACGAGGACAACCTCGACAAGCTGATCCGCGAGGTCGACGCCGCCGGCGGCGAGCGCCGCGCCGCCTACGTCTGTGTCCTCGCCCTGGTCGACGAGGACGGCACCGAGCACGTCTTCGAAGCGACCTGCGAAGGCCGTCTCCTGCGCGAACGCCGCGGCAGCAGCGGCTTCGGCTACGACCCGATCTTCGTCCCCGACGAGACCGGCCCCGACGACGAGCGGACGATGTCCGAGCTCTCGCAGACGGAGAAGAACGCGATCAGCCATCGCGGGCGGGCGGCGCGGCTATTGCTCGTGCACCTGGGGGGTTGACGGGAAGGGACGCGGCGGGCCGGCGGCCGACGGGGGCGGGTGGAGGACGGCAAGGGACGCGGCCCTCTCGGCGGCGACCCGGGCGGGCTGAGGCCGCCGCCGAGAGGGCCGGGGGTGCGGGGGATGTGCGGGAGACGCCGGGGAGGCGTCACGGGGACGGGAGGATCGTGACGGAGGCGTGCGGAACTACACGGATCCTCAGGGGTCGAAATCGCGCTGCGTGATCTGACCTTGTTATGGCTGGGTCAAATCACGCGGCGTGCATTTGGGCCCCTATAGGGGACTAAATCCACGCAGCGCGTCCGCAGGGTCCACATCTCTGTGTACTTCCCCCCGAAAGCCTCGCGTCCCGGGCGTCTCGTGGCGGTCACAGCCTGCCAGGGCCGCCACGAGACGCCCGGGGCTCGCCGTCCCCGATCGACCGGGCCACGAACCCCGCCGTCCCCGGCCGCCTGGGCCCGAACACCTACGCCGGTGGCAGCAAATTCACGGCCGCAGCCGCGGCGACGGCGATCAAGGTGATCGTGTAGCCGGTGTAGCCGCTGATCGCGAAGAGGATCGCGGCGATGAGGCAGACGACGACGACGGTGAGCCATGACGCTCGGGCGAGGGGCACGGTCGGTATCTTCGCCTAAGTGCCCGACGCCGCCGCAACAGCTCCCGCACCGGCGGATGCCGAGGCGGCGCTCTCGTTCCTCACCGAGATGTCGCCCGACCTGCGCGGCGGCGCGATCTTGACCGCCGACGGGACCGTCCTCGCCGCCTCCTCCGAGGCCGCCGAGTGGGCGACCGAGGCGGTCGCGCTGCTGAGCATCGCCGACGCCACCGGCGAAGAGCCGGTCGAGCAGATCCACATCGCCACCCAGGCGGGCGAGGTCTTCGCCCTGCGCGCGCACGGCTTCGCGGCGGTGGCGGTGACCGAACGGTTCGCGCTGGCGTCGCTGACCTTCTTCGACATGCGCTCCGCCCTCCGCGAGCTGGCGAAGGGAAGTGGGGAAGGGGACCCGGAGCCGAGTGACGGCCAAGGCGAGGTGGACGGCTGATGCCGCCGAAGCCGCACCGCGTCCTCCTCGACCGCGTCTCCGGTTACGCCGACGAAGCGGCCGCCTACATGCGCCGCCGTCGCATCCAGCGCAAGCCCTTCGCCCGCCTCTACTACCGCGGCGGCCGCGCCGCCGAGTACCCGGCCGACTCGACCGCCGGCGCCGAGCTGTTCGTCGCCGCCAATGCCGTGATCGACCTGGCCGCCAAGCCGCGCCTGGTGCCCAAAGGGCGGGAACGGAAGCGCCCGTGACCGAGCTGCTCGACCAGGAGGTCGCCGCGCGCGTCCTCTCCCGCGCGCTCGCCAACGGCGGCCGCTTCGCCGAGGTCTTCGCCGAACGGCGCGGCGGGCTGACGATGTCGATCGACGAGTCGCGGATCGAGTCGGTCCAGTCGGGCGCCGAGGAGGGCGCCGGGGTCCGGGTCGTCGACGGCGCCACCACCTACTTCGCCCACGTCGACGGGCTCGAGCCGGCCGAGCTGGAGCGGGCTGCCGACGAGGCCGCCGCGGCGCTCCGCGCCGGCCGCACCGTGCCGACCCCGCTCACCGCGCGCCCGGTGACCCCGGTGCCGATCGCGGTCGCCCCCGAGGAGGTCCTCGCCGCCCGCAAGGCAGAGCTCCTGCGGGAGCTCGACCAGCGCGGCCGCGGCATGGGCGAGGAGATCGCCCAGCTGACCGCCTCCTACGCGGAGGCCCGCCGCGTGGTCACGATCGCCAACTCCGACGGCCTCTTCACCGGCGACGACCGCACCCGCACCCGGGTCGGCGTCCAGACCGTCGCCCGCCGCGGCGACAAGGTCGAGACCGGTGCCGAGACCCTCGGCGCCCACCGCGGCTTCGAGCTGCTCGAAGACGATCCCGGCCTGATCGCCGAGCAGGCCGCCCAGAAGGCCCTCACCCTGCTCGACTCGCGCCCCGCTCCCTCCGGCTCGATGCCGGTCGTGGTCGGCGGCGGCTTCGGCGGCGTCCTCTTCCACGAGATGACCGGCCACGGTCTCGAGATCGACCACATCCACAAGGGCGCCAGCGTCTACGTCGGCAAGCTTGGCGAGCAGGTCGCCCAGCCGCTGCTGAACGCCTACGACGACGGCCGCCTCCCCAACGAGTGGGGGAGCGACGCGATCGACGACGAGGGGCAGCCGACGCAGAAAACGCTGGTGATCGAGGACGGCCGGCTCGTCTCCTACCTCTACGACCACCTCGGCGCCGAGCGCGACGGGGTCGCCTCGACCGGCAACGGCCGGCGCGAGAGCTTCCGCCACCTGCCTATTCCGCGGATGACCAACACCTATATCGCGCCCGGCGAGTCGACCCCCGAGGCGATGATCGAAGAGGTCAAAAACGGGTTCTATGCAGTGAGTTTCGGCGGCGGCCAGGTCGACCCGGCGACCGGAGACTTCGTCTTCGGCGTCTCCGAGGGCTATCTGATCGAGGACGGCAAGGTAACCAGCCCCTGCACCGGGGCGACGCTGATCGGCAACTGCCTCGACGCGCTCGCCGCGATCGACGCGGTCGGCGACGACTTCTTCATGAAGACGGGGATCTGCGGCAAGGGCGGTCAGAAAGTGCCGGTCGGGACCGGCCAAGGGCACGTGCGCGTCGGCCAGATGACCGTCGGGGGGACCCAGCGGTGACCGGCGTTCGCAGTTATCACCGCATACCGGGGAAAAGTGCGAACGCCGGGGAGGCGGACCGATGAGCGGGCTGCCGAGCGTCGATCTGTCGCCCGCCGCGAGCCGCGCGGTCGAGGCGGCGCTCGGGGCCGGGGCCTCGGCCGCCGAGGCGTACGCCTCGCGCGACACCGGCCGTGAGGTGCGCGTCCACGGCGGCGAGGTCGAGAGCCTCACCGCGGCCACCCAGACCGGGATCGGGATCCGCGCCTGGAGCGGTCACCGGGTCGGCTACGCCTACGGGACCGATCTCACCGAGGCGGGCGTGACCGCGCTGGCCGCCCGCGCCGCCGAGATGGCTGCGGTCGCCGACGAGGACGAGTTCGCGGAGCCCCCGGCGCCCGCCGGGATCGAGGCGCTGCCCGGCCTCGACAGCCCGAGCGTCCGCGAGTGGGACGCCGGCCGGGTGGCGGAGCTGGCACTGACCGTGGAGCGCACCGCGCTCGCCGCCGACCCGCGCGTGGTCGGGGTCGAGACCGCCGTCTATGCCGACTCGACCGAGCAGGTCGCGATCGCCTCCTCGACCGGGATCGCCGCCGCCTACGAGTCCGCCAACTGCTTCGCCTACCTGCAGGCGCTGGCCGAGGGTGAGGGCAGCCGCGAGACCGGGCTCGGCTTCGGCCTCGCCCGTGGCCCCGAGGACCTCGACCCGGAGTCGATCGGCGCCGAGGGGGCCGAGCGCGCGGTCGCGATGATCGGCGCCGGCAAGCCCGCCTCGCGGTCCTGCCCGGTCGTCCTCGACCCGACCGTCGCCGCCAGCTTCGCCGGCCTGATCGGCGGCGCGCTCGGCGCCCGCGCCGTGCAGCGCGGCCGCTCGCCCTTCGCCGGACGGCTCGACGACGAGGTCGCCTCGACCACCTTCGCCCTCCACGACGACGGCCGCGACCCCGACGGCGCCGCCTCGGCGCCGTTCGACGGCGAGGGCGTGCCGCGCCGGCGCACCGCCCTGATCGAGGGCGGCGCGCTGCAGAGCTACCTCTACGACACCTACACCGCCAACCGCGAGGGGACGGCCTCGACCGGCTCGGCCTCGCGCTCCGGCTACCGCTCGCTGCCCTCGGTCTCGGCCTCGAACCTGATCGTCGCCGCCGGCGACCTCTCCACCGAGGAGCTGCTCGCCGAGGCGGGCGACGGCATCTTCGTCACCGACGTCGCCGGGCTCCACTCCGGCGTCAACCCGGTGACCGGCGTCTTCTCCGTCGGCGCCTCCGGACGGGCGATCTCGGGCGGCGCGCTGGCCGAGCCGATCCGCGAGTTCACGATCGCCGGCGAGCTGGTCGCGATGCTGCGAGCGGTCGCCGCGGCGGGGTCCGAAACCCGCTGGGTGCCCTTCGGCGGATCGGTCCAGACGCCGCCCCTGCTGGTCGCCGAGCTATCGATCAGCGGCACCTGATCAATCGTCAGGGGCGCATCGGGGGCGCACCGGGTTCGCCCTGCAAATAGCCGTCTGATCGACCGCTCAACGCCTCTTTTGGCTCCCGGCGCGGTTTCCCGCCGACCGGCGTTGTTAGATTGCGGCTCATCTTCAACCCCGAGGAGGAATCTCGACGTGACCAAGGCTGAGTTTCTGGACCAACTGGCAGGCGACGACCGTCTGGGCAGCAAAAAAGCGGCAAGCGACGCCGTCGACGCCGTCCTCGACGCGATCACCGGCGCCCTGGCGGCGGGCGACGAGGTCAGCTTCACCGGCTTCGGCAAATTCCACGTCGCCGAGCGTGGCCCGCGTCAGGGGGTGAACCCTCGCACCGGCGAGCGAATCACGATCCCGGGCGGCAAAGTGCCGCGCTTCTCCGCCGGCTCCGCCCTGAAGACCAAAGTCAAAGGCGGCTGAGGCTGACGAAGTTCGCCGACCGGCTGACGGCGCTCGTCGAGGAGCGCCGCAGTCAGGTTTGCCTCGGGCTCGACCCCGATCCCGCGAAGCTTCCTCGGGGGGTCGAGGTCGAGTCCGAAGGCGACGGCTCTCCCGCCGAGCAGGCGGGGCGCGCCGTCGCCGCCCAGTGCCGTGAGCTGATCGAGCGGGTCGGCCCGCACTGCGTCGCGGTGAAGCCGCAGCTCGCCTGCTTCGAACGCCTCGGCCCTCCCGGTTGGGAGGCGCTCGCCGAGGCCCGCAAGGCCGCCCGCGAGGCGGGCCTGATCTTCCTCGCCGACGGCAAGCGCGGCGACGTCCCGGTCACCGCGGCGGCCTACGCGCAGGCGCTGGTCGGCTCGATCCCGACCCCCTGGGGCGAGGTCGAGGGCCTCGGCGCCGACGCCTTCACCGCCAACCCGCTGCTCGGCCGCGACGCGCTCGAGCCGCTGGTCGCCGGCTGCGAGGCGGCCGGGGCAGGGATCTTCGTCCTCGTCCGTACCTCGAATCCCGGCGCGGCCGACCTGATGGACCTGCCCGCCCCCGAGGTTCCCTTGCACGAGCGGCTCGCGGCGATCGTCGACGAGCTCTCGGGGCGCCTGCTCGGCGACTCCGGCCTCAGCGGCCTCGGCGCTGTGGTTGGCGCCACCGAGCCCGGACACATCGCCCGCCTGCGCGAATTGATGCCGCGCTCGGTCTTCCTCCTGCCCGGGGTCGGCGCCCAGGGCGGGGACCCGGCGCTGCTCGGCGCCGCCTTCAGGCCCGGCCCGGCGGCGGCGCTCGTCTCCTCTTCGCGCGGCATCGCCGGGGCGGAGGATCCGGCGGCGGCGGCCGAGGAGTTGCGGGCAACCCTCTGGAAGATCTCGGACGCCTAATTGCAGGGCGAGCTTTTTCCCTGCATCTGCCAGTACGATCCCGCTCCGACCTGGCGTCACCACCCGGCCCGGCACCCCGTCCGATGAAGAGAAAGCGCAGCTGGATAGCAAGGATCCTGGCCCTGGCCGCGCTGGTCGGCGCGGTCGTCGCGATCATCGTGGTCGCCTCGAACACGCATCTGAACTCGAGCTCGAACAACAAGTCCGGGCACAAGAACCAGACCCACACCGAACAGCAGCAAAAACCGCGCACGAAGGCGAAGACCTACACGGTGCAGAGCGGCGACACGCTGACCTCGATCGCCCACAAGACCGGCGTCCCGATCGCCGAACTGCAGGCGCTGAACCCGGAAGTCGACCCGCAGATCCTGGTCGCGGGCGAAGTCCTGAAGCTGCAGAAGTGAGTTGGCGCCGGGTCGGCGCGCTGCTCGCGGTCCTGCTTGCGCTGCTGGTCTGCGCGAGCGCTCAAGCGGCCAAGCCGAAGCACCAGTCGCCCGGCCCCAAGGTCCTCGCCAAGTCCTGGGCTTTGATCGATGGGCGGACCGGCGAAGTCCTCACCTCGCACGCCGGCAACGAACGCAGGCTGATCGCCTCGACGACCAAGCTGATGACCGCGTATGTGGCGATGCACGATTTACCCCTGGAGAAGAGCGTCACCGCGCAGCCCTACGAATACGAATTCGGTGAGTCGGTGATGGGCCTCCAGGCGGGCGAAAAGGTCAGCGTGCGCGACCTGCTCTACGGGCTGATCCTGCTCAGCGCCGGCGACGCGGCCCACACGCTCGCGATCGAGTCGGCGGGCTCGGTGAAGAAGTTCGTCGGCCAGATGAACCGGTACGCGGCGGCGCTCGGCTTGACCAACACCCACTACCAGAACCCGATCGGGCTGGACTCGAAGCAGAACTACTCGAGCGCCCTCGACCTCGCCGCGCTGACCGAGGAACTGGAGAAGGACCCGGCCTTCGCCAAGATCGCCGACACCCGCGAAACGACGTTGAAGAGCCTCCATCCGCCGCGCAAGATCAAGACGATCAACGAGCTGCTGGAAATGGCCCCCTGGGTGACCGGGGTGAAGACCGGCCACACCTGGAAGGCGGGCTACGTCCTGGTCGGCTCCGGCAGCCGGCACGGGATCCGGCTGATCTCGGTGGCGATCGACGCGCCGACCGACGAAACCCGCTTCTCCGACAACCTCGAACTGCTCGAATGGGGCTTCCGCCAGTACCGACACCGGAAGGTCCTGAGGAAGGGCGAAGAACTCGCCGGCCCGGCGATCCGCTACTCCGGCGGCAAGCTGCCGCTCGTCGTCGCCCACGACCTGGAGGTCGCGATGCGCGATGGTCAGCATGCCGAAGTCGAGGTGGACGCGCCGCAGAAGGTGAGCGGGCCGATCCGTCGCGGCGCCCCCCTCGGCACCGCCACCGTCACCGTCGCCGGGCTCCGCGCGGGCGCCGTCCCCCTCGTCGCCAGCCGCTCGATTCCCGCCGCCAGTGCCTTCGACAAGGCCCGCGGGTGGATCGGCGAACATCTCCTTCTGCTCGCGATAGCCGGGTGCGCGATACTGGTCATTGCGATTCTTCTCGGGCGGTCCATCCGCCGAATCCGAAGGGGAAAGCGGGTAGAGCAGAAGTGATCCTCACGGTGACCCTGAACGCCGCGATCGACCGCACCGTCGCGGTGCCGAACTTCCGCCTGGGCCGTCGCCATCGCGCGGTGGAGAGCCGCACCGTGGCCGGCGGCAAGGGCATCAACGTGGCGCGGGCGTTGAACCTGCTGGGCCGGCCGGTGATCGCCACCGGCTTCGTCGGCGGCCCCTCCGGCACCCGCGTGCTGGAAGAGCTGCACGACGAGTCGGTGCTCACCGACTTCATCGAGATCGCCGCCGAGACCCGCATCAACCTGGCGGTGATCGACCCGACCTCGGGCGAGCAGACCGAGATCAACGAGCGCGGCCCGGCGGTCTCCGCCGAGGAGACGAAGCGGCTCTTCGACCGGATCGGCTACCTCGCCAAGGGGACGAAGATCTGCGTGCTGGCCGGCTCGCTGCCGCCGGGCGCCGGGGACGACCTCTACGCGCGGTTGATCGCCGACCTGCGCCGGCGCGAGGTGCCGGTGGTGCTCGATGCCGAGGGTGAGGCGATGCTGGAGGGGGTGCGGGCGGGCGCGTCGATGGTGACCCCGAACGAGCGCGAGGCCGAGGAGCTGGTCGGCCAGGAGTTCGCCGACAGCTCCGACCTCGCCTCCGGCCTGCTGGAGCTGGTCCGCCTGGGCGCCGAGGAAGCGGCGATCACCCGTCCGGCGGGGTGCGTCGCCGCGGTCGGCCACAACTCCGAGCGGCGCCTGCTGGAGATCCACACCGAACCGCTGGAGCCGGTCTCCACCGTTGGCTCGGGCGACGCCTTCGTGGCCGGATACGTGGCGGCGCGCTACGAGGACCGGAGCGAGGAGGAGTGCCTCGCCTACGGGGTCGCGGCGGGGGCGGAGTCGACCCAGCACTTCGGCGCCGGCTTCGTCGACCGCAATCAGGTCGAGCGGCTGCTCGGGGGAGTCTCCGTGAGCGATTTGGAGGTCCCGGCCGAAGTGTAGGCTGGTTAGTTCAACGCCAGCCCTGGAGGTAGCACTTTGGAAATCGAAATCGGCCGCGGAAAGAAAGGGCGGCGCGCCTACGGATTCGACGACGTAGCGATCGTTCCTTCGCGCCGCACGCGGGACCCTGACGACATCGACATCACCTGGACCCTCGGTCCCTACCGGTTCGAGTTGCCCCTGCTCGCCTCCGCCATGGACGGCGTGGTCTCTCCCCACACCGCAGCGCTCACCAACAAGCTCGGCGGCCTCGGCGTCCTCAACCTGGAGGGCATCTGGAGCCGCTTCGAGAACGCCGAAGAGCGCCTCGAGGCGATCTCCTCGGCGCCCAAGCACGAAGCGACGCGGATCATGCAGGAGATCTACTCCGAGCCGGTCAAGCCGGAGCTGATCGCCAAGCGGATCGAGGAAATCAAGGCCACCGGCGCGGTCGTCTGCGGATCGCTGACGCCGCAGAAAGTGCGCGACTACTACGAGGCCGCGATCGAGGCGGGCCTCGACATCCTCGTCGTCCAGGGCACCGTGATCTCCGCCGAGCACGTCTCGACCACGGTCGAGCCACTGAACCTGAAGGAGTTCATCGCCGAAGTGCCGGTGCCGACGATCGTCGGTGGCTGCGCCTCCTACTCGACCGGCCTGCACCTGATGCGGACCGGCGCGGTCGGGGTCCTGGTCGGGGTCGGT
The DNA here is from genome assembly GCA_035281725.1 of Solirubrobacterales bacterium. GTDB lineage: Bacteria > Actinomycetota > Thermoleophilia > Solirubrobacterales > 70-9 > VAYN01. The sequence continues at coordinate 26,884 of DATEDJ010000088.1, forward strand.
CCGGGCGCCGCCTGCACCACCCGCGGCGTGCTCGGGATCGGCGTCCCGCAGGCGACCGCGATCGCCGACGTGGCGGCCGCCCGCGCCCAGCACATGCTGGAGACCGGCGAGTACGTGAACGTGATCGCCGACGGCGGCATGCGCACCGGCGGCGACGTCTCCAAGGCGATCGCGATGGGCGCCGACGCGGTGATGATCGGCTCGCCGCTCGCCCGCGCCAAGGAGGCGCCCGGTCGCGGCTTCCACTGGGGGATGGCGACGTTCCACCCGTCCCTGCCGCGCGGCACCCGCGTCTCGACCAAGCAGGACGGGACGATGGAGCAGATCCTGCTCGGCCCCGCCCAGGAGAACGACGGCACCTTCAACCTGATGGGGGCGCTGAAGACCTCGATGGCCACCTGCGGCTACGAGGACATCCGTTCCTTCCAGCGGGCCGAGGTGATGGTCGCGCCGGCGCTGATGAGCGAGGGCAAGAAGCTGCAGAACGAGCAGCACGTCGGCATGGGCTCCAACGGTCGGGCCGCGGTCTCCGCGGGGGTCGCAGTCTCGGATGATTAGGGGCATGGGATGACCGAGCCGGTGGTCGACGCGATCG